>JAFXCH010000063.1 GCA_017516485.1 Clostridia bacterium
AAGCCCTTGCGCTAATGCGAAATGCGTACCCCTGTACTTTTTAACGATGCAGCATAAGGGAACGCATTTTGTATTAAAATAAGTCATTACTTACAAAGTCAAATCATCCGAACATCGTCATCATTGGTGACACGTTCGGATTTTTTGTTTTATTTAACATATGTTAAAATAACAACAGCTGCTTCGTTCTGACTGAACGAAGCAGCTTATTATAGCAAATATGAAAAAGAATGAATTTTCTTGTAAGGGTTATATTCTGCAGGAAATCCTGTGCCAAAAAGACAGCGTTGTTTTTCTAACAAATTTCTAACAAACGGACGAAAAATGGGTTTTTGTGTGAATCACGGTGTATCAACACTTGCAGAAATTGACCTTTTGGTTACTCAAACTGAACTTTTGTCAGAGAATTCTGCAAGTTACCACGAAATGGAATGTCATTCCGCTATACGAGTGTCTCTACGAACCAAAAGGTCAGGAGTTCGAGTCCCTTCCAGCGCGCCAAGCCGCAATCCTTTGGAAATCTGCTCACAAACACCGTTTTTCTAACAAAATTCTAACAAGATATGCCCAGAATAAAGCTACACAACGTTTTTTGAAGCCAGAAAAAGTGCAAAAAAACAATACAATCAAATCCACTAAAAAGCTCTCAAAAAATCGGCATTAATCAACAAAAAACGTTGCACCGCGAAGTGCAACGTTTTAACGGTTTTATTAATAATTAAATACTGACAACTCCGAAAGCTCCGAGTACGGACGATATGAGAATAATAAGAATACATACAGGAGCAATGTACTTAATTACAACAACAAAGAGCTTTTTCATTGAAAACTTAGTGTTTCCATACTCAACTTCTTCAATTACCGCTTTAGGCTTGATAGCATATCCGATAAAGATACAGGTAATAAGCGCAACAATCGGCATAATAACGCTGTTACTGATAAAGTCAAAGAAATCAAGGAACTGCATTCCTATAACCTTAACCTCTGCCCATATACCGTAACCAAGTGTTGAAACGAGGCCGAGAGCAACGCTGATTACAAGAACTGCGATACACGCGGGTATTCTCTTAATCTTGAACTTATCGATAAAGATGGAAACGATTGTTTCCATAAGTGAAATTGAAGATGTGAGAGCTGCAAGAAGAACAAGCACAAAGAAAACAATGCCGATAATGTTGCCACCGGGCATACTGTTAAACACCTTAGGAAGTGTAACGAACATAAGGCCGGGGCCCTGACCGAGAGCTGATTCGTCTCCGCCTGAGAATGAGAAAACAGCAGGGATAATCATAAGACCTGCAAAGAATGCGATACCTGTGTCAAAAAGGCTTATCTGTCTTGTTGAGCTTTCGATACTTACTTCCTTCTTCATATATGAGCCGTATGTGATCATAATACCCATCGCAAGCGACATTGAATAGAACAGCTGACCCATAGCGGCAACAACTGTTGTTATCGAGAATTTTGAGAAATCAGGCTTGAGGTAATAAATAACACCGTCAAGTGCATTTGGAAGGCAAGCGGAATAAACAGCGATACCGATTGAAAGCACAACGAGCACAGGCATCATAACCTTACTCATTTTCTCAATGCCTTTTTCAACGCCGAAGAGAACAACGAGTGCTGTAAGTCCGAGGAAGATTGCAAAGTAGAGAATCGGTTCACTCGTTGAAGAGATAAAGTTTCCGAAATATGAGTCCTGTGCCGCCTGTGATATGTTTCCGACGCAGAAGGATACAAGATATTTTGTTACCCAACCGCCGATAACCGAATAATACGGCAGGATGATAACGGGGACGATTGATGCAAGATAACCGAGGAATGAAAATCTTTTATCAAGCTTTGAGAAAGCAGAGATTGCGCTGAGCTGTGTTTTACGACCGAGAGAAATTTCAGCCACCATAAGAGTAAAACCGAATGTAACGGCAAGAACAATGTAAGTAAGGAGAAACATTCCACCGCCGTACTTTGCTGCAAGATAAGGAAAACGCCAGATGTTGCCGAGGCCGACAGCTGAGCCTGCCGCCGCAAGAACAAATCCGAGTTTACCTGTGAAACCACTTCTTTTCTGTTCCATAATAAAACTCCTTTTCAGGTTATTGTTTTTGTTTTAATGATATTTCAGATATTATCGCATATTTTCAACAAAAAAGCAATACGTAATAACTCGTGTCGTAAGTCAGAAACATAAATGTATTATCCAAAAGCTAATGAGGTTTATAAATAAAGATATTCCGGAACAACACCCTTACAGTTTTTTCCCTAAACATATTGATTAAAAACATTATTTATAGTAAAATACATCCGTTAACAATTATTATCCAAAGGAGAATATGAAACTATGGAAAACAAGCTTATTGTCGGCAACATCGGTATGATGTTCGGTATGGCACACGTTGAGGGTGCTATGCATTTCGGTGCTGAGGTTGCTGCTATCTGCGATATGAATGAAAAAACTCTGCGTGCCGCAGGCGAAAAGTATAATATTCCCGTCGAAAAACAGTTTACAGATTATCACGACCTTATCAACAACCCCGATATCAACGTAATTTCCGTTGCAATCCCCGACCAACTGCACAAGAAGGTTTCTCTCGAGTGCCTTGCAGCAGGCAAGCACGTTCTTTGCGAAAAGCCCCTCGCACTCACAAGAGAAGATATTGAGGATATCGTAAAGGCTGCAGAAGCTGCTGACAGCAAGTTTATGGTCGGTCAGATCTGCCGCTTCACACCCTCCTTCGCTAAGGCAAAAGAGCTTATTGACAACGGCACACTCGGCGAGGTTTACTTCGTTGAGTCCGAGTACGCACACGACTATATGGATATAGTAAAACCCGACGAAAACGGTGTAGTTCACTGGAGAGCTGACCCCATACGTCACGGTGTTGTCGGCGGCGGTTGCCACGCTGTTGACCTTCTCCGTTGGCTTGCAGGTGACCCGATTGAGGTATTTGCATACGGTACAAAAAAGAACCTTCCCGAAGTCAGCTACGACGATGCTACGGTTGCTCTTCTCAAGTTCTCAGATGACTGTATGGGTAAGGTATTCGTTTCCACAGGCTGTAAGCGCGATTACACAATGCGTACCGTTATCTACGGCACAAAGGGTACAATCATCTGCGATAACACATCACCCACAATGCAGCTCTTCACAGTTGACGAAACAGGTCACACAATTGAAGAGCCGCAGATTATCGAGCTTGAGGTCAACAACCACAACTACGATAAGGAGTTCGAAGTATTCGCCGAAGCAATTCTCAACGATACAAAGGTAATTACAGACGCAAGAGAAGGCGCAAAGACTGTTGAGGTTTGCCTTGCAATCGTCAAATCATCTGAAACAGGCACAATCGTTAAGCCCGATTACAATTTTTAATTTCAACTAAATACAAAGAGAGAGGTAACACGGTTTTCCGTATTACCTCTCATTTTTATTCAACGAAACAATATTTTACAAATTCTCTTGATGTTGTTTCGCTGTCATATTTCTGCTCTCTGAAAATCGCTGTCATATCTTTGCGGATATATCCTTCGGCATATTTTACAACAACGCTTGCCCACTGCTTTGCATCGCCAAGCGGCAGATATTCCACAAGGCCGGTTATATCGGCATCGGGTGTGATTCTGTCGGAAATAACACAGTGAAGCGAGAGTGCCTGAGCTTCGATAACGGTATTCGGCATACCCTCATAAAAAGAAGGAAACACAAACACATCAGCCGCACAGAGCAAATCCGGCACATCACTTCTGATTCCGAGAAAACGCACACTGTCGATTATATTAAGCTGTTTCGCCTTTTGCTTTATCTCATCCTCAAGCTCACCCATACCGATAAGCATAAGCACGCTGTCAGGTTTAATTTTCAGCAGCTCTTCAAATATATCAAGCAAAAACACGTGATTTTTCTGCTTTGAAAATCTGCCGACGTGGGCTACGACAAATTCACTTTCAATGCCAAGCTCTTTACGCATAACAGCCCTTGTTTCGTCACTGTAACGGTAAATGTTTGTATCAATTCCGTTGTGAAGCAGATGTGCCCTACCCTTTTCTATACAGCCTTTACCGAAGCAATATTCGGCAGCCTCCTTTGAGGGCGCAAATTTCACCGTAGGTACGGTTTTTGCCAACTGACCGATTGTATTATGAAGCAATTTTTGCTTGAAGCCACCGTCAACGCTCGAATTACTTGAACGGTAGATAAGTCGGGTTGCGCCGCCTTTTTTGGCAGCAATAAGTTCAAGCGCAGTACCCGGTTTTACCGAAGAGCAAAGCACACTCTCATAGCCGTTCTCACGCACGATATTTTCAAGTGCTTTAAGCGATTTTTTGAAATCCTCTGACTTAGGCGGAATACGGTATATCCTGCCGCCCATAGACTCTATCTCGTCGTCGTAGTAGCCTCTTTCCTCTACATTGACGCAAAAATCCATCTGATATTTTTCTCTGTCCATACAGCGGTACTGCTTCATAAGAAAGGTCTCTGCTCCGCCGGCATTCATACTGCTCATACAGCAAAGTAACCTTTTAATGCTCATACGGTTTCAGCCTCTCTTTCAGGAACAACCCCAAGCTCATTAAGAAGAATTTTTATAACCTCATCAGCCTCATAAGGTGCTACTGCTTTAAGGCAATTCAACTTGAGAGCGTTGAGCATATCAGGTGATTTTGCCGCTTCAACGAGTATCTTTGTCAACAGCTCAGGCTTTTCCGTATCATATATAACGCCATTAACCAGATGTGTGATAATGCTTGCGTTGTAATGCCAATCGGTAGCTATTACGGGTACACCCGCAGAAAAAGCATCGATAATCGTGCCTGCAAACCCTTCGCCCTTATAGAATGTAGGAAAAAGCAGAGCAAAATAATTTTTAAGCTCATCAGAGCAATTGGTGTTATCTATTATACCTTTGTAAGTAATATACGGCTCAAAACTTTTTTGTATTTCGTCAAATCTTTCCTTATATTCGGGCTCTACCATACCGAATATGTCCAGCTCGTACACTGTCCTTCCAAAGTGAGAATTCACCTTGCGTACAGCATCAACAGCTTCTTCAATACCTTTTTCTCTGAGTATGCGTGAAAAAGTACACACTCTGTAAGGCTCTGATATGTTGTATACAAGCTCACCTTCATCAATTGAAGTTTTGCTGCGGAAATTCGGCATATAAATTACGTTATCAAGACCTGTTTCCTGCAAATCTTTTTTCATCTGCTCAAGCTCGACATATACACAGTCAAGCTTTTTTATTTGTTTCTTAAGCGAATCCGAAGCCTTGAGCTCATCGTTAAGCCAGCCGCCGATAACCACATAGTGCAGTTTTCTGCCGTAGCTTCTGTTAAACACATTGAACAGAGCAGGAAAAACCTTAACTCCCTTTCTGGCAGGCATAACGATGACGTTTTCACACTCACTCAGAAGCTTACGGCAATTACCGATCATCTTGAGCGGATTCTTCTGCCAGCCGTACGAATCTATAAGAGCAATATTCTCTTTTCCTATAGCCTTTGCAACAGCGTTGTAAACGGCTACAGTTTTGTCTGTCTGACCGTTGACCGAGCCACTGTTGTATCCGAAGCGACCGCATATGCCGACTTTATACATCGTTTCACCACATTTTTCGTTATAATAAATTAAACCTATAAAATTATATATTATAGCCGACAAAAAGTCAAACGGAATAAAAAACCTCTTTACAAACCGCAACTTATGTGTTATTATTCTGTCGAACAAATGTTCTTTGGAGGTTTTTACCGTGGCAGACAGGATAATACTACACTGTGATCTGAATAATTTTTTTGCTTCTGTAGAATGTCTCGGCAGAGATGACCTCCTGGGCAAACCCGTAGCCGTGGCAGGGAGTATAGAAAAACGTCACGGTATAATACTTGCCAAAAATGAGATTGCCAAAAAGCAGGGCGTTAAAACCGCAGAAGCCATCTGGCAGGCAAAGCAGAAGTGCCCGCTACTCGAGCTTGTGTCACCTCACTATGAGCTTTACAACAGTTACTCACAACAAGTAAGAGCAATATACGACCGATATACCGATATCATAGAGCCATTCGGAATCGACGAATGCTGGCTTGATGTTACCGGCAGTACAATGCTTTTCGGAAACGGAGAAAAAATAGCGGAAGAATTAAGGCAAACCGTAAAAAAAGAAACAGGGCTGACAATTTCAGTAGGTGTCAGCTTCAACAAAATATTCGCAAAGCTCGGCAGTGACTACAAAAAGCCGGATGCCGTAACGGTAATTGACCGTGAGCATTTTAAAGATATCGTCTGGCCACTTGATGCAGGCGAAATGCTCGGAGTAGGCAGTGCAACAAAGCAAAGCCTGCGCCGAATCGGTATACTCACCCTTGGCGATATAGCACGCACACCGCCCGAATTACTGCGTATGGTGCTTGGCAAAGGCGGCGAAACTCTATGGAAGTTTGCTAACGGACTTGATAACGCACCTGTTATAAGCTCCGAATTCGCACCGCCGCCCAAAAGCATAGGCAGAAGCACTACTCCGCCTGACGATATGCGCACAATGAATGATGTACTGCTTGTGCTG
The DNA here is from genome assembly GCA_017516485.1 of Clostridia bacterium. GTDB lineage: Bacteria > Bacillota > Clostridia > Oscillospirales > Acutalibacteraceae > UBA8612. Next base: position 6,558 of record JAFXCH010000063.1, read on the forward strand.
ATAAAGCTGTGCGACCGTGTTGCGCATTCCCTGCGCGAAAACCATGCACTCGCAGGTGTAATTCAGGTACACATACGCGACAACGAGCTTAATATTACGGAGCACCAGCGTAAGTTACCTCAACCGTTGAGGCTTACAGAGCTGCTTTTCAAAACGGGCGCTCAGCTCATATCCGAAATATGGGACGGTAAGAAGCCACTGCGCTCAATAGGAATCAGAGCCTGTGAGCTTGTAAGCGAAGATGAATGTATTCAGCTTTCATTCGACTGCGATATGATGTACCTTGAGAAAATGGAAAAGCTCGAAACCCGTATTGAAGATATACGCAGCCGCTTTGGCAAGGACTCCGTTATGCGTTGCCGCCAGCTGAACTCCGACCCCCTCGGTATTTATTCGTCATTTGGTAAAATAGTTTTATAATCACAAAATGCGAACAGGCGAGCCTAACGGCTCGCCTGTTCGCAAAAGGAAGGAGTAAATGAAAAAGAAACAAAAAGAAGAAATTTAAATTAAATAAGTGAAAAACATTGTTTTCCGTGGTTTTATATTACAATATAATTCGTCAAAGTGTGATAATAAATAGTGTCTTTTTTATGAATAAAATGTAAACGATACCTTGCAAAAATATTTCAAAAAATTTTATATTTATGATTTTTAAAAATTTATTGCTTTGTTTGTCGCCTATTTTGTGTTTTGTTCCGACGGTGAATACAACTAATCGACTTTATTGTCTTTTTTCACAAGGTTTCACCCAAAAACCGCCTGTCTTTTGTACTTTGAAAGCCCTTGACACCGCGGATGTTTTTTAGTATAATACCTGCTTGTAAAGAACAAATGCTTTACACAAACACGTTAGGAGGAGATCCCTTTGGCTAAAAACCTCGGAATCACCGTTTTGCTTGATTTCTACGGCGAAATGCTGACCGAGAAGCAGCGCAGCTTCTTGGATTATTACTATAACGATGACCTTTCACTCTCCGAAATTGCAGAGAATGAGGGTATCACAAGGCAGGGCGTACGCGACGCTATCAAGCGTGCAGAGGCTCAGCTTTTCGATATGGAAAACAAGCTTGGCCTTGTTGCCCGTTTTGAAGAGCAGAAGAAGGGTCTCAACGAAATAGTAGATTGTGCCAACCTCATATACGAGCAGAATATGCGTTTCGGTCTCTCCAGAGAAATCAACGAAGCTTCTGTCCGTATCCGCGCAATCGTTTCAACACTTGTCGAATCTTAACTCTATTACATAAACCACAGTAAAGGAAGTGTGTTTTCTTGGCATTCGAAGGACTTTCCGACAGACTTGAAGCCGCGTTTCAACGCCTTAAAAGCAAAGGCAGCCTTACCGAGCACGATGTCCGCGAGGCAATGCGTGAGGTACGACTTGCACTCCTTGAGGCCGACGTTAACTTCAAAGTCGCCAAGGATTTCACAAACACTGTAACCGAGCGTGCTATCGGTGCCCAGGTTATGGAGAGCCTTACTCCCTCACAGATGGTTATCAAAATCGTCAATGAGGAGCTTACAGCTCTCATGGGCGGCACTCAGTCACATCTTACAAGAGCTCCGCATCCGCCTACAATCGTTATGATGTGCGGTCTTCAGGGTTCAGGTAAAACAACTCACAGTGCCAAAATCGCACTTTCCCTCAAGAAGAAAGGTCACCGTCCCCTTCTTGTTGCCTGCGATATCTACCGTCCCGCTGCTATCAAGCAGTTACAGGTTGTCGGTGAGCAGGCAGGTGTACCCGTATTCGAAATGGGTCAGACCAACCCGGTTACAATCGCTCAGGAAGCAATAAAGCTTGCAAAAGACCAGGGCTACGATTTCGTATTCCTCGATACAGCAGGCCGACTTCACATAGACGAAGAGCTTATGGATGAGCTTAAGGCAGTCAAGGGTGCTGTTCATCCGCACGAAATTCTCCTTGTTGTCGACTCTATGACAGGTCAGGATGCCGTTACAGTTGCAAACGGCTTCAACGATGCACTCGGTATTGACGGTCTTGTTCTTACCAAGCTCGACGGTGATACCCGCGGCGGTGCCGCTCTCTCAGCAAGAGCTGTTACAGGCAAGCCTATCAAGTTTGTCGGTATCGGTGAAAAGCTCGAAGACCTCGATGTTTTCCATCCCGACCGTATGGCTTCCCGAATTCTCGGCATGGGTGATATGCTCTCTCTTATTGAAAAAGCTGAGCAAGCTATTGACGAGAAGAAGGCTCGCGAGCTTGAAGAAAAGCTCCGCAAAAACAAATTTGATATGAACGACCTTCTTGACCAGTTTGAGCAGGTACAGAAAATGGGTTCAATCAAAGACGTGCTCGGTATGGTTCCCGGTATCAACAAACAGATAAAAGATGTCGATATCGACGAAAGACAGTTTGACCGTATCCGTGCAATCATCCTTTCAATGACTCCGAAGGAGCGTGAAAACCCCGACATCATAAATCCCTCACGCAAACGCCGTATTGCGGCAGGTTGCGGTATGCAGGTTGAAGATGTCAACAGACTTCTTGCCCAGTTCAAACAGATGCAGAAAATGTTCAAACAGTTTGGCGGCAAGGGCGGCAAGCGTTTATCCAAATCATTCAAGAAGAAAAAACGCAGATAATTTTCGGATGTAATTACAATTTATAATTGTTACATTATAAAAACTAACAAGCAATTCATTTTTTGGAGGAAATCAAAAATGGCAGTAAAAATCAGACTTCGCCGTATGGGCGCAAAGAAAGCACCGTTCTACCGTATCGTAGTTGCTGATTCACGTTATCCCCGTGACGGCAGATTCATCGAGGAAATCGGCACATACGACACAACAAAGGACCCCGCAGACATCAAGGTTGATGTTGAGAAGGCACAGCAGTGGATTAAGAACGGCGCACAGCCCACAGATACAGTTAAGGCTATTCTCAAGAAGTCAGGCGTTATCGGCTGATTTCAAGTCAGATAAAGCAAAATATTTACGGAGGTGCCCGCAATGACAGAGCTTCTCATCGCAATTGCACAGGGTCTTGTTGAAGATCCCTCAGCAGTTACTGTTACTGTTGACGAGCCCAACGAAGAGGGCGTAACGGTTTACCACCTTCACGTCGGCGAGAATGACATGGGCAGAGTAATCGGCAAACAGGGCCGTATTGCCAAGTCTATTCGCACCGTTATGCGTGCTGCTGCGACCCGCAACAACGAAAAAATCGCAGTTGAAATCGAATAATCCGATTTCACATCCCTTTAATCAATAACTTAACATCACGCTCTATGTGCTTTTTTAACATTAAAAAAGTCATAGGGCTATTGGTGTTTATAAACGGAGGCAGTTATGCTCAAACCTTATCTCGAGCTCGGTCAGATTGTTTCGACTCACGGAATCAAGGGCGAGGTGCGTGTCAACCCCTGGTGCGACAGCCCCGAATTCGCCTGCATTTTCAAAACTGTTTACCTTGATGACAAAGGTGAAAAGCCCGTCAAGGTTGTCACTTCGCGTCCTCACGGCAATATTGCTTTGATGAAGCTTGAAGGAATCGACACAGTTGAGCAGGCAGCAGCAATGCGAAACAAGATACTCTATATGGCACGCAAGGACGTTAAGCTTTCAGAAGACAGTTGGTTTATTGCCGACCTTATCGGCTGCAAAGCTGTTGATGCCGATGATGAGACAAAAATCTGGGGTACGTTGACCGATGTCAGTCAGACAGGTGCCAACGATGTATGGCATATCACGGACGAAAATGGTCAGGAGTATCTGCTGCCAGTTATTCCGCCCGTAGTAATAAAGACGGACGTAGAAAACGAAAAGGTATATATCAGACCGCTCAAGGGGATTTTTGACGATGAGGATTGATATATTAACACTCTTCCCCGAAATGTGCGAGTCTGTGGTAAGTGAAAGCATACTTGGCAGAGCAAGGGAAAAGGGACTTGTTGAAATTAATTGCCGCAACATACGAAAGTATACGCTGGACAAGCACCGCAGAGTTGACGATTCACCCTACGGCGGCGGCTCGGGTATGGTAATGCAGGCTCAGCCTGTTTACGACTGCTATCAGTCACTTTGCGAAGACCTCGGCAAAAGACCGCATCTGATATATATGTCTCCTCAGGGAAGTGTACTGACACAGAAGAAAGCAATAGAACTGCTTGAATATGATAATATCTCTTTGCTTTGCGGTCATTATGAGGGAATTGATGAGCGTGTGCTCGAAGAAATAGTTGACGAAGAGATATCTATTGGTGACTATGTTCTCACAGGCGGTGAGCTGCCTGCAATAATCGTTGCAGACAGTGTATGCCGTATGCTTCCGGGTGTATTGTCAAGCGATGAAAGCTTTATGAATGAAAGCCACTACAATTCTCTTCTTGAGCATCCGCAGTATACACGCCCCGAAGAATGGCACGGCAAGCGTGTGCCCGATGTATTGCTCAGCGGTCACCACGCAAACATTCAGAAATGGCAACGCGAAAAGCAGCTTGAGCGTACACTAACAAAACGACCCGATATGCTCGACAAAGCAGAGCTGACAAAGAAAGATAAAGAATATATCAATAAAATCCGCTAACTATTATTTGTTATTCTGCCTGACCGATATTGTAGGGAACGGTCTTGACCGTTCCGAAAGGTAAAAAAGCATGAAACTGCCTAAAAGAAAATCACCAAGACTTCCGGGATTTGATTATTCAAGTGAGAATTACTATTATGTGACTATATGTACACATAACAGAAAAGACTTATTTGGTATGCCCGACAATCTCACAGTATACGGTGAGATTGCAGAAAAGCACTTGCTCAATATAGAAAAACACTATGACGGTATATTGATAGATAAATATGTAATTATGCCTAACCACATCCACGCAATTATTGTGATAGGCTGTGATCCTGAAGCGGAACGGTCAAGACCGTTCCCTACACTGGACACTATACTCGGGTTGTATAAATCCGGTGTCTCACGGGAAATTCACCAAATTTTGCCACGACTGAAAGTGTGGCAAAAATCATATTTTGATAAAATTATAAGAAACAAAGAAGCCTATCTTGAAGTATACCGTTATATCGAAGAAAATCCTATAAAATGGATAATAGGAGAAAAGGAAGATTACTGACTGCTTTTCGATATAAAAGTTAAGCGTAGGGAACGGTCTTGACCGTTCCGAAAAGGTGTATTTATTATGTTTGTACGTGATTTCACAGTCAAAGATATTACCGCAATAAACGAACTTCTCAACAAAGAACTCGGCAAATGTGTAGAAGCCAACAAACTGAAATCAACCATATCAAATATGATTGATGACGGAAACTATAAAATATTTGTTGCCGAAATCAACGGTAATATTGTTGGGTTTACAGGAGTTCATTTTGGCTTGGCTTTTGAAATCGACGGCAAAGTTATGCGTATTATTGCACTTGCCGTAAAAGAAGAGTACCAGCATCGCGGTATTGGCACAATGCTTATAAAGAAAGCAGAAGAATGTGCAAAAGAAAATGGTGCGAGTATAGTTGGTGTAAACAGCGGATTACAAAGATTAGCGGCACATTCATTTTACGAAAATCAAGGCTTCTTCAAAAAAGGTTACAGTTTTATAAAAATATTGAATTAGCATATTAAATACATTATTATATTATTAAAACAAATGATGTGAAAGGTGTTAAATTATGTTAGAGTATCTGGGTATTGAAATGCCGATGCTGATGCTTGCACTCTGTGCAGCATTCACATTCGGCGCGGTAATTCTCGCACTCAAGCTTTTCAAGAGCAAGCTCCCCGTTGACGGCGGACGTGACTTTGCATTCAACGGAAAGCTCTCCAAAGGCAAACAACGCGGTGCAGGTATAGTATTCATCTGCGTATTTATTATAGCTTCCCTTCTCTTTATTAAGCCGTCAATCGAGCTTGGTATGTACTACGCAGTAATATTCCTCGGTATGCTTTCCGGCTACCTTGACGATGCATCAAAGGTGCCGTGGGGCGAATACAAAAAGGGTGCTATTGACCTTGTAATCTGCCTGCTGACATCGGGTGCTTTTGTATGGAAGAATCCTAACCTGCTTTCACTCTTCGGTTTTAAGCTTCCGTGGTATGTTTTCCTTGCAATTTCAACCGTATTCCTCTGGATGATGATTAATGCCACAAACTGCTCGGACGGTATTGACGGCTTCTGTGGCTCACTTTCCGTTAACTCAACTATCTTTATTGCGGTTGCTTGTGCTGCACTCGGTATGAGCAGTGAGATTACCTCTTTGAGCGTAATAATGATTTTTGCAATCATCGCTTACCTCTGGTACAACGCAGAACCGAGCACAATGATGATGGGTGACGCAGGCTCACGTGCAATCGGTCTCTTCCTCGGTATCCTTATTCTCAAGTCCGGCAACATTCTCCTCGCAATCCCCTTCTGTTTCATTCTTCTGCTGGACGGTCTTATCGGTATATTCAAGGTTTCTGTTACAAGATTCCTCAAAATCAAGGTTCTCAAGAATATCCGCACACCGCTTCACGACCACTTCAGAAAAAACAAGAACTGGTCAAACAGTCAGACAATTTATCGCCTCAACATTATTCAGGCTCTCATTTCATTCTGCACACTCATGGTGCTGAAAACACTTAAATAAAAGATTTACCGCACAGAGAGATTGTTATCTTTCTGTGCGGTAATTTTTTATAAAGAATAATATTAAATACCTATAACTTCTCTGATTTGTTTTGCTTCAATATCATTCAGATTGCAGTTTTGCAAAGCTGAAATACAAGCAGCCGCACCTGCAGCTTCACCGATTCCTACACAGATGGGCATAACTCTGAAATTGGAGTGCGCCATATGCGTACCCGAAATATTCCTGCCGCAAAGCAGAAGATTTTCTTTTATTTCGGGAAGAAGACAGCGGTAAGGAATTGTATAACCGTTTTCCTGCGGAAAATGTTTTTGCACACCTGTTTTATCTAAACCTGAACCTGCGATATTATGCACATCGAAATTAAAGTAAGCATCTTTGACAACATAATCGTCAAATACCTTTGCCGCAAGAATATCCTGCTCATTAAGAGTATATTTACCCTTAAAATGCCTTGTTTCACGTATACCGATTAATGAAGCTGAACTGATGATAAAACAGTTTTCGTATCCGGGTACAAAAGCTCTTAAATATTTAACGATATCGTCCATCTGTCTGCGGCATACAAGTGTTGCCTTGGTTAAATCCTCTGCGCAAGTGCCGTCAATTTCAATGGCATTTGTCATATTGCAGGTAACAACTCCCGGCAGTGTAGTTTTATAAGTTAAAATGTGCCCGGCAGGATAAGGAATGTGCTGCTTTGCAAGTGCCTGCAGCTCACCTTCCGGTGTTTCATAAGTTGACTCAAATGAGCCCAAAAACACAGCTCTGCTGTAATCTACGCCGCCAACCTTGAACATAAGGGTTGCAGGCTGCATTTTATTGTCGCTTTCTCTGCCGAGAACAAATTCTGCTCCTGACCGAGCGGCAATATCACCGTCACCCGTAGCATCCACAGTTACCTTGGCATAAATATCCGCTTTTCCCGATTTATTGCTAACGGTTGCACCGAGAATTTTATCGCCGTCACAGATTGCATCTTCGGCAAAGGTATAAAGCATAACCTTGCAACCAACCTCAACAAGCATTTCAAGGTAAAGCGTTTTCAGCTTTTCAGGGTCAATTATATTAGTTATTTTATTTTTGAATTCACCCTCGTTGCTTTCGGCACTTCGCCTTAATATCTCATTAAACAACGGACTCCCACAGCTTCCCGTCCAATGGCTCATAAGCCCCGATGTTGAAATTCCGCCTACGTCGCCGCCTTGTTCAACAAGAACGACATCAGCACCGTTTTTGGCCGCTGTATATGCTGCAGCAAATCCCGCAGGTCCGCTGCCGAGAACCAAAACATCAGTATGTAATTCAAGCTTTGCTGTCATAATCTGCTCCTTACAATACATTACATAAAAACTGTATTTACCGTTGACTTTAATTTATCATATTTTTTTGCGTTTTTCAACGTATTGTTATTTTTCCTTTTTCGGCAATCTGCTTGTTAAATAATTATCTTAAGGCTTTTTCGCTCAGCTGCTGATTGGAGCTTTTCTTTATTTTTCGACAAATTTTTTATATATTATTGATTTTTTTAATTTTCCCTTTTATAATTATTATATCATAAAAAGGGAGAATTTTATTTATGTCCGCCAAAAAAACCAAAACTCCAAAAAGCAAAAAGACAAAAAAGATACTTGGAGTAATTGCCATACTCTTTGTTCTCTTTATTGCCGTAACAGTTGTTGTCACCCTTATCGGTAACAACGCAAACCTCAAAAAAGCAAACTCATTTGAAACCGTACAGATTGAAAACCAACTCGTACCCGAAAAAGACGAACACGGTAACTGGACTTTCACCACTGACAGAGATTTTAAGGTAATGCAGCTTACCGATATTCACATCGGCGGCGGTTGGATGTCACTCGGCAAAGATGCAAAAGCACTCAATGCCGTTGCAGCAATGATTACCGCCGAAAAGCCCGACCTTGTAGTCGTCACGGGCGATATCGCTTACCCTGTCCCCTTCCAGGCAGGTACTTTCAACAACCTCAGCGGTGCAAAGATATTTGCTGCTCTTATGGAAAAGCTCGGTGTTTATTGGACAGTAACACTCGGCAATCATGACTCGGAAATATACAGCTACTATAACCGCGAAAAGATTTCCAATTTCTATGCTGAAAGCGGATTTAAATATTGCCTTTATCAGCCCGGTCCCGAAGATGTTGACGGCTACGGCAACCACGTAATTAACGTCAAAAACTCTGCAGGCAAAATTACGCAGTCTATATTTATGATTGACAGTCAGGCTTATACAAAAGATGACCCTCTCGGATTCAGATGGCTTTACGACAATGTACACGAAAACCAGGTTGAATGGTATGAGCAAACAGTTAAACAAATTAATACAGACAACGGTGAGCCCGTCAAATCAATAATGTTTATGCATATTCCGCTTACCGAGCTTAAAGATGCATGGTTTGAATATGCCGACAACGGTTATAAAGACACAGAAAATGTCAAGCTGTTATACGGCGTTGCAGATGAAAAAGATGATATCGTCTACTGCGGTGTAGGTGAAGACAGACTGTTTGAAACAATGCTTGAGCTTGATTCAACAAAAGGCGTATTCTTCGGCCACGACCACAAAAACAACTTTGCCGCAGAATACAAAGGAATTCAGCTCAGCTACAGCTACAGCGTTGACTACCTCGCATACATAGGTATTTCAAAGGAAGGTGCACAGCGTGGCTGTACAATAATCAACATCAAGCCCGACGGCACATTCACATCAAAGCTTGAAAATTACTATCAGGATAAATACGTAACCCTCTATGAAAAAGAGTCTGTAAAAATGCAGGAAGTAACAAACGGATAAATCAGAAGGGCTGTTTCACCAAGTTGAAGCAGCTCTTTTTATATACTTTTTATATTGTTATATATTTGTTTATTTGATATAATTAAATTTAACAATCAATCTCGAAGGGAGTTTGAATAAAATGGAAAAAACTAACTGGTACAAAGAGGCTGTGTGCTATCAGATATGGCCGCGTTCATTCTGCGACGGTAACGGCGACGGTATAGGTGACCTTGAGGGTGTTCTCTCAAAGCTCGACTATCTTCAGGAGCTTGGCATTACCTGCATCTGGTTCTCACCTCTCTACTGCTCACCCAACGCAGACTACGGCTACGATATCTCAGATTACAGAAATATCTCTCCCGATTACGGTAACAATGAGCTTTTCAAGAAAGTTCTTGACGAAGCTCACAAACGTGGAATCAAAGTGATTATGGACCTTGTTGTCAACCATTCATCAGACGAGCACGAGTGGTTCAAGCAGGGTATCGATAAAAACAGCAAGTATCACGACTACTACATCTGGCGTGACGGTAAGGGCAAGAAGCTCCCAAACAACTGGTCATCACTTTTCGAAGGCAAGGCTTGGGAATACAACAAAGAAAACGGTCAATATTACCTTCACCTTTTTGCAAAGAAGCAGCCTGACCTTAATATGGATAACCCTGCAGTCCGTCAGGAAGTAAAAGACATTATGCGTTTCTGGCTCGATATGGGTGTTGACGGCTTCCGTGAAGACGTTATCACATTCGTATCAAAGCGTGAGGGTCTGCCCAACGGTTTCCCCATTCCTCAGGCTTGCGGCATGGAGCACTATATGGACGGTCCGCACATCCACGAATACCTCAAGGAATTCCGCGAAGTTCTCAATGAGTACGATTGTTTCGTAGTCGGTGAAGCTCCGATGATGACACCGAAAAAAGCTCTCAAGTACGTCAAAGAAGGCGACGGTATGGAGCTTGATATGATGTTCCACTTCCAGCACATGGAGGCTGACTGTCTCTTTACAGACTTTATGTCAATGCCTTTCAGCCTCAAGAGACTTAAAGGCGCTTTCTCCAAGTGGCAGACAGGTCTTTACGGCAAGGCATGGAACGCACTCTATATGGAAAACCACGACCATCCCCGAATCATCTCCCGTTACGGCTCTGAGAAATACAGAAATGCAAGCGGTAAGTCAATCGCTAACTCTTATATGCTTCAGTGCGGTACTCCCTTCATCTATCAGGGTCAGGAAATCGGTATGGTAAACATCCACCTTCCCGAAGTTGAGGATTATAAGGACGTATTTGCAATCAACAATTTCAAGACTCTGCGTATGCTCGGTTTCTCCGAAGAAAAAGCAAAGCAGCGTCTCAAGACTTCCAGCCGCGGTAACGCACGTACACCCGTACAGTGGGATGACAGCGAAAACGCAGGTTTCACCACAGGTGAGCCCTGGATGGCAATCAACCCCAACTATAAAGACGGAATCAACGCAAAGGCTGAGATGGCTGACCCCAACTCAATCTACAACCATTACAAGGCAATCATCAAATTCCGTAAGGAAAACCCGATTGCAATATACGGTGCATACAAAGAGTATAATAAGTCCAGCAAAGACCTCTATGTATACGAGCGCACATACGAAGGCAAGAATATGCTTGTAATCTGCTCATTCACAGAGAAGGCTGTCAAATTTACAGCTCCTGCAGGTTACGACCTTACTAAGGGCAAAGCAATCCTCTGCAGCCACGAGAGCAATCCTATAAGCGGTAACGGCTTTACAACAAGACCGTACGAAACACGAGTTTACTATTTCGACTGATATGAACAAGCTGACTCCGCGTGATGATATGACGGTACAGATTGTATTTGTACGTCACGGCGAATCCTACGGCAATATCGGCTTACCTACTCCCGAAGGCTACAGCGAAGAAGATACTCCGCTGACAGAATACGGGTTAACCCAGGCTCAGGCACTTGCAGACTATTGGTTTGACGGTGTTGAAATCGCTCATATCTACTCAAGCCCTTTCAGCCGCACAATACAGACGATTTATCCGACGGCCAAAAAGCTCGGCAAAACCATCGAACTCTTGCCGGACCTGCTTGAATACGGCTCAACTACTGCAGGCTGTGAGGCAGAGAAAATCGAAAGAGATTTTCCGCTTGCAATCCCCTGCACTACCGAGCTGAGTCCTGCAGGAGGCACACTTACATTACCTGTCCCCGAAAGCCGAGAGCAAGCACAGCTGAGAGCCAAAAGGTTTATCGGATATATCAAAAGCATATACAGCAGCGGTGAAACGTTAATAGTTTCAACCCACGGCACTTTTTTCAGCTACCTTGTCAGAGCAGCTCTCAACGCAGACGGTGAGAATTGCTTTAACTCGCAAATCGATAACTCTGCTGTTACGGTTGTTGTGCTGAGAAAAAACGAACCGCCTCTGCTTCGCACCGCAAACAACACATCACATCTTAACTCAATATAAAAATCACCGCCGCCGAAACGCTAATGTTTCAGCGGCGGTATTGTTTTTAATAATCGGAGTTTTCACCTGCAACAACTGAGTTAAGGCCGTAATATTTTGCCATAGCCTTGTTTCGAGGATGTTCGGGATCAGCTTCAACATCAAGTATACCATAATGCGGAGAGCGTTCTTCGCCAGTACTTATCGGGTTTAAAACAAGATCATAATTACCGAGTTTCTTTTGCTCTTCTATATAGGCCTCACGCGCATCAAACTTTCTGTCTATAAGTATCGCATCATATGCGCCTCGGGCATAAGAAACACTGCACCACATTGACCAACAAATCACACCTATGAGAATAATATTTCTTACAACAGCATAATCACGCAGAATCAACTGATAAACAAGCATACCAACCGAAATTATCGCCATAACAACAATTCCGAACCATGCTCTTTCGGGGAAAAACGTCGATAACAACATAACAAGTGCACCTGCAAGTGCGCCAAGCATATAAACTGCAGGCAAAACAAAGCTGTTTTTTTCTTTGGCCTTGAACATATAAAGAATATATGCAAGAATCAACGCAACAGCTATATACGGTATCAACCTTATAGCAACATTAGATAACACTATTACAATATATTTCAGCGGCGTAGTCTGAGTATTCTTTTCAAGTCGAACGAACACAGCAGGAGTCAGCATCATAAACAGATATCCTGCAAACGAAACAAGAATTCCTACTATACTCCACACAGGTATTTTAAAGCCTTTGATGCGGTAAAGTATAACATACAGAATTGCTACTCCAATGAAAGCTGCCGACATATTTTCGTTTGAAGAACCGGCTACGGCACACATTAGCTGAATCGGCAAAAACCAGAGTACCTGATGAGAAAGCTTGCCCGAATCGTAATATATTCTGAACGGCAAAAGAGCTATCAAGCGGAAAACGGAGCCCCACAAATAATTGATACTGCCGTCAAGCCAGAAAACAGTTTGGCTGATATACGGAATAAAGCACCACAAAGCAAATGCAAAGCCCAGAAACAGCGGTGCACTGTGCCTTTTGTTTGTACCCTTACAGTGCAGATAAATCAGTATTACAAGCAGCACCATCATAACAGAGTTAAACACATTAAAAACAGGTTTTCCCCAAAGCAGCATCAGCTGTACAATAAAATGCAGTACTATTCTGCCGTTAACAGTTCTGTGGTGCACCTTCATCGAGTCTACTATATCCCCGATACTATCAAGACGTTCACCCATATCGAGAACAGTTGTGCTTTCTGTGTTATCAACAATGACAAAGTTATATGCAAAATCATCCAATGCCAAATGAGTCATTGAATTCATAATGAACGCCAGACCCAAAAAAATTACGCACGCAAGACAAATAACCGCCAGATGGAGTTTGTTGTTTTTATCTAATCTGCCTGCAGAATCAGAGAGCTTTGTATGAGCCTTTTCAAATTTACCCACCAGATTTTCCTGCATTTTTTCAAACAAAGAAAACACACCCTTAAAATTTGCAATTCTTAATTATGATACTACATAAACAGCTCTGTGTCAAGCTGTCAGAATAGTTTTAATATCTCACCGATATTCTCATCGGAATATTCTATCTCAGAGGAATACATCCTTGCTGCCTCTTCCACGCCGATTAACTGAGCAAGAGTTAAAATAACCTTACAACTGAGCACTGCAAAACCAACCTTTGAGGCAACATCACCGTCATCAAGTGCAGATGCCATATGACGGAAAAGGAAATAGCACAGCAGATTTTCAGCTGTCTGTTCATCAACACTATCCGTCACAAGCTGTTGACAACTACCGAGATACACGAGGCATTTATCCCATTCGCTGTCAAGTCGCTCAAGCGAAGAATAAAAATCAGCCCACTCAAGCGGTGAATAATCGGGCAAAGAAGCCGAAAACATTTTCAGAATTTTCTCACACCTGTCACTAAAGCATTTCGACTTATCTTGCGCAACAGAAATCGCATTCTCAAAATCCTTTGCGAATGTAATTTCGTCTTCATACAGTTCAACCTGCTCACCGTCATCCTCAATGACCTCAAGTCTGAAAGGTCTATCAAAACCGAGTATAAGTTTTGCCGCCGCTTCACAGCAAAGACCCAGACCGATTTCTGTACGGTCAGAGAAAAAGTTGCGAAATCGCGGATGGTCTGCACAGATATCACAAAGACTTTCCTCACCGCATTCTGTTATTATATCGCAAAGTCCGTTACTGTTAAGGAAAGGACAACGCTCATTTTTATCCAAAACAAAATGCGGCTGACCGTCATCAACTGCTGTACATTCTTTTAATCGTTTACCAAAGTCACCGTCGATACTGCCATAATAGCGGTAAGTATCAGAATCAATATCAATCTCCCAACCAATACAACAGCTGTGACGGCAAGCTGAGGCGATACACGAAAACTCTTTATAATAATTAGGGGCAACAATTTTCATAGTTTCACATCCGTTAAATTTGTAACGCCATTACATTCAAATAAAGCACAAATAAAGTCAAATAAATTAATCTGAGGCGGACACATTCTCACATATTCATCAGGCAAAATCAGCTCATCAACCTTACTTTTTATATCGTCTACCGTAATACAAAGCCTTGAATTAACCTTTTCTCCATCACTTACCGCAATATCGAATTCAACCGAAGAGTCAACCTGACTGGATATTTTTATAACTGCGCCGAAATCATCCATAATTTCACTCGCACACTTCAGATAAAGCTCCGGAAAATCTGTAACAACCGTAATCTTCGCAGCATAAGGCACCGCCCTTGATAGATAGTCGGAAAGTACTGCTTTGCTGTCACAAACCAGCATACTGCATTTGTGCGCAGATTCTTTATCGGTTTGCGAAATTGCAGTATTCAAAGCTATAAGCAACGGCAACACCTGCGGTTCAAACCGCATTACAGGAACATAAAGCGGCACTTCCACCGACTCGGGCAACAGCATACTGCTACTGCTGCAGCCTGCTGCAAGGCAAACAGTTTTCCAGTCGATTCCCTTTTTGCCGGGTGTAACGTTTATCACCTTATACGGTGCCGCACCCTTTACAGGGCTGAGAAGTGCCTCTACTGCACATTTGCGCGGCAATCTGCGGCGCTTACTTTCGCTGATACTAAGAACTGAAAACATATGCTCACTCCATTTCAAATAGTAAAGCATATGCCGCAGTTCATAAAAAAATCCGCTTAACTCAACAGCAACGTTTCATTAAGCGGATAAATTTCAGTTTTTGCTTTCGGATTGCTTCTTCCTCTTCTTTGCATCCGCAAAGGCAAAGCAGAACATACCTGTAAGGGCACCGCCTGCACCGAGGATAAAATCCCACATTGTGTCGATAAGACCTTCATTTGTGAAGGGGCTGGACACCTGGAGATTGAAGCCGTATATCTTATCCATTGTGAACTCGTAAAACTCCCAACCGACAAGTATAGCTACACCCATACCGAAGCCTGCCAGTGCTGCTATAGAGGGAGCAAGAGGAATTTTCTTCTTCTCCTGCATAATTACAAGCAGCCTTGCACTCCAGCCTGCAGAGATGAATCCTGCAAAGAAATGAGTTACAACATCGGAATAGGTAAAATCCGTACGGTTATTGAGTGTAGAGCCTATACATACGCCGAGTGTTATAAACAGCGTAAGGTGAGTCTGAAACTGCCAGGGAAGCTTTGTGATAAACGACTTACCGCCGAGAATCTGAAACATATCCCATAAATGGGTAAAAGCAATAGCAAAAATACCCTGCAAAAATTCAGATGTATAGCCTCTGAAAAGACCGTTTATACCCCATATAAGCAAAGCTGCTCTGCAAGCCCACCACATACCTATGGTCTTTTTGGGCATACGGGGAATTGGATTGAGAGTTTTTTTCTTCATTCTTTAGTCCATTCCTAAATATTCCTCGAGTGTAAGACCCGAAGCCTTT
Organism: Clostridia bacterium; assembly: GCA_017516485.1. Taxonomy (GTDB): domain Bacteria; phylum Bacillota; class Clostridia; order Oscillospirales; family Acutalibacteraceae; genus UBA8612. Next base: position 22,368 of record JAFXCH010000063.1, read on the forward strand.
ATTTTTTTTGCATTTTCAACGCCGACATATCGCCAGTGCCACGGCTCGTATGTAACCATTGTTATATCCTGAGCATCCTCAGGGTAACGAAGGATGAAGCCGTAATCCGCAGCGTTTTCACTCAGCCATCTGAATGCTTCAGTCTTTGCAAAATTCTCATCGAGAGTATAATTGCCGTTAGTACCGAAATCCATTGCAAGGCCTGCATTGTGCTCGCTTGTAGAAGGCATAAGCACAATCTCGGAAGCAAGGCGTGTTGCTTCAGCCTTAGAATAGCCCTTATCCATATAAAGCTTAATCTTACGCTCAAAGTTTGTGCGCTGACGCTCAACAGAGCGATAGCCGGAAACGGGAATAAGCGAAATACCGTCTGCCTCAGCGGCAGCAACCATTTTATCGTAATACGGTGTCACACGGTAATCGAGCGACTGACCGCCGCCTTTTACAGCAGTTGTTTTTACTGTAAAATCTTCAGGAAGAATATAGTTTCTGTTTACAAGAAGCAGATACCATTTTTCGCTGTTTATGACAGCCGTCGACGGATTGAAGCCCGCATACGCATACTCATAATCGGATTCGGGAACATTAATTTCGCCGGAAGTGGGTTTCTTTGCCGTTGTCGGTTCTTTTGTTGTTTGCACTGCAGTAATCTTTTCCTCATCGGAATCATTACTTTCAGCAGATGTATCTTCATCATCCGGTGCTGTAAAGAAGATATCGTTTATATTTTCATCAAACATATCATCTGTATCGTTTTCATCAGAAACGGATTTTTCGGAATCACTCGAAGAATCATCATCATTACCGCCGAAAATAACATAACCTGCACCGAGTGCTGCAATAACTATGCAAAGGCACAGTATCAGAATAAGATGATTTCTTTTCATCTTAAAATCATACCTTTCTTATCAGCAGCCGCCTGAGTAGTTGGGTGCTTCCTTAGTGATGAAAACATCGTGCGGATGGCTTTCGATAAGGCCTGCGCCTGTTATACGGACAAACTGAGCCTTGTCCTGAAGCTCCTTGATAGTGTGGCAGCCACAGTAGCCCATACCTGAACGGAGACCGCCAAGAAGCTGGAAGATTGTATCGGCAAGAACTCCCTTGTAAGGAACACGACCCTCAACACCTTCGGGAACGAGCTTACGGTTGTCTTCCTGGAAGTAACGGTCTTTACTGCCGTTAGCCATAGCACCAAGTGAGCCCATACCACGGTAAACCTTGAACTGTCTGCCCTGGTAGATTTCTGTAGCACCGGGAGATTCCTCACAGCCTGCAACAAGTGAGCCGACCATAATACAGCTTGCACCTGCGGCAAGAGCCTTGACGATTTCACCTGAGTACTTGATACCACCGTCACCGATTACTGTGATACCGTGCTTTGCAGCTTCTTCTGCTGCATCAAAGATAGCTGTAATCTGAGGAACACCGATACCTGCGATAACACGTGTTGTACAGATGGAGCCGGGGCCGATACCGACCTTGACACAATCTGCACCTGCATCGATGATAGCCTTTGTACCCTCAGCTGTTGCGATATTACCTGCGATAAGAGAAATATCGGGGAATGCAGCCTTAACCTTTGAAATTGAGTTGAGAATGTTCTTGCTGTGACCGTGTGCAGAGTCGAGAATAAGTGCGTCTGCACCTGCAGCAACAAGAGCACTTGCTCTGTCAAGAACGTCACTTGTTGCACCGATAGCAGCTGCGCAAAGAAGTCTACCGCTTGCATCTCTTGCAGAGTTGGGATACTGAACTGCCTTTTCGATATCCTTGATAGTGATAAGACCTTTAAGGTTGCCTGCTTCATCTACAAGGGGAAGCTTTTCGATTTTGTGCTTCATAAGGATATCCTGAGCTTCAGCAAGTGTAGTACCGATGTGAGATGTAACAAGGTTTTCACTTGTCATAACAGCACCGATTTTAACGTTGAAGTCAGTCATAAAGCGGAGGTCACGGTTTGTGAGGATACCGACAAGCTTGCCGTCCTTACAAATCGGAACACCGGAGATACGATAGCACTGCATAAGGTCGAGTGCATCGTGCACCATATGATCAGGAGAAAGGAAGAAGGGATTGGAAATAACGCCGTTTTCGGAGCGCTTTACCTTATCAACCTCTGCAACCTGAGCCTCGATAGGCATATTCTTATGGATAACGCCCATACCACCTTCACGCGCAATGGCAATAGCCATACGGGACTCCGTAACGGTGTCCATAGCGGCGGTCATAATAGGCATATTGAGTTTAATGTTTTTAGTAAGCTGAGTTGAAACATCAACATCCTTGGGTAAAACATCGGACTCTGCGGGTATAAGCAGAACGTCATCAAATGTAAGACCCTCTTTGCAGAATTTCTGTTCGCGGCTCATCATAATTATCTCTCCCCACTTATATATAGTTATTAGAGTTAATTATAACAATCACAGAGCAAAATATCAATACTAATTTTGAAATAATCTAATAAAATATTAGCAACATTTTATAGCGGGATTTGTTGAAAAAATCAATAATAGCGGTGAAGAGCAACAACTTTGCCGAGAATTACCGCTTCCTCAACTATAATCGGCTCATAAGCATCGTTCTCGGGCTGAAGTCTGAAATGGCCGTTTTCTTTATAGAAGGTCTTGACCGTAGCTTCATCCTCGACAAGTGCAACAACAATTTCGCCGTTGCGTGCAACAGGTGTACGCTCGACTACCACAAGGTCGCCGTCGTAGATTCCTGCATTAAACATACTTTCACCTTTGACACGCAGAGCAAACAGCGACTTATCCTTTGCGGCATAGCCGGTATAAGGCAGATAGCCCTCAACCTGTTCAACGGCAAGTATAGGCGCACCTGCGGTAACGGTACCTAAGATAGGCACCTGCTTGATATTTGCCGTATCCTCCTGACCGACAATACGGATAGAACGCTTAAGCATCGGGTCACGCGAGATAAAACCCTCACGCTCGAGTGCATCAAGGCAAGCCTGGACAGAGGAAGTTGACTTCAAGCCCACATATGCACCTATTTCGCGTACCGAAGGCGGCACGCCGTCCTGCAGACGCTCGAGCAGAAACTCATATATTTTTCGCTGTGTATCATTCAACATAAAACTAACCTCCCGGTTAAATTTCGATATTATTCCACATACAGAACATATGTTTGACTTGATTATAACACAGTATTTTCAAAAAAGCAAACATTTGTTTGTATTTTCTTCAAATTTTTTACCAACAACAAAAAAACAAAATGTTTTTACAGAATATTCATTTTTTCAACAAAGAAAATTAGTATTATGTTTTTGCACTTGAAAAGTACAAAGCCGCATTGTACTTTTTGCAAAAGTGCTTTTTTACCCCCTCAAATTTGTGGAGAAAGCGTTCGGTGTTAAGCCGGGCGCTTTTTCCTTTTTTATTCTGTATAAAATCTATCTGTGCTGACAAAAATAGGTACGGAGGGATTAATTATGGATATAAAATTCAAAAAGGTAAACAAAGTTTCACTGTTCAAGGTAGGAGTTTATACCGCTGTTGCAATATTTGTTACAGCATCGTCTATCGGCACGTATTCATTTATAAAGAAAAATCTCACCCGTTCTCCTGTTCCCGAAACATCAATCGACTGGGATAACCAGGGCGGCAAACTGGATGCGGATGTACCTGCAACTAAAGTAACTGTTCCTCAGTTTACTGAGCCGACATCCGTGCAGGAAACCGAAACAAAGCCTGACAATCTGCCCTTTACGGGCTCTTTTGCGCTGCCCATGGGTACAGAAATTCTCAAGGATTACTCAAACGGCGAAATGGTAAGCTCAAAAACAATGGGAGACTGGCGTGTGCACAACGGTATTGATTTCACAGGTGCAGAATCCGATAATGTTTTTTCAATTCAGTCAGGCAAGGTAACAAATGTTTATGACGACCCGATGTGGGGAATTGTAGTTGAAATTGACCACGGCAACACTATGACAGCAAAATACTGCGGCTTCAAAAGCGGCACAACTGTCAAAAAGGGCGACACCGTTAAGAAAGGCGGTACGCTCGGTCAGCTCGGAATTATACCGATTGAGCAGGCAGACACACCTCATCTTCACCTTGAAATCACGGTGAACGGCGTAATAGTTGACCCGCTTGCCGCTATGAACAGAGCATCATAATTTAATTATAAATCAGGAATTCGGAAATATGAATTAAATATTTCTGATTCCGTATTCCTGATTCACTTTACATAAGTTATAGTATATGTTAATATTTCTTTGGTGATGACATTTGAACAGAACACTTACATACACCGTACCGGAAGAATTTGACGGTGAAAAAGTGAATATGTATCTGAGAAGCGGAATAGGTCTCTCATACCGTATGGTGCGCTCACTCAAGCAGATACGCGGCTCTATGCTACTCGACGGTGAACCTGTGCGCACTATTGACCGACTTCGTGCCGGTGCGGTACTGACACTCAACCTGCCGCAGGATAAAAGCACTGCCGAGCCTCAACCTGCAGATTTTGAAGTAGTATACGAAGACGACGATATACTCGTTATCAATAAGCCTGCAGGGCTTGCAATGCACCCTACTCACAACCATCAGGGTGATACACTTGCAAATGCTGTAGCCTACTACCTGACTCAAAAAGGCAAGGATGCTGTATTCCGTGTTGCAGGCAGACTTGACAAAGGCACATCGGGGCTTGTGGTGTGTGCTCTGCATAAAATGGCAGCTTCAAAGCTTAACGGAAGTTATGACAAAACATATATAGCAATAGTCGAAGGCAAATATGAAGGCAACGGCACAATCGATGCACCGATAATAAGACCCGACCCGATGAAAACTCTGCGTGCCGTAGGTGAAGGCGGTGAAGAAGCAATCACACACTGGACTTCACTCGGTTACAACAACAATCTGTCATTACTTGAGATTACACTTGAAACAGGCCGCACACATCAGATAAGAGTGCATTTTGCATCACAAGGCACACCGCTTGCAGGCGATGAAATGTACGGCGGACAAACCAACAGGATTCAGCGGCACGCTCTGCACTGTGCAAAACTTGAAATGCCGCATCCAATAACAGGAGAAAAAATGGTTTTCTCTGCTCCACTGCCCGATGATATGGCAGCACTTGCAAACATAATAAATGAAAAATAAAAGTACAGCAGAAGTTTTATCTCCTGCTGTACTTTTGCTTTTTATCAGAATTTTATTACTTCATTCTTTTCAGCGGATTCAAAAATCGCCTCAATGAGTTTTATAAGCTTACGCTGCTGGTCGTGGGTAACATTCGGAGTTTTACCGTTTAACAGAGCATCGCATATATCGAGATAGTAGGCATCCCATTCATCAATTCCATCGGGAAGCGGATAATGCTCTATTGTATCTTTATCTCTCGGTGCCATTGTTTTTGTAAGGCCGACACCTGCTTTTATCGGCACAGAATCACGGTTTTCCCAATCTGAAACCATTACAATTTCACCGTTACCATTCCAGTCGCGGATAATTGCCGTACCGTTTTCGCCGCAGACATACCACAGAGGCATTTCAATAAAGTTATTGGTAAGTACCTCAATCTGCCAGCTGACATCGTCCTCAAACTTAATTATCGCCTTAAAGCCGTCATCACACTCGAAATTGGTGATATGCGTGCATTCAGCGTAAACCGAAAGCATCTTTTTATCTGCCATAAGGGTCAGCATCTGATCAAGCAGATGAACACCCCAGTCAAGCACCATACCGCCGCCGTGAGCTTTTTCACTTCGCCAGCCGCTCGGTATACCTCTTGAGCCGTGTACACGGTGCTCAAAGCAGTGAATCTTGCCAAGTGTATTATCTTCGTATATTTTCTTGATGCGTCGGTAGTCACCGTCCCATCGTCTGTTCTGATGAACAGTGAACATCTTACCCGTTTCGTTTGCAACGGCAATCATTTCTTCAAGGTCTTCACCGGACATTGTAACAGGCTTTTCGCAAATAACGTTTTTTCCTGCACGAAGTGCATCAATTACAATTTCCTTGTGAACATCATTTGGTGTTGCAACCGTAACAAGGTCTATTCTGTCATCTGCAAGGAGTTCTGCACGGCTTGCGAAGCTATGCGCACCCTCCTCAGCACCTTTCTTCTGTACTTCGGGGTCAATATCATAAAAGCCGATGAAGTCGAGCATATCAATACTCTGACAGCGTCTGCCGTGGAAATGACCCATTCCGCCGTAACCTATAACGGCGTGACCTATTTTTTTACCCATAACCATTACCTTCTTAAAACTAAATATTTGCCTATGGCAAATACGATATAAGCTAATTAACATTCGCTTGCGATATAGTTGAGATAAATCTCAACTGCGATATGATATAAATCCCTCATATGCCGCAGCATATATCGTACCGTAAGGTATATCGTATTGCGAAGCAATATATCACAAATCCCGAAAGGGATTTATATCGCCGCGTGCCTTCGGCACGCTTACACCCACCACATTGTGCAGGGCTCTTCGCGGATAACTGCACGCTTGAGCATATCGATCGCCTTACTGAAGCCTTCATTCTGGCTCATAAGAGAATCCTCATGCTCAATGCTGATTGCATAGTCGTAACCTACCATACGGAGGTTGGAAATAATATCCTTCCAGTAGGTTTCATCGTTGCCGTATCCAACAGAACGGAATACCCATGAGCGGTGAATTTCGTCACCGTAGGGCTTTGTATCAAGCACACCGTTGACAGCAGTATTGTACTTGTCAACCTTTGTATCCTTTGCGTGGAAATGAAAGATTGCACCTTCAAGAGCACGGATAGCGGCAACAGGCTCGATGCCCTGCCAGATAAGGTGGCTCGGATCGAAATTAGCACCGATTTCGGGGCCTACAGCCGCACGAAGCTTAAGCAGAGTTTCGGGATTGTAAACGCAGAAGCCGGGGTGCATCTCAAGAGCAATCTTGTCTACGCCGTGAGCCTTTGCGAAAGCTACAAATTCTTTCCAATAAGGAATAAGAACCTCATTCCACTGCCACTCGAGCATTTCGCCGAATTCGTTAGGCCACGGACAGGTTACCCAGTTGGGATATTTTGCATTTTCGCTGTCGCCGGGGCAACCGGAGAAAGTATTTATCTGATGAACGCCGAGCTTCTCTGCAAGAAGAACAGCCTTACGCATAGCATCGTCATACTCTTTTGCAACCGCCTTATCGGGGTGAACAGGGTTTGCGTGACAGCTGAGTGCGCTGATTTCAACATTGTACTTTTTGATAAGAGTCTTGAACTCCTCAAGCTTTGCCTCGTCATTAAGAAGCACATCGGGATCGGCATGCTGTGTGCCGGGATAGCCACCGCAACCGATTTCAACCATTTCAATACCCTTTGATACGAAATACTGAAGAGCCTCTTCAAACGGAAGATTACCGAGAAGGTTTGTTATAACACCGATTTTCATTTTTATTTCTCCTCTCAGCCTACAAGTGTTTTAAGGTAAGCGATACTGCGTTTTACGTCCTCAAGTCCGTTCGGTACAGGATCGTCATTTTCAACTACAAGCCACTCTATGCCTGCATCCTTTGCAGCCTTTACAATCTTTGCAACATCACAGTCGCCGTCGCCGAGTGAGAGAGGCTTACGATTGAGACCGTCCTTGACATGGAGAAGACAGATTCTGTCCTTATTCTCCATAATGAAGTTGTAGTTATCCACACCTGCACAGTGGCTCCAGTATGTATCAACCTCGAGGTATGTGTGCTCGGCAAAAATCTGCATACCGATCTTGCCGTTTTCAAGAGGAGTAAATTCTTCAGTGTGGTTGTGATAATATGTGGGAACACCGAGCTTTTCTGCACCGTAGGCAAGAGCTTTGGCGGCATATTCACACTCCTCAACAGTATCATGTGCTGCACCGCCTACACCGCAGTTAAGGCAACCGAGAACCTTATTGAAGGCTGCTGTTTTTTCAATATTCTCGGGAAGGAAATCATCAATGCCGAGATGTGTACCGACGGGCACAAGACCAAGCTCATCGAGCTTTGTGCGGATAGTTGCGGCATCAACGCCGTGATAGCCCGCAAACTCAACACCGTCATAGCCCATAGCCTTGATTTCTTCAAGAGCCTTCATAAAATCGTCCGCACTGTTGATACAGTCACGTACGCTGTAAAGCTGAACTGCTATTTTCATAATTTATATCTCCTTGTAATCAGTCGTTATTGATATATACGGGTGCGCCTGTCTTTGCAGACTCGTATATAGCCTCAAGAATCTGAGTAACTACAAGTGCCTGCTCCGGCTTTGTCTTAACCTCTGTATCATTGAGGATTGCATCGTACCACAGACGGCACTCAACATCCTTCGGGTCAGGATGACGGTCACCTTCATAGAATGCTACGCCGCCTGCATCAAAGCTGGGGGTTTCAATAACCTGTCTGCCGTACTTGACATAGTTGAACTGAAGGCTCTCGTCGGGACCGTTGAAATCAGCACCTGCCTTGTCACCGCAGAGCATACACACAGCCTCTCTCGGGTCAGCAACATTGAGTGCCCAAGCAGACTCAAGAGTAATCGTTGCACCGTTCTCCATAACGATGAAACCGAATGCAGAATCTTCAACGGTAAACTTCTCAGGATCCCAATCGCCCCATGAGTTTGCAGCACGCTTCTGCTGACCGAGCTTCTTGAATGTAGTACCTACAACCATCTTGGGCTTATAGTTGTTCATCATATAAAGAGTAAGGTCGAGAGCATGTGTACCGATATCGATAAGCGGACCGCCGCCCTGCTCATACTCGTTAAGGAAAACACCCCATGTCGGGACAGCACGACGACGAAGTGCAATAGCCTTTGCGTAGTATATTTCGCCGAGATCGCCGTTGTCGCAAGCCTCTTTGAGGTAGATGGAATCGTCTCTCCAGCGCTGCTGGTAACCGATTGTGAGCTTCTTGCCTGTACGCTGTGCAGCTTCGAGCATAAGCTTTGCATCTGCATATGTTTTAGCCATAGGCTTCTCACACATAACGTGCTTGCCTGCCTCAAGAGAATCAACAGTAATAAAGCTGTGTGAACGGTTGGGTGTGCAGACATGGACTACATCGATACTCTCATCTTTGAGAAGCTCTTTATAATCCTCGTAAACCTTTGCACCCTCGATACCGTATTTTGCAGCTGCAGCCTCTGCCTTCTCGATAACGATATCGCAGAATGCAACCATTTCAGCTTCTTTGATTTTTGCAATAGACGGCATATGCTTGCCGTTGGCAATACCACCGCAACCGATAATACCGACTCTGAGTTTTTTATCCATAATCTATTCCTTTCTGTCGCCGTAAAAGACGACAATAATCTACAACTTCATTATATTAAACAGAATTTCAAAATCAACACTTTTCTGTGTTTTTGGATGTAAAATATTATAATGTTTTATTGGTTATTTTAACAATAGGGATTTCATTTTTTCTTTCTGTCCAGACGAATCATACCAACAACAATTGACGAAAGCACAAAAATCTCAGTCGCAATACCTGCAAATGAACGGGTAGGGATATTATAAATCAACCAACACGCAGAGGTCGGCATTGAAAATGCACGGTTGATTTTCGGCGAATCAATCCACAGCACAACTGACGATGCAACCATTGCAACAATCGGGAAAACGGAAAAGACATTATCCCATGTCATAATACCGGAAACGGTAAAAATAATGCTGAATATCACCGGCCAGAGCTTGAAACCGGTGAATTTGTTTTTATCTCGGTTAGCATAAATCATCGAGCGGAAAGCACCTATAAGATTAGATACACAGCCCGTATAAGCGCCTATCAGAAAGAAGTGCAGCGTAAACAGCAGGCCCGACACCATCTGAAAAACAAGAATATTCTTGTGCGATTTTTGCTGGTACGAAAACACGATAATTGCCATTGCGACAAAGCCTACAATCTGGCCGATTATTTCTTTCATTTGTTATGCTCCGTTCAATATTTTTATATTAATTATAGAGCTTTTACAAATAAAAACAACGGGCAATTTGTTTGAAGTTGCGCTGTAATTTTATGAAAATTCAACAAAATTCTTAAGTCCTCATCAAACTGATTGAAAAATGATTTTATGCGTGTTATACTCTGAGCAGTGATTTTTTCAGAAGGAGAATTAACTATGGAAAGAACAAAACCTGTTAGAGGTTCAACTCCTCAACCCGACCATATAATGATAAGCATTTATGACGATGCAAAAACCACAATGGCTGTCACCTGGCGTACAAGCACAGACGTTACAAACGGCTATGTACTTTACCGTGAAGACGGCACTGACACTGTTATGCGCACCGAAGCCGAAACAGAGGTTTTCGAGAGCGATATTGACATCAGCAATATGTTCTGGGGACACCTTGAGGGACTCAAGCCCGGAACAAAATACTACTACACCTGCGGTAACGACACAAACCGCAGTGAAGAGTACTTTTTTACAACTCAGCCTGAGGGTCTGACAAAGTTCAAATTCCTCTGCGTATCCGACCAGCAGAAGGGTGAGCCGTTTGATGAGCCCGATTACTCATACTTCAATTCACTTATCAAGCGTTATCTCAAGGAGCATCCCGACACTGCATTCATCCTCACTGCAGGCGACAACACCGACTGCGGTATGCACGAGCAGCAGTGGAACGGTGCATTCCTCGGCTGGGAAGGTATTGCAGAATATGTGCCTGTTATGTTCACCGAAGGTAACCACGACACACGAGGCTTCAAAGACTACAGAAACGGTATAGGCCGCTACTATTCAGAACCTGCCGAGTTTTTCTGCAAGCAGCTCAAAGGCAGTTACCCCTACAACGGACCTGAAGGCTGGAAGACAGAAAACTACGCTTTTGACTACGGCAACGTTCACTTTACGGTACTCGGCGTAAACGGACCCGAGGATGTAAACGAGTGGCTGAAGGCTGACCTTGAGAAGTGCACAGCCGACTGGAAAATCGGTACATACCACTTCCCCGTATGCTATACGGGCAGTGACTGTCAGAATTACGACTGCTACCCTGTTATGACAGAGAGTATGGAAATGCTCGACCTGCTCTTCTCGGGTCACGAGCACAGCTTCGGCAGAAGCTTCCCGAGAAAGAATGAAGAGCTGTTTGAGCAGCCCTCAAAGGGTATGATAAACTACGTGCTCGGCAATTCAAATCAGAATCCGCCCGGCACACGCTCACTCAGTAAAGTATGGCACACTGCATTTTATCCGATGGAAGACAGAACCTCTATGATTGCAATAGCTGAGGTTGACGGCAAGAAACTTACAATCACTGCTTCTCTTGAGGACGGCAGAATCGCAGACCGCTGTGTTATCGACAAAGAAAATGATATTATCGAGCCTCGTGCACTTGCTCCCTACTTCAACCGTACACGAATGATGTACAAGGGTGCTGACCTCGGTCTTTGCCAATATCAGACAACCTGCGAAAATATCGACGGCGTATGGTACGGCTGTCTGAGTGTACTTTTCTCATACTTCGGCGGTATGGTTAAGAAAACCGAAAATCAGGTGTATCTTGAGGGCTACGGTCACTGGGCAAAATTCACACAGGACAGTAAAACAGTTGAAACCGACCGCGGCACAATTGAGCTTGAGAATGCGGTTTACCGCAATGCAGACAAGAAAAATCAGCTCTACATACCAATGGATGCAGTAAAGCTGTTTGATATGCGCTGGGCTTACGCAAAGCGTAACAACTTCATACTCGTCGAGCACGAGAGCGAAGACAAACCGATTACGGTACAGCCGTAATTAATTCAAAATTAATGTCATCCTGAGCGTTAGCGAAGGATCTCAAGCAACCTGAGATTCTTCACTTCGTTCAGAATGACATTTTTAAAAGGTGATAAATTTGCAGTACTATGTTTATATGCTTACAAACTGTAATAACAAGGTTTTATACACCGGTGTAACTAATAATCTTGAACGTAGGGTATACGAACATAAAAACGGTACGGTTGAAGGATTCACAAAAAGGTATAATGTACATAAACTTGTTTGGTTTGATTGTACGAGCGACATTTACTCTGCAATAGGAAAAGAAAAGCAAATCAAAGGCTGGACTCGTGCTAAGAAAAACGCTCTTATCAAAGAAATGAATCCAACATGGCGCGATTTGTCTGATGATTGGTAATATACATATAAAACTAATGTCATCCTGAGCGCCAGCGAAGGATCTCATGTAAGCTGAGATTCTTCACTTCGTTCAGAATGACATTTTACGTTTATATTATAATTACACCTTGACAAACACTGTTAATGTATGATACTTTAATTCTTGCATTCCGTGTAAATGCAAAGAATATTTCAAAGAAAGGAGACGGACATAATGATGATGAACACTTTTTCAAACAATAATTTTCGGGTAATTGTGTCCGCTTCTGTCTGCTGAGGCATTTTGCAATTTTGTCAACACCCGGAAAACACTGGTTTTTCGGGTGTTTTTTATTGCCACGGTTTGACGGTAAGCATACACAATCGCCCTCACAATCAGGAGGTTGAAATTGAAAACAAAAAAAACAACAAAAGAGCGTAATGAGCGTTTTGTAAACCTCAAGAACACTTTTTACGCTATCAAGACAATTCACAGGTGTGCACCGTTACTGCTCACCTCCTTTATCCTCACACAGACCGCATTCTGGTTTTTCACAGGCTTTATTCAGGAGATACTGTTTCTCAAACTCCTTTTATCGCTTATTGAAAGCGGCGGCAGCTACAAAGAGTATGTGTTACTCGTACTTATGTTTGCTGCTTCGGGTCTGCTTGCAAAAGCAACAGACTGTTTCACGGATTACCTTGTATGCACGAGGATGAAACATTTTTACAAGAATCTCAACGACCGCATTTTTAAAAAGGCGGTCAGCGTTGATATGGCTTGTTTTGAAAACCCCGAGTTTTATGACAAGTACAAGCGCGCAACGGAAATCATCACAAACGACCATTCGAGCGAATTTGCCTACCACCTTGCAAGCGTTTTTGCAGGCGGTCTCACGGGCATATTTCTCGTTATCTATGTAGTATCTATCGACCCTAAGATACTGCTGATAATGCTCATTGTGCTTGCAGTTGTAATTGCAGAAACGGTAAAAGGCAAGCTTGAAGTAAAAAAAGACCAAGAAATGACCACACACAAGCGCTCAAAGGAATATGTCAAACGCACTGTTTTCCTCAAGGATTTTGCAAAGGATATCAGGACCTCGGGCATATTCGGCGTAATGTACAACCGATTTGAAACTGCTGTTGAGAATAACCGCGAAATAATCAGAAAATACGGCGTAAAGCTGGCTGCACTCGAGCTTATCGCAGGTCTTTTCGGCAAAGCGTTACCCGTAGCGGTTACATACACCTATGCCACCTACCGCTTTGTTGTAAAAAAGAATCTTGCTGTTTCGGATTTCTCCGTTATTATGACAGCGATGAGCAACCTTAAGGATGTACTCAACGACCTCGGTCGTGCCGTTTCTTTCATCCGCAAAGAGGCAGCCTACTTCGGCAACCTCAAGGAATTTTTCGAGTACGAATCAAAAGTTACGGGCGGCGACATAATTGCCGACGAATTTGAAAGTCTCGAATTCCAAGATGTGCATTTCACCTACCCCGGTGCAAAAAAGCCCTCCCTCAACGGAATTAATCTTAAAATAAACAAGGGCGAAACTATAGCAGTGGTAGGCCACAACGGTGCAGGCAAGACCACATTTGTAAAGCTGTTATTAAGATTTTACGACCCTGACAGCGGTACAATTTTATACAACGGTACAGATATAAGAGAATACAACATTGACTCTATTCGTGAAAGGCTTGCAACCGTATTTCAGGACTATAAGGTTTTTGCCCTCACAGTCAGCGAAAACGTGATTTGCCGTGAAGAGAACAGCGAAAAAGACAACGCACTTGTAACCGATTCGCTCAAAGCGGCAGGCATATACGAGCGTGTTATGGTTATGCCCGAAAAAGAGCAGACCGTTTTCACGCGTGAGTTTGACGATAAAGGCATCGGCCTTTCTGGCGGCGAGCAGCAAAAGCTGTGTGCGGCAAGAATGTTCGCAAGGCAGTTTGATATGGCATTGCTCGATGAGCCTTCATCCGCGCTCGACCCTATAGCAGAATACAAGATGTATGAAAGCCTTATTGATGCAACAAAGGATAAGACGGTCATTTACATATCCCACAGACTTTCAAGTGCCGTGCTTTCCGACAGAATATATGTATTTGAAGGCGGCAGTGTTATCGAAAGCGGCACTCACGAGGAGCTGATGTCGGCAGGCGGCAGCTACTTTGAAATGTTCACGCTCCAGGCATCAAGCTATAAGGATGAGGAAAGGAGCGTGAGCTGAAGATGAAGAAAAAAGCCAAAACCAAGCACAGCACGGTTTCAAACGTACTGTATATGCTTCGGCTGATGTTCAAGGTCTCACCCGGTCTTGTAATAGGTGAAATCGCTGAGGAGATAACCTCCGCACTGCCGGGCAAGCTCATATCCGTTATAGGACTGAAATTTGTCATTGACGAAGTGCAAAAAGGCTCAGACCCTAAGAAAATAATTCTTGCAATTGTTCTGATGCTCGGCATAATCATAGCCTGCGAGGCTTTTGCCAATATTTTCTATGAGCTGTATGTATACAGAGAGCGTGAGAAGCTTGACCTCGGCGTACAGTCGATATTTTACAAAAAAGCTGCCGAGCTTGACCTTGCGAGATACGATGACCCCGGATATTACAGCGATTTTATTCTTTCAATCGAAAACACCTCGGACAATATCCGCTCAATTCTCAGCCTTGTACGCGGCTATATCGAGCAGGTTATATCGTTCATTACTATTGCGGCAATTATGCTGACGATCGACCCGATATGCCTTGTAATAGTACTTTTATCCGTAGTGCTGTTTATACCTTTAGGCAGGTACACAGGCAGCCTGCAGACCAAAAGACGTGAGGCCATAACCGAAAAGCACCGCAGAGGCGACTACTTTGCAAGGCTGTTTTATCTGCCCGACTACGCAGGCGAGATACGCACGAGCGGCGTTTATCCCCTGCTTCGTAAAAGATTCAACGAAAGTGCCGATGACGTTGTACGCACACAGAGCAGATTTGTCAAAAAGCTTGACTGGCTGTTTTTTGCACAGGAGTTTACTATTCAGGTTGTTGGCTTTATGCTCATACTCAGCCTTTATATCGGCTACCAGACAATAGTTACGGGCAATATGTCGGCAGGTGATTTTGTTGCAACCTTCAACGGCTCGGTACAAATAGGCAGCAGCATACTTTTCCTCACGGTTTACAGCCTTCGTAACTTCACCGAAAGGTCGAAGATGATTGAGAAATGCCGCGAATTTCTCGGCGAAACCTCAAAAATTAAAGACGGAAAACACGTCGCTGAATGCGGCAAACCTGAAAAGATATCAGTCAAGAATGTCACCTTCGCATACGAAGGTAGTGAGGGCGACTGCATAAACAATGTTTCGTTCGAAATTATGCCGGGTGAAAAGATTGCGCTTGTCGGCTACAACGGTGCAGGCAAGACTACACTTACAAATCTGCTGCTTCGTCTTTACGATATAAAAAACGGCTCAATAGAAATAGGCGGCAGAGATATACGTGAAGAAACCGTTGATTCGCACCGTGCACGCTTTGCCGCAGTGTTTCAGGATTTCTGCATTTTCGGTGCAACAGTCGGTGAAAATGTAGCACTCGAAAAAGACTATGACTCCGAGCGTGTGCTTGAAGCGCTTAAACTTGCAGGCTTTACAAAGCCTCTTCCGAACGGTCCTGATACCGTACTTCTGCGCGAGTTTGACGATGAAGGCATGATGCTCTCCGGCGGTGAGCAACAGAAGCTCGCTATCGCACGTGTATTCTACAAGCAGTGCCCGTACATCATACTCGACGAGCCTTCGGCAAATCTCGACCCCGTATCCGAGTACGAGCTAAATCAGGCAATCAGCCGCAACTGTGAAAACAGAACGGTAATTTTCATTTCTCACCGTCTCTCAACCACTCGCCACGCGGACAGAATACTGATGCTCGAAAACGGTAGGATAATCGAAAGCGGCTCACACGATGAGCTTATGGCACTCAACGGCAAGTATGCTTATATGTTCAAACTTCAGGCAGAAAAATACAACGACCAGCAATAAAGGAGTTAGAAGAAAATGAAGAAACTCATCAAAGCAGTTATCTGCATTGCTCTTGCACTGTCGCTTACCTTCAGCGCTTCTGCGGCAGGTCCGCAGGGAATCGGTGACACTTTCACATCAGTTTTTGACAGTATCGTACGCTTTTTCTCAATACTTTTCGGCGATATATCCGACTTATTTGAGGGCGGATACACAAGGGTTGATATTGACGATTACTCTCAATTCACATTTGATATACCGGGACTCGACAGCGGCTTTGTACCGCAGGGTCTTTGCTACAGTGATGAGCTTGAAATGTTCCTTATAAGCGGTTACACTGATGACAGCAACTCAAGGATTTATGCAGTCGATGCTAAAACAAATACTGCAAAAGAAATAATACTCAAGGATTTCACCGCTCACGCAGGCGGAATTTCAGCAAACGGCAAGCACATCTGGGTAGCTTCGGGCGGAAACGCAGAAAAAGGCGGCTATCTCTATCACCTTTCAACCGATGATATCATCAAGGCAGAAAGCGGTGACGAGCTTGCTTATGACAGCAAAACTCAGGCACCCGTCAAAGGCTCATTCCTCGGTTGCTCCGATAATATGATATGGGTTGGCGAATTTTACACAAAGAGCGGCGGTTACGAGGTCAATCCCGCCCACGCTTACGGTAAGAATCACTCATGGGCTTGCGGTTACAGCACTGACAATGACGGTAAGCTGAAGCTCGAAGCTGTGATTTCAGTACCCGATGAGGTACAAGGAATGACCGTACTTTCCGACAATACAGTTATTTTCAGTACGTCATACGGCAGATACAATGACTCCAAGTTACAGATTTATACACCCTACACCGAATGGGACAAGGGCACAGTAAGTATTGACGGTGAGGAAATCCCCTTCTACGGCTGTGACAAGAGTGACCGTACGGCAAAAATTGAAATGCCGACACTTATGCAGGGTATAGAAATGGTAAACGGAAAACTCTGCGTTATATACGAATCGGGTGCAGAAAAATACTCCAACGCAAAAGAAGTTATCCCGTATGCTCAGTTAATAGATATTGATTCTGTACTGAATCAAGTCAGATAAAAAAACGGCAGAGGCTTGCACAACGCAAACCTCTGCTGTTTTTCTTTTAATTATTTAATGTCGATTTTGTACTCATAAGCTGTGTACCAAACATTACTTGAGTAACTGCGGCCACGGACAAGCACATAGTCATCATAAACCTCGAAAACAAAGCCTGTACCGCTCATAATCTGACCCATGGGGTTAAAGTACATATAGCAAGGCAGGTTTACTGATGTAATGTTGCCGTAGGTTTCGACGCTTCTGTAATTCCAGAGCTTCGGTGTAATCTTGTCGCCCATACCAAGGTGAAGGTGACCGCTGATATAGATTACATTTTCGTACTTCTGCAGTACAGCCTCAACCTTTTCGGACTGCTCACCGATACCGCCGTCCATCGGCTCGGGCTCATCGTCACCCCAGGTAACGGGCAGGCCGTGGCTATTATTTATAGGCTGGTGGAATACTACAAATATCGGCAAGTTGTCTTTAGAAGCCTCTGCCATTGTTGCATCGAGCCATGCAATCTGCTCATCACTGACGTAGGCATCCGTACCGTCATCCTCACTGCTCATTACAACGAAAGTATAGCCGTTGACCTTTGTTGAGTAATATGTCTTTTCAAGTTCAAGACCCATTATCTGACCGGCATACTTCATAAAACGCTCCTGCGATTCGGGGAAACGGTCATCCTCATCACTGCCCCACGTATCGTGGTTACCTACAGAAAGAATGATATTGTCCGCAGGGTCATATTTCGAGAAAACATCAACGGTTTTCTGCCACTGTTCTTCGTATGCGTGGTCGGTGATATCACCTGCGTGAACAAGTGCATCAAGTCTGTAATCAGAGTTTTCCATATCAGCAAGACCTAACTCAAGCATAAAGGAACGTGTTGCCGAATCCTTCATATGAGTATCGGATATAGTCGCAAAGGTAAGTTTTACGTTTTCTTCGTCCTTGGGAGCAAAGTCAGCAGAAATATTACCTGCAACAGGGTAAGAAATAAGGGTCGTTATCGCCATAAAAAAGGCAGATATTATTCTGAAAAAAGTTACCATACTTCAGCTCACCTCTCAGTGATACTTCGGCATCCAGTCGCCGTGCACCTCGATAAGCTCGTCAACCATCTTGACAATATCGTCAAGGCTTAACTCTGAGCCTGTATGCGGGTCAAGCATAGCTGCCTGATAGATATGCTCTTTCTTCTTTGTGACAGCAGCTTCAATTGTGAGAAGCTGAGGATTGATATTTGTCATATTCATTGCGGCAAGCTGTACGGGGAGCTTACCCATATGGCAGGGTGTAACACCGCTTGAATCGATAAGGCAAGGTACTTCAACGCAGGCATCTGCAGGGAGATTATCGATAAGACCTGTATTGAGTACGTTACCGCCAATCTTATAAGGCTTGTTTGTAACGATAGATTCCATAATATAAGAAGCATACTCGTGTGAACGTGTATGTGTAACATTACCGTTATCGAGAATTTCTGCCTTTTCTCTTGCCCAGCGGTCAATCTGGTTTACACAGCGGCGCGGATACTCATCGAGAGGAATATTGTAATCTGCAATAAGGTTCGGGTACTTATCCTTAATATAGAACATATTGTACTCTGCGTTGTGCTCGCTTGACTCTGTGCAGTAGTATCCCAGACGCTTGATATAATCAAATCTTACCATATCGCTGTGCTTCTTCTCGGGGTCGGAGGTTGCAAGAGCAGCAGCGTTGATTTCAGCAGCTCTGCGTCTGATTTCGGGATAGAGGTCGTTGCCGTCCTTATCGTGGATTTCGAGCAGCCAAGCCATATGATTGATACCTGCAATACGGTCATATCTGCCCTCAATCTTATCATCCATACCTACGTGATGAAGCAAATCCTTTGAACAGGACTGAACAGAGTGACAAAGACCTACTGTTTTGATGCCTGTATAGCGTGTCATATAACCTGTAAGGATTGCCATAGGGTTGGTATAGTTGAGGAACCACGCATCAGGGCAAACCTCCTGCATATCGCGTGCAAAATCCTCAAGCACGGGAATTGTACGAAGGCCGCGCATAATACCGCCGATACCGAGTGTATCAGCAATAGTCTGACGAAGGCCGTACTTCTTCGGAATTTCAAAGTCGGTAATTGTGCAGGGGTCGTAAAGGCCTACCTGAATTGCATTGACAACAAAGTTGGCACCGCGGAGTGCGTCCTTACGGTTTTCAACGCCAAGGTATGTCTTGATTTTAGCCTTGCCGCCGTTTACGTTTTTATTGATTGCGCTGAGGATTATTTCGGAATCTTCAAGACGCTGCTTGTCAATATCGTAGAGAGCGATTTCTGATTCGCAAAGAGCCTCTGTGCACATACAGTCGCCGAGAACGTTTCTTGCAAACACGGTACTGCCGGCACCCATAAATGTAATTTTCATTGTATATCATCCTTTCGTTTGAATAATATTTATTCTTAAAGTTAATATACAACATATTTTCTTATAAGGTCAAGGAAAAGCGACACGAAAAACTGTACAAAATATGCTCTGTGTTTTTGTGCAATAAAAAAGCTGTGTAAAGCTATACCACCTTACACAGCACACTGTCGGCAAAAATCAATAAAGAGTCTTTGCAAGCACGAAGCAAGTCCACAATGCAATAACAAAAGCACCCTCGGCAGGAATTGCAAGCTTGGTATACGGACATTTCCAACCCTTGTCAACACAAAGGAAGATTGTACGGGTTACAAAAACAGTTGTCGCAAAGAAAAGGCCGCCTATAAGTGAATAGTACGGCGTCTTGAGCGCAACTGTCAGAAACAGCAGAAATGCACCGAGTGCAAAGGAAATACCGCCGTAGTAAACTCTTATCTCCGTCTTACCTGCATTATCAACAGGCTTGACCGAAAACTTCTCGGCATTCTTCAGCGGACTTGAGATAAACACAACCGCCATACCGAAGAAATAGCCTACCAGACCGATAACTGCAACAGCGGCAGGGATATTTGACATAAGAATTTCTTTCATAATTCACATCTCCTATGTAAAGTTATTTAGCTTTACTTGTTTAAAATCAAACTGAACAAGCAGCATACTGCTTATTTTGCATTTGGCAGATACGCACCCAACTTTTTCAGAGTATCCTGAAGCTCTGACGTATCAACCTGCCTTACATCCTGAGTGTCGCATGCAAGTGCCGCTGCAGCACCTGCAGCCTGACCTGTTATAAAGCAGCCCGGCATAACCCGTACGGATGCCTGCATCTGCCTTTCTGCTCCGATACATCTGCCTGCAACGAGCACATTTGAAAACGAAACGGGCACAAGGCTACGATAAGGTATACCGTAGGATTCACCTGCACCGTACCGAATATCGTATTCTTTTGAAAACCGCTCAAATTCCTCATCATCGGTATTCATTACATGAATATCTACAGGATAACAGTATCGACCAATTTCATCATCAAACACTGCTCGGTCAAGATAATCTTTGAATCCGAGCATATAATCGCACACTATTCTGCGTGATTCACGTACACCAAGCACGGAAGCAGTGGCACACAGCACCATATTCTCATAGCCCTCGAGATAAGTTTTATAGTACTTCTCGTATTCGGTCATTGACTGTCTGCCCCGGACCATAGCTTCCGTAAGTGATTTTTCATCAACGGGATTTACACCGAAGGTATGACCGATATTACCTCCTGCCATACCGTTGCGGCGAAAATACATACCCGGAAGATGTCGGTCTTTATATGTAATAACGCCATCTTCATAAGCTTTTTCGATAAATTCGCTCTGACCGCCCCCGACTTTTCCATCGTCAACATAAGCCCAGAGCGAGCACAGAGTACCCGGCATAACACAGTTGTTTTCATCGCCAATCTCAAACTTACCGCCACCCAAGGCACATAAATCTCCGTCACCTGTACAGTCGATATAAATTTCAGCTTTCACGGCAAACATACCGCTTTTGGAAGTGAGTATTACAGCATTTATGTGTCCGTCTTCGCACACAGCATCACAGACGGAAGTAAAAAAAGAAAAATCCACATTTTCCGATTTTAACAGCTTGTCATATTCGCGTTTCAATTCTTCTGCATCAATTGTTGACCAACGGCTGCCCCATTCGGATGAATTCACAGGCACTGTATTTTTAAGTGCCTGCCTGATTTCAAAACCGATACCCGATGCAACGGTGTTCACTCCGTCACTGAACGGAGCAAAAGCAGGCACAAGTCCCGTTGTACCCATACCGCCGAGGCAGCCTGTTGCCTCAGCTAAAAAAACTCTTTTGCCTGAACGTGCTGCAGCAACAGCAGCGGCAACGCCTGCCGCACCTCCGCCTGCAACAAACACGTCAACGTTATATTTTATTTCAAGCTCTTTTGTGTACTGCATAATCAGACCTCAGCACAAGATGAGAAGTTACCTGCCGCATCGCACGCAACAACCGCATAGACATCGCTTTCAGTGCCCTGCGGGTCAGTAACCTCAAGCGGATAATCCCACTTGTAGTTTTCTATTCTTGTAAGGAATTCGCCGTTTTTCGTAACTCTGTAATATGCAATACCGAAATTATCGGTTGACTCTTCCCACGCAACTGTAACACCGTTTTCATCCGCCGACTTTTTAAGGTTTGCAGGTGCTGTCGGTGCCTGTGACTCGAGCACATAGCCGTTTGCTACATAGTCGTGATATGTTTCAATATAAAACTGCTTTACCATAGACTTACTGTAATAGTGAGAATATGAAAAGGTTATAATGTTTTCACAATAGCGTGAAGCTATATCCATCTGCCTTGTAAAACGGTCAAGCGTAGCCGTAACGGATTCTATATTTTCCGTTTCACCACGGAGAATTGTACCTGCAAAAGGACCGGGGCCGATTGCGATATCAAAATTTTCAACATTTGCCCAGAGTTTTACGTCTGCATCAATTTTATCAACTGCGGCGGAATACATCTCCCATATACGCACAAGCTCACTTTCATCAATCCAATCTGCACCAACTGCATCCTGCGGAGCAATAATATCACCGTCACGCCAGTTAACCTTTTCAAAGAAAGTGAGCCAATCGGCATATGCGACAACCTTGCCCAATGAAAGATAGTCGGCTGTAAACGGACTTATAAGCAGAGGAAGTGACTGCTCGGTTTCGTTTATTGCATCAATAACCGTATTGAGTCCCTTTGCCATCTTGCCCATAAGAGTGGCACAGTTAATCATATTGTTTATTTCAGGTGTGAAATACCAGCCGTAAAACTCCGTCGGATAATCCTTATAATACTTAGCATGTATATCTCTTACCATATCTGCGGCAATGCCACAAATCAGCTCATAATCGCCTGTGAAGTTACCGACAAGCCAAAATGAATCGCACATTGCAAGGCCGACAAACACCTTGATTCCGCTACCCTTGCAGGCTTCAAGTGCCGCCCCTACAACATCACCGCCGTTTACTGCATTGTCAAAAGCAGACAAACTTTCATCATAATAAACAGTCCAATTACCGTTAGCATCCATATTTGCAATATCCTGCAGAATAAGGTACTCTATGCCGTCATCGAGCATATTCTCGACCTCCTCTGCCCAGCGTACCTCATCCCATGTACTGCTCTCCCACGACTGAAGGAAAGTGCCGTTGAATTCGGGGTTGCACTTACGCTCTTCAGGCATATGACCGCCGAAAGGTGCAACACCCATTATAAGTGCAAGAATTGCAGTGAAAAAGTTTTTAATTGCTGTAAACATAAAGAAATCAACTCCAAAACAATCTCCGTAATGCCGCTATGACATTACGGAGAAATAAATTTTCATCGTACACTTATGGCTGAAAATGCAAATATAATTACATCAATAACCATTGTGACAAACTCATAAAGACCGAGTGACTTGAGCAGCTTTGCAAGTACACCGCTGATAATCGGCTCACCGCCGACGTTTACAAGGTCGTCGCCTCCCTCAATGTTTTCGCCGTTCATAACTGTATACCCCTGTGTGCGGTAGCCTGCAGGAGTGAGATTATCTGCAAGGTAATAAACCGTAACATCAAACTGTTTGCCGCTCACCTGAGGAATCTCTCCGACATATTCAATCTCAATACTTTCACCGGGAGCAAGCTTTACGGTCGGGTCAACCTTAAACTTAATGTCAAGTCCCTTGCATACAACCGCCGTGACATTGATATTAGAATCCGCACATACATTTGTCACGACAAGCTTCTTTGAATCAGAATTCACATAGCCCGAATCATTATTGTCAAAGCGTGCCCATACAGAGTGACACAGACTTGTCGAATCCCTGAACTGCGGGAAATTCACATCAGAATAAACGTCGGTTATCTCATCGGTAAGAAGAAGCTTCATAACAAGCTCCATAGTATAATCGTCAAACACAACAAATGCGTGGAACATACCCTTTATAAACCAGGTATTGTCGGGCAGATAGCAGGTTGAAGCATCTACCGTCATATCGGGTGAAACTTTGTATTTGCCGTCGCAGTCGTTAAGCTGTACATAACCGTCAGCAAAACGCTGACCGAAAGCAGGAGTTGTTGCACCGGTTGCACTTGAGAGTGTGATTATCGAGTCGGAGTCTTCATTCATTCCGGAAATAATTCTGTTGCCGTAACCTGCGATAATTGAGATGTTCATGCCATACTCTTCACGAAGGTAGCGGAGTCTTTCACCTATTGTCGGGAAGATTTCATAGTGAAAACGGTCACTCTTTGCGATAAGACCTGCATGCTGAGTTTCGTCGAGCAGAAGTTCTTTTGCATCGTCGTACTTATCAGGAGGCATAAAATCCCATATGCTGCCCCAGTTGCCCATAACCTGATAGAAATATGGCTTGACCGCATAGAGAATATCGTCAAGAATACCGAGCCAGTTTGCCTTGAGAAGCCAGTTTATATCTTCTTCAATCATAACACCCTGCTCAATAAATCTGATGAGAGTTTCCTCATCAAAATCAATCTCACCTGCAAACGGATCATAAGCAATACCTGCACCGCCTATTGCGGGAGAAGTCATAATAACATTGTCAACCTTGTTATCGTCACCATAGAGTGCAAGATAAGTCGCCGTAACCTGTCCGCCGTGGCTGAGAGAATAGATATTTACTTTATCTGCACCGCTGTGCTCAAGCACGCTGTCAATATAATCACGCAGCATATTTGCGTTATACTCTGCACCCATTCTGAAATCGCAGGTGAAGTTATAAATGCGTGACGGGTCGAGATACTTCTTCAGCTCTGTCTGAATCTCAAGCTCGTATGTATTGGCACCGTCGGGGAATTTTTCATTCAGTGCCGCAGTATTTGTTTCAGCCGCCTCAACAGAAATCGGGCGAAGCGGATAAACGCTTGTGCCGTCATCGTTACAGCGGAGAATACCAAGCTTGTCAACAACCTGCTCACCGACAACTTCACCGATAAGCTGAGCATCACCCATAACAAGATTACCCAGAGCACGCCCTGTTTTTGCAATATTCTCAAGCAAGCCTAGTGCCATCGCGCCTATATCCGGTCCCCAGACTCGCTCGCCGTTCTCGGTAAAAAGACCTGCACCGCCGTAGCCCGGCACAATGATAACCGGATATTCGGAAACGCCCTCATCAAGATCATCAAAGCTGTAACCCTGTGCAAAACACAGACACGAAACAGCCAGCATTACAACCGACAGTAAAACACAAAGCACTTTTTTCATATCAATCCGCCACCCTTTCAGATGTTATACATATATATTAACACAAAAAATCAAAAATTGACAGTGAAATTTTTGTAAAGACAAAAAATCACCCGTTTAAATATAAACAAAAAATTATAAATTTCATTATTGATTTTCAACAAATTTGCGATTGACTTTAAAGGTCATTGTGCTATACTTTTTTAGGATTTTTTCAGAGGTTTTCTCTGCCGCGGATAAAGCGATTTAACAGCAACTTCGGCAGGAGCAAGCCCCTGCCCTACTTTCAGGATTTTTTATGAAATGAAGGCGAATTATATATGGAAATACTTTTAGGTTTATCATTTGCACTCGGTGCAGGTCTGTTGCTTTCCCGTATTGCAAAGCCGCTTGGTCTGCCCTCAGTCACATCTTACCTTGTAGCAGGTATACTTATCGGCCCCTACTGCATAGGCAGACTCGGCATTGAAGGTATCGGTTTCACGTCAATGGAAAGCGTAAAATCGTTTGAGCTTTTCTCTCAGGTTGCTCTCGGCTTTATAGCTTTTGCAATCGGTAACGAGTTCAGACTTTCGCAGCTCAAAAAAATCGGCGGCAAAGCTACATTCATCGGTATTGTACAGGCGTTAGTCGCAACGCTGCTTGTTGATGCAGCTCTTATCGGCCTCCACTTTGCACTTGGTGAAGATAAGCTTCCGCTCTCAATGGCAATTACACTCGGTGCTGTTGCCGCAGCTACCGCACCTGCCGCAACACTTATGGTTGTACGTCAGTATAAAGCAAAAGGTAAGCTGACAGATTTGCTCCTTCCCATCGTTGCTATAGACGACGCTGTAGGCCTTATAATCTTTGCCGTATCATTCGGTATTGCCAAAGCTGTACAGCACGGCGAAGTCAACTTAAAAGCAATCATTCTCGAGCCGATTATCGAAATTGTCGGTTCGCTCCTTCTCGGCTCACTTATGGGTATGCTCTTCTCTTGGTTCGAGCGCCATTTCAGTTCAAACAGCAAACGTCTGTGTCTTTCAATCACCTGCGTTATTTTCACCGTTGCAATTTCAATGCTCAAGTTTGAAGTGTTCGGTGTGCACATCGGTTTCTCCGTACTTCTTGTATGTATGATGCTCGGCACAATGTTCTGCAACCTCTGCGACTTCTCTGCAGAAATTATGAACAAGACAGATTCATGGACTACCCCTCTTTTCGCCCTCTTCTTTGTGCTCAGCGGTGCAGAGCTTGAGCTGAGAGTTTTCAGCGACATCGCCATTATCGGCATCGGTGCCGCATATATAATCAGCCGCTCAATCGGTAAATATTTCGGTGCATATGCCAGTGCAAAAGTTGTAAAATGCGACGAAAAAACTACCAGATATCTCGGTATCACACTTTTACCCCAGGCCGGTGTCGCACTCGGTATGTCGGTTACAGCTATGGAGCTTGGCGAAGTCGGCCAGATGATAAGAAATATTGTTCTTTTCTCAGTGCTCATCTACGAGCTTGTTGGTCCGATGCTCACAAAAATCGCCCTTACCAAGGCAGGCAACATCGAGCCCAAACCTCATCACAAGGAAAGAAAGCACCGCACACCCCCTGCAAAAATATAATTTTAAAAGCCCTGCAATGCAGGGCTTTTTGTTTTATTCTTCCATCTGTCTGCCGAGGAAGTTTGCGGCAACCTGCACGAGCTTGATATCTGCAGGAGCAGGTACGGAAAGCTTTTCGTCGCCAAGCATAACAACAGCGCCCGAAACATCGCCTGCAGCAATAATCGGCGCCGCCACGCAAGCCTTGCGTTCAACGCCTATCGCAGGTGTCATACCTTCACCCTCACGCTGAGTTGTATAAAGCTCACGACGCTCCATATAATCCTCAAGTTCCTCTGAAAGTTGTCGGTCAATAACCTCTTTTTTCGAAATACCCGCACAGGCAATAACCCTGTCGCGGTCGCAAATCAGTATAGGGCTGTTTGACCCTCTGCAGAGCACTTCTGCATACTGTGTGGCAATCAAAGACAGCTCACCTACCGGCGAATATTTCTTGAATATAACCTCACCGTCCGGCGCAGTAAAAATCTCCAGCGGGTCGCCTTCACGGATACGCATAGTGCGGCGGATTTCTTTCGGAATAACAACCCTGCCAAGGTCGTCGATTCTGCGAACAATTCCAGTTGCTTTCATAAAATATCTTTCTCCTTGTTTTACATTGCGTTAATTCGGGCGGATATTATCCGCCTTTACACAAATTTTCAAATTGTGTTGTTAGGATATGTGAAACTTGGAGATTTATACTGTGCTGATTTACTTTTGAAATCAAATATGATATAATTTCAACACAATAAAATCAAAAGGGGCATAAATATGAAAAAAGCAATTTCACTGTTACTTGTACTGATTCTTACGCTCGGCCTTTGCTCTTGCAATATCGGCAAAGACAAAAGAGTACTCAATGCAATTGACGTGCTCAAGGAATTCTGGACAGAGAAATACAGCGAAGATTTTTACAAAGAAAATAAATGCGACGGCTACTTTGAAATAATAAACACAAGATTAATAGAAATTAAAGACAATGACACCTCTATGTTTAAAAACGTCGATTACATAGTCGAGTTTGAGCTTTTTACCGATTATTACAGCAACGGTCTCTATTACGATAATCAATCGATGTATGACACGGTTATCGTATACAAAGACGGTACAACAAAGGTAGACGGCGGCTATATCGACAGATACAGATCATCAACATTCAGCAACGATTTCTCCGTTTTCATCGAATCCGTAGAAAATTACGGTGACAAATACAACTGCATCGAAAAGCTGACAGAAGAAAAATAAACCCAAAACATAAAAAGGCGGTGCGGTTATGGATTACAGCACAAAACCTTCAATGATACTTTTTGATGTAGGCGGTACACTTTTCAAAGGCGGCAACTTTTCGGCTTATAACGGTCTGGAGGCACTCAGGCTTCAGGCTTTAAACCCCGAAGCAACAGATACTGCAACAATGGCTGAGCTATGGAACAGATACTCTGACGAAATCGGTTCGGGTCACAAATCAGCCTCAGGCACCTCGCTTGACTTTCCGCTTTCCGCTGCACTAAAGTTTATTACAATGAAAGTCGGTCTCCGCTATAACATATCAATGTATGCACAAGAGGAGATTTTCGACAGATTCAATTCTGCAAGAGAGGTTATCGGCGGTATACCCGAATTGCTTGAAACAGCAAGCTCACTCGGAATACGCACAGGCGTTATCAGCAACAATGCAATGAGCGGTGAATCGCTTGCACTTGCGGTAAAGCAGTGGATTCCGACATCGGAAATGGAATTCTGCCTGACAAGTGCAGATATACTTCTTTCAAAGCCGGACAGAAATATTTTTGATATTGCTGTAAGCTACGCAAACCTCGATGCAACCGACTGCTGGTACTGCGGCGACAGCTTTACGCCGGATGTTTACGGAGCCAAACATGCAGGGCTTACTCCTGTGCTGTTCGATGTCAAATCGCCGGTCTCAATACAGTTCAAATCCGAAACAGATATAGGCGAATATATGGTTGTAAATAACTGGAATGAACTAAAAAAACATCTGCAAAGCATATAGTAAATGCGGCACACTTTGATATAAAGCGTGCCGCATTTAACTTTTAAAGAATAAAAATCATTGCAATCGCTTTGAAAACAGGGCAAACAGTATTTAATAGTTATTTTTTACAATAAGAACGATAAGCACTTTAGTTTTTTGTACAAAATTAATATTTTGCTTGTAAATACACCGTAATATATGGTATAATGTTGAGCAATATACAATACTTAAGGAGTGTTTTGCTTGAGCGACAAGAAAAAGACCTTGTCTATTGATAAGGTCAAGGATTTCGTTACAGAAATCAAAACCCATTGGAACACCCCTGCAGAAGGCAAATACGTGCCGTACAAGGAGTACAAAGATGTTGTGCTTGCAGTCGGCAGTAACTATGCAGGCTCAAAGGTGCTTGAGTATATAGGCTTCTTCTCCGCCTGTTACCTCATTATGCACCACTACAAGCTGCCCTATCTCACATTCTCCATTATAGGCATTATAAATATGCCCCTCGGCTACATATCCGCACTTATGTGGTGGCTTGTATGCGACAACCTGGGATTCCTGCCAAAACGTACCGAGAAAAAGTTTTACGGCGTTTACTTTGCGATGATACTGTTCGGTATATCGACTATCTTGTTCGACTACTCAACGCTGTTCAACTCCAGCAGCGGATTCATCCGCCTTCTTAACAGCTTTGAAGGAATGAATGCCACGGCGTGCTTCAAAGTATTCGGCACGCACTTTCTGTACACAGGCTGGGTCGGTGCCCGTAACATTTTCTGGCGCAAAAAGCTACTTCCCAAATACGGCAGATACAAATATTCGCTTTACTGCGATGTTATACCCAAGTGTATAATGGTAATACTTATAGGCTGGTTGCCTGTTTACAACATAGCCGCTGTTGAAACACGTGTATGGGTTGCAAACCTGCTCTTTGCAACATACAATGTATTCGGCTTTGCCAACAATATGGAAACCTGCACCAAGAGCATAAGCCCGAATCTGCAGGAGCGAATTTACGTGCGAAGCTATCCCGTAAAGCTGTCTCACTTTTTCAACACAATCGTCGGTATTATAATGCCGATTTTCATCGGTATGCTCCGTAATGAGTGGGCTGACATAAATGTTTACCGCTATGTAATTCCGATAACATTTATAATCCTTGCCGCAATGACAATGATTTTTGCAGGCAGAATCAAAGAGAGAATTCCTCAGCCGCCCGTTGAGAAAAAGGTTCAGATTAAATTCTGGGACGGTATGTTCGGCGTTCTCAAGAACAAATATCTGCTTATCAAAAACGTTGTTGCGCTTATTGACGCACTCGGCAACGGTATGCTGCCGTTTGTAACGGTTCTTTACTTCTACACATTCCGTCTGAGCGGTCTCCCCTACAGCCTTATTGTTATGCTGATTTCGTTTGCAGGCACTCCGCCCGATTTATTCTCCCCCTATTTCCTCAAACGTTTCTCATACAAGCAGATTATGATTTTCTATCAGCTGACAAGAGCACTCGGCAACGCCGCAATTGTTGCAGCAATCTGGTTCTGCGGTGATAACCTTGTGCTTTGCGGTACAATATGTGTTGTCGTTCTCTTCTTTATGGAAATGACAAAGACTGTTCCCACAACCGCAGGTCACGATATGGATGTACGTATAGCAGACTACCAGATGTATATTTCAGGTGAAAGACTTGAGAATTTCGCAAGTGTGTTCAGTTGGTTTACAGGTCCGGTAACATCTTTTATAGGTCTGTTAATTCCGATTTTCCTGCTCCGCTACGGTTTCAACAGCAACTGGGAAGTACTCTTCCTCGACGCTTCAAGAAGAAATATTATTGCAATACCGCTGATTGTTGATGTCATAGGTTTCCTTCTTATGACCATTCCCTATCTCTTCTGGGACTACGACAGCAAGAAGCAGAACCTGGTTATGGAAGTGCTCAAACGACGTGCCGCAGTAACCGAAGAGCACGCTTTGGAAGCTGACGAAAAGGTTTCCGGCGGATATAAAGGTTAAGAAAGGAGGCTGCAGATTTATGAGTAAAAACAACAAAAAGAATATTGATGTAGCTTCCGTAAACGAGCCTGAATTCGAGCTCAATATTCCGGAAGACGAAATCTGGACATATCAGATTCCGGGTCTTGCCGCACCGCATATCAACAAGCCGTACAAGTACTTTACACTCAAAAAAATAATTTTCATCGTAACAATATTACTTGCAGTCGGCCTTTCTTTCTATTTCAGTATCCTTGCAATCGCAAACAAAGACACCTTTGAATACGAAACAGTATCTGAAAATGCATACCGCCTGACAAAATTCAGCAACACAGGCGAGATGACAGAGCTTCATATCGACTACGTGACAAAAGTTGAATACAATCAGATATCGAAAGAATATGTTTTCAAAAAAGATGAAAACAAGAAGGTTACTGAGATACGCGAATATGCACTCAACTGCGACGATAAGATTAAAACAATCTATATCGGTGCTGATGTAGAGAAGATTGACGGCAAATCATTTTATTCCTGCTGGGCGCTCGAAAATATCGAAGTCGACGAAAACAACCCTTATTACTGCGATATTGACGGCGTACTTTATGACAAAGCTAAAACAGAGCTTATCAATTACCCGTGTAACCACGACGAGTACCTGAGAAAGAAGTTCGGCTATGAAAAGGAAATGTACCGTGACGATGTAACCGAGCAGTACAGACTTGACATTCAGACTTATGTTGTACCTTCTACCGTAACAAAACTCGGCGAGCTCTGCTTCAGCTATGTAAACCTCAGGGATATTTATCTGCCCGAAGGTCTCAAGAGAATGGAAACACTTTCTGTATTCAAGCTCCACGAGCCCAAGGATGAATGGGGCAACACACCTTCACTCGAAAACATTTACACCTACAAAACCAACAACGTAATAAGTGACACAAGCTACAAAGCAAAAGACAGCTTCAGTGAAATTTACCTTTCACTGCCTGAGGGTCTTGAGTATATCGGCTCCGATTCACTCAGCTACAACCAGGCTATGAGCTACATCTACATCCCCTCAAGCGTAAACTATATCGGTCATCACGCATTCTGGGACGATGTTTACAAAGAAGATAACCAGCTCAAAGGCATCTCGGTAATCAATGTAGCCGCAAGCGAAGCAGAATTTGACAATGTCGAGGTCGGTGACCAGTGGAGACCGCAGTACGACTATATGCTGTTTAAGAAAAGCGTAGATGTAAACTACGGCGCTGAAAGGCAACCAATAAACTAAACACTGCGAGGCAGCACGGAAACATCCGCGTTGCCTCAATTTTTGGTTCTTGATATTTACTTGAGTTTTTTGATGTGATATAATATCTAATGTTACAGTAAAAGAAGAGGTATTCTGCAAATGAATGTTGTATTACTTACCGCACTCGGAGTTGGCGGAGCAACACTTTTCGGTTCCGCAATCGGCTTCATTTTCAAAAAAATATCCCACAAATTTTCTGACATTATATTAAGCTTTGCCGCAGGTATTATGCTTGCCGCCGCAATAATCGGCCTCATCATACCGTCAATTGAGCACGGTATGGTGCACGGAAAGGTATATGGCATCTTAATTCCTGTTGCAGGTATCTTTACGGGTGCACTCTGTCTTAACCTTATCGATAAGCTCGTGCCTCACCTGCATAAGCTTGTAGGCCCCGATGACGAAAAGCATAACAACGCAAACTTAAGTAAAGTACTGCTTTTCGTAACCGCAATAGCAATACACAACCTGCCCGAAGGTATCGCCGCAGGTGTTGGCTTCGGCTCGGGCGATACAGCTCAGGCTTTGCTCATTTCAGGCGGTATAGCACTTCAGAATATACCAGAAGGTATGGTTATTATCGCGCCTATGCTTGCCGCAGGCGTAAGCCCTAAAAAGACTTTTATAAGTGCGCTTATAACAGGGCTTGTCGAGGTTGTCGGCACGTTTATCGGCTACTTTGCAGTCAGCGTTTCCGTCGCAATTCTCCCCTTTGCGCTCAGCTTTGCAGGCGGTACAATGCTATATGTCGTAAGTGACGAAATGATACCCGAAACTCATACACACGGCAGTCAGCGAGGTGCAACCTACGCTCTGCTTGCAGGCTTTTGTGTGATGCTGGTTTCAGACATTCTTTTAGGATAACACAAGGGTTGCATCTGACAAAACCAGTTGCAACCCTTTAATTTTAAAGTACGGTTTTCCACAGCCCGTGTTTATTGCAGTAACTGTATACGGCAGTCGGTTTCTCATCGCAGAGCCTGAATTCGACCTCGGGCTTATCACCGCTGACGAGGCATTTACGCTGCCCGCCTCTGTCAGTCTGCAGATAAACCCAGTTTATGCTGTGGTCATTCTCCATAGGGTGCGGCACAGTGCCTACAATCACTTTTACGCTGTCGCCGTCAACCTTCACAACGGGGCTGTGCTTTTCACCGCCCTCGTTTTCGGTTAAAGCCTGCAGGTGCTCCATCTCACTGCCGCAACACATTATCGGCACACCTGCACCGTGTATAAGTCCGACAATATTGCCGCATTTACGGCAAAGATAAAATCTTGATTCACACATTAAACATACCTCCTTTTGGAAGTAGTATACTCGTTTTTTTGATATTTATAACTTACGGAGTGCTGATATGAAAAAGACAGAAACAATAATTCAGTATGCAAGAACCTATTCCGATCCGCCCGAAGGCGTACGTGATTCAAGTCGCGCAATCATAATAAAAGACGGTAAGATTCTGCTGACATTTGAGGCAAATACGGGCGTATATATGTCACCCGGCGGCGGTGTTGAGCCCGGCGAAACTCACGAAGATTGCTGTGTGCGCGAGCTCAAAGAAGAAGCAGGATACATTGTAAAGCCAACAGAACAATTCGTAACCGTAAACGAATACTGCTTTGAAACTATGTATATCAGCAACTATTTTTTATGCGAAATAACAGGCGAATGCGAGCGTACGCTTACAAAAATCGAAATTGAGCACGGTGTAACCCCTGTATGGCTCGATTTGGATGAAGCCATTGAGATTTTTTCACACTACCCCGAAAAACGTACGGACAGAGCAAGCCTTTATCTGCGAGAGTATACAGTACTCACCAAATTCAAGGCTGAAAGGACAGTAAAATGAAAATAACAGCACTTACAGAAAACACAGCGTTTAACGATAATATATCAGCTGAACACGGACTCAGCCTTTATATCGAAACCGAAAAGCACAACATTCTTTTTGATATGGGGCAAACTTCACTCTTTGCCGAAAACGCAAAAAAGCTCGGCATTGACCTTACGAAAGTTGATATTGCAGTACTCTCTCACGGACACTATGACCACGGCGGAGGACTCGGAAAATTCCTCGAAATCAACAAAACTGCACCGATATATATAAACCGATATGCATTCGGTGACTACTACAACGGCACCGAAAAATATATAGGTCTTGATAAATCACTGCAAAACGAAAAAAGAATTGTTTTTGTCGATGAAGTTCTTGAAATCGATAACAAGCTCTGCCTTTATTCCTGCAACAGCAAAATTCAGAATCATTATCTTGGCAGTTTTGGTCTGAATATGAAATGTGGCGGCGTATTTATGCCCGACGAATTTAAGCACGAACAATATCTGCTTATAAACGAAAAAGGCAAGAGTGTGCTTATAAGCGGTTGTTCACACAAAGGTGTTATGGATATCACAGAATGGTTTGAGCCGGATGTTCTCGTAGGAGGATTCCATTACTCAAAGCTCGAGCTTGATGAAAAGCTTAAGGAGTATGCTTTAACTTTAGCATCACACAAAACAACCTACTACACCTGCCACTGCACAGGCACAGCGCAGTTTGAGTTCATGAAAAAATATATGCCGCAGTTGAGCTACCTCTCCTGCGGCGAAAGCATCGTTTTATTATGCGTTTAATAAACGCAAATCATGCAAAAAATTTTTGCAAATCATGATTTTCAAAAAATCAAATCATGCCATAAGGCAAATCATAAAGCACCTGAAAAAATGATTTGCTTTGCGTGATTTGGCGTACCGCCATGATTTGTTGCTTTGCAACATGATTTGAATTGATTTATCAATTCATTGTATAAACATCATATTCTCAATAAATAAATCCGAAAAGAATGCATCGGCCGAAAGGTCGATGTATTCTGTTTTTTCAGCAAGTATTTTAAGGTCATTTTTATCCGTTGCATATTTTACCGCACCGAGCAGACTCGAATTATTGAGTGAAACGCACCTGTCAGCAAACTCACGCGGCAACAAGCCTGTCTTAACAGCACTTTCGAGGCATATCCCCGAAGAAAAGCCTCCCGAAATATACACAGTTTCGACATCGTCAGGTGTAATGGCACAGTACTTTACAATCGACATAATTGCAGAGTAAACAGCTGACTTTGCAAGCTGATACTGTCTTACATCCGCTTGTGTGAGATACACGCCGTCTGCAAGCTCAAAGCTTTCACATTCCATATATCCGGAGCTGTCGATTATACCTTTATCGAGCATATACGCAACCGTATCAACCAGACCCGTACCGCAAATTCCGACAGCTTTTGTGTTATCAACCGTAGCCGCTTTGCCGTCATTAAAAGCATATATCGCTCCGCTCACAGCACCCATACCGCACGAAATACACGCACCTTCAAAGCAAGGTCCTGCGGCTGCAGATGTTGATACAGAGCCGTTTTGGTTCATCAGCACTATCTCGGCATTTGTGCCGAGGTCAACGAGCAAACTGTATTTATTCTCTGTCGGCATACCGACAAGATTCATACCTGCAACTATATCCGCACCGACAAAAGATGATATACAAGGTAGCGACTCTACAGCACTTACACCGACTATACCGATCGTGTCTGCATTAACGCATCTTCCCTCAAGAAAAACCGGCTCATACGGTGCGACACCAAGTGAAGAGCAATTCTCACCAAACAAAATATGAAGCATCGTTGTGTTTGCTGAAACGTAAAGCCTTTCCGCTTTACAGCAGTTCAATCGTGCTGTCATATTATTAATTTCATCAACCAGCACTTTTTGCAGCTTTTCGGTTGAATTTTTTGTACAGTAATCAATTCGCGATATAACATCAGCACCGAAAACACGCTGGGGATTAAGCGAAGTAACAGTTTTTATTATCTTTTTGCTTTCAAGCGAAACAAGAGCAAGAGCGAGAGTAGTAGTGCCGATATCGAGCACAAGACAGTTTTCGCCTTCAGACGGTTTTTCAGAATTCTCCTCAGCAGACACTGCCTTATCAAAAGTCTTAACAGTTATATCGGAGTTGATTTCATATCTGCATGATAATTCTTCCTGCCCGTCAACTATCGCCTTGCACTTACCGCAAACTCCTCTGCCGCCGCAAGGATGCTCTGACGCAACACCGTAGCGCATAAGCACCGATGACAACTTTTCACCGCATTCGGCGAATAAAACTTTGCCGTTACAATTAACCTTGTACATACTCTCACCTCCGTAAAAAATATTATATCACAAACAAAATAATAAAATCAACGGAGGCAACCTCAAAGGGCTGTCTCCGTTCAGATTTATGATGCTTTAGCCATATGTGATTCCAGCTCTGCTTTATAATCTTCAAAGCTCACAAGCTCGATGTTACTATAATTCGTTTCGGATGATACACCGCCTGCAAAATCTGTAAAGCGATATAATGTACAACCGCTTTCGGCATTATAGAGCTGAGTATAATCTTCATTGAAAACATACTTGCCGTTTTTGTCTGCTGAACTGAATCCGCTGATTGACACACTGCGATTTGCAAGGTCAACACTGTAAGTTGCACCGAAATGCTCGGCTTGGTATTTCAGAGATTCTTTGTAAGATGAAACAAACAGGTTTGATGTGCTGTCGTAATATGAAAGGAAACCAAAGAAGGTTACATCCTGCTGAGCTTTTTCAACAATTGACTTTTGTCTAAGGTTAAAGGATTCGCCCTTTTTCTGTATGGGATAATTATAGTCCGTCCACCTTTCAAAGATGAGCTTTGTCATCATCTCGTTATCTTTTCCGAAATCGACATTGTAGAACCTTGCCTTATCAGCACTGTCACCACCCAAAGCAGAAAAACAATCGGTAACTTCAAGGCAATTTTTTCCTGCCTCATCTTTTATGAATTCACATATAAACATCTCTACATATTTATCCTCGCCATACGGAGCATATATCTTTATCTTACCGTCACTGTCTACAGCATAAGGCATATCAACGCTGTCACCGTTGGTTTGTTCAATTACAATACCGTCAAAGCACTTGTTATCGATAGATTTGAACAAAAAGCTGTCTGCGAGAATACCGTTTGTACCATTACCGTCAGGATTGCGCCAGAATCCTTTTAATAAGGAAGCTGTTATTTCGCCGGTACTGATATTTGCCTGTGCAGTTGTTGTCTCCGCTTCAGTTGCTCCGCCATTACCGTTTGAACAGCCGCAGCAAAGCACACCGAATGCAAGAACAAAAGCAAGAAGAATCGATATCAATTTTTTCATTATATTTTACCTTTCTGTGTTTTTTCAATATCTTAACCGCAAAGGAAGAAATAGCCGTGGTCCGTTTCGATTACGAAAACATAAATAAACATATCAAGTCCATACTCATCTTCATCAACAGCACAGGCTTTCATAACCTTCAGATCAATATACTCCATATCCCCACCTCGGTATTCATCAAAAACAGATTCTGCCATCTCGCTGAGGTTTCTTGTCATATTCTCGATATCCTCATCATCGTGATCATACTTCAATGTCGGATAAAGAGC
Source organism: Clostridia bacterium (assembly GCA_017516485.1). Classification (GTDB taxonomy): domain Bacteria; phylum Bacillota; class Clostridia; order Oscillospirales; family Acutalibacteraceae; genus UBA8612. The sequence goes on from JAFXCH010000063.1 coordinate 59,564, forward strand.
ATTGTACATGCTTTCGCGGTAATTCTCATCCTCTGTTTTGAGGTCAAGGTACTCATAGCTGATTTTTTCAGCTGAAGGCAGCTCATCAAATCTGTCACTGTAGTCTTTTATGCTGCCCATACTGTACCACGAACAGTAAGTGTAATCATATTTAGCTTCTTCGGCTTCGGTTGCAATCATTTTATCGGTAATTTCTTTTGCACCGGGAAGCATATATCCGTTTAACTTTTTCCAGTCGTTGCTGTGTATACACTCAGACATAGCACTTTCCAGTTGCTCAAGGGCGTAGCCTTTGACAGTTATATTATCTGCATAATCATCGTCAGACTCAGCCAAAGCAGAAGAAGTATTCTCAACAGCATTAGTTATACCGGCGTTTGCGGCATTAATTGTTGCATCTGCAGTTGTGCCGTCCGAACAACCACAGCAAAGCACACCGAGTAAAAGAACGCTAGCAAGAAGAATAGATATTACTTTTTTCATATTTCCCTACCTCTTTTCAGATATATAAGACTTCTACTGTAATCATTATACACTTTTCTTTATTTTGATTCAACAGCTTTTGATTCAATTTGTACCTTCTTTATACTTTTCAGCCTGCAGGTTGAACATATAGGCATACTTGCCGTTCATAGCCATAAGCTCTTCATGTGAACCGCTTTCGACAATCTCACCGTTTTCGAGCATATAAATAATATCTGCCATAACGGTTGTAGAAAGGCGGTGAGATATAAATATAACTGTCTTATCCTGTGCCGCACGTGACATAGCTTCATTGAGTGAATATTCTGAAACAGGGTCAAGATTTGCACTCGGCTCGTCAAGAATTGCGAAAGGACAGTCTTTATAAAAAGCACGTGCAACGGCAATCTTCTGTGCTTCACCGCCTGAGAGTGACAGACCTTCATCGTCAAACTCACGAAGCAGAATTGAATCCGTACCGTTAGGCAGTTTCTTTTCAAAGCTGCTCTCTCTGAGTGCGGTTTTTACTTTATCTTTATCGGGATTCTCCTCCATACCTACATTTTCGGCAAGGGTTGCACCAAAGAGAGAGAAATCCTGGAATACAGCCGCATAGTTTTCGTGATATGACTTAATTTTCCAGTCCTTGACATTGATGCCGTCAACGGTTATTTCGCCGCTTGTAACATCGTAAAGGCGTAACAGAAGATTAGTAAGAGTCGTCTTACCCGCACCGTTATAACCTACGAGAGCAATTTTCTGATAGGGCTTTATTTCAAGGCTGATATTCTTGAGCGTCGGTTTATCGTTTCCGGGATAGGTAAACGAAACGTTATCGAGCTTAATTGTAACGGGCTTATCAAACTTTTTCACAAGTGAGCCGTCTTTTATTTTTTCTTCGGTGCTCATAAACTTCTTGAATTTTTCAACATAGAGTCCGTTTTCGCGGAATGTAACGGCAAACCAAGTTGTAAGAGCAAAAATACTGCTGCTTACATTTGCCACGCCGTTGAATGTAGCAGCAAAATCGCCCATGGATATTTCTTTGAGCACTATGGCCTTGTAGCCCATATAAAGCGTTACGCCGAAGCTGATAAGAATTGTCAGCGGCAGACTGTCTTGTGAGAAATAAAGCATACACTGCTTATAAAGAAAAGGCGAAATTGTCTTTAAGCGGTCAAATATATTGGCAATATATCTTCGCTCTATCATTTCGCCTGCAGGGTTAAGTCTAAGCTCCTTGGCATAATCTTGCAGATAAAACACACGCGAAAAATACATATTCTTGCGGTCAAGCGGAGTCATCGCCTGCTTTTTTGCAACGTTGACCTTTGCAATCATTCTGCCTATCGGCACCATAATGCCTACACAAGCAAGCACAAACAAAAGGCTTATCGGGTCAATACTGACAATAATCGCAGTAATGGTGAAAATTGAAAAAAGATTACTTAAAATATGACGTGCACAGCTCATAACACTTTCTGTTCTGTCGCTCATCGAGTTCATTGCAAGAACGAAATCGTTATAAAACTCGGGGTCATCATAAGATTCAAAATCCATTTTTGCAGCTTTTTCATAAATAGCCGTATACAGCTTATAATAAAGCTTTTCTTTTTGCTTCGGTACGTAAATCTCATAGACAATTGTATTGTATAGGTTGCCGAAAACAATAAAAAATGCAAATATTGCAAAAGCTATTATTATACGGTAATAAGCTGTACCCTCATTCACAACATCAATAATATATTTGAGGAGTACAACGTTAGACAGCATCCATGGCAGATTGGTAAGAATATCGGCAAGAATATAATGAAAAATCAGGAAGGGAGAATGCTTGGTTATAAAGCGAAGCATAAAGAAGAAATTTTTTATGCTGTGTGCTTTTTCGGTCTGCTTCTTATTCTTCATCGCCGTCGTCCTCCTCTCTGTAGCCTGAAGCCTGGAGCGTAAACATTTCGCAGTATGCTCCGCCCGAAGCCATAAGAGACTCGTGCGTGCCCTGCTCTATAAGCTCGCCGTCCGCAAAGACAAGTATATTGTCACTGTGAGTTGCACTTGAAAGGCGATGAGAAATATAGATTACGGTCTTATCTTTTGTTCCCTCCATAAGGTTATCGTACATTGCAGACTCTGCAACAGGGTCAAGTGCAGACGAAGGCTCGTCAAGAATCGCAATATCAAACTTACCTGCAAACATACGGGCAATAGTAATCTTCTGGCTTTCACCGCCCGAAAGAAGTGCCCCCTCTTCATCAAATTCTCTGGTAAGCAGAGTATTTATACCCTCGGGCAGAGTTTCAATTTTGCCGTAAACACCGCTTTGTCTGAGTGCTTTTTCGGCAAGCGGAAGATTTGTTTCGTTTGTTTCCTGCACAAGAACATTCTCTGCAACGGTCATTGCAAAAATCATATAATCCTGAAATACGCTTGCAAAGCGCTCGCGGTATTTAATAAGATCGTATTCTTTGATATTCACGCCGTTATAAAGAATTTCGCCCTCGTTTACATCATAAAGGCGCATCATAAGTTTAGAAAGAGTTGTTTTGCCTGCTCCATTGTGACCGACAACCGCTATGCTCTCACCCTTATTGATTCTGAACGAAACATTCTTCAGAGTATAATCCTTATTTTCACCGTAGCGGAATGATACATTTTTAAACTCAAGGCTTTCAAATTCATCGGGTATAAGGTCGCCACTTTTGATTTTAGGCTCATAGGCAAGAAACTCTCGCAGATTCTGCACCCAGAGACAGTGCTTCTGCTGCATTGTAAAGTAATGTGCAAGCTGATTGAGTTTATTACGGCAGTTTGTTATTGCGGAAACAAGCACCGAAAAATCGGATATGCCTATATCGCCTACCGCTATAAGGCGGTAACAACCGTAACCGAAACCGCCTGCAACAGGTATGACTTCACCGAAGAAGTCACTCAATGACTCCAACACGGCAACACGCCAACCGTATTTTTTTATAACAGCTATATTGTTGTCTATCGCTTCGGCAAAACGGCGTTTTACAACGTCAAAAATATTTGTAGTTTTTATTTCTTTGGCAAAGTCTTTGAGCAGAACCGTTCTTTTGGTGTAATCTTTCTGACGCTCAAACGGAGTCATTTCCTTTTCACGGGCAAACTCAACCTGATTACGCTTGACTCTGAAAACCATAACAATAAGCGGACAAAGAATGAACACAAGCAAAAACGGGTCAAGACTATAGAGATAAACCGCAAGGAAGATAATACTGAAAACCGAGCCGAGAGTCCAACCGGTACCCTCAATAATGCGTTTGAAGCCACCTTTTTCTACAACCCAGGTAGCACGGTTATAGTTATCGAAAAACTCAGGGTCTTCATAACAGCCAAGCTCGACCTGCTGAGCTTTTTTAAATATCATTGCGTTCAGATAACTCTCACACTTGATTTCAAACTTTTCACGCACGGGATGAAAAGCATAATAAGAAAACAGGTCAATTACGATTTTACCGAATATGATAAGGCCTATCTTTATCGCAAACTCACGGAATGTACCGTTGCCCTCAATAATTGAGAGTGCAGTCTGCAGAAACATAACATTAAAAACAACGGCATAATATACATTTTCAGCTATATATGCAAGGTAGATTATAAGCACGGAAAGCGGTGCGCACTTAAAACCGCACTTCATCATAAACCACGTATTGCGGAATACGTGCGCCTTGGCTTTGAAATCAACAACCTGTCTCATTTATTTCTCCTTTCGAAAAATTAAAACCTATTGAATAATAACACTTATCAGTTTAATTTGCAACAAAAATATAACAGCAAAAATGGTGTAATACAAGTCTTGTAATAATAGATAATATGTGGTATAATACATACAGAAAAAGAGGCAGCACGGATAAAATCTGTGCCGCCTCTAACCTTTTATCAATCGAAATAGCCTGTATATTCTATTCGTATTTTGCTGTCGGGAAAGAGATAATTATAAAGGTCTACAAAGTAGTCATCCGTCATACTTGCGATATAGTCAGCAACAATCTGTGAAGGCTCGGTTTTGATATATTCAACCGCACGCTCATAGTACACCTTCGTCTCAAGGAATTTTATATGGTGAGTAAATATCGGTGACTCTGTATTGCTGTCGGCAAGGTCATTCATCAGCCGCTCAAAAAGCTTACCCATCATCGGTCTGACAGTATTTTCGAGTTTTTCTCTTACAGACTGTTCTTTATAGATGTAAGTATAATTCTCCGTCTTCGCTTTTTTAAGCTCAGCAAAAACATCCTCATCCATTTTGATGTACGGTTTGCCGTAGCTGTTTTCAACTATGTTTACGCTCAGGTTATTTATTATTTCGGCATTTGTTTTGCCAAGCTTACCGTCAAAAAATAAGCTGTCATCAGCTATATCGACACGGCTTGCATCCTGCCTGTCTTTACCGAGATATGCGATTATATCGGAGATACGCATAACACAGCCCTCAAGCGTACAAGGCACAAGGAGACGTACATTTGCTTTATCTATATAACAATCCTCAATCTGACTGTCAAAATCGTCAAAGCTCTCAAGTTCTTTCGGATAATACTCACAAAGCTCCATTTCACCGTCGTGTGCGGCAATACCGTTGAGAGTCTGCAGGCTGATATTAAACGGAAATATTCTATCGAGCACACGCACAGAATGGATGTTATGACTGAAATGTCTGCCGCTTGTTTTAAACATCAGCTCATCAAGATAGGTTTCACCCGCGTGGCCGAAAGGGGTATGACCTATATCGTGACCGAGAGCTATAGCCTCGATAAGCTCAAGGTTAAGACCCAGCGCCTTACCTATAGTGCGTGCAATACGTGACACAAGCTGCACATGAAGTGCGCGGCGTGTCATATCATCATTTTTATAAAACGAAAACACCTGAGTTTTATCTGTATAGCGGTTATAGTACGGACAGTGCATAATCTTATCTATATCGCGGATAAAAGGTGTACGAAGCACTGTAGGTTTGTCGTGCGACATATTGCGGCGGATAACCAAGCTGTCATCAAACGCAAAATCAGGCACAGTGCCGTTAGCACGATCTGATTCAATTTTTTGTGTAACTATATCAGACAAAGAAACATATTTCATAAAAGCACCTCTGCCATATTATATCAAACGGAAATACAAAAATCAAACGGCAGGATTCATAGCGAACCCTGCCGAAAAAAATTATTTATCTTTTTTCTCTTTGTTCTTCTTACGGGGTGCAGTTGCCTTGTTGAGTACAACGGTTACGGTAACAATGATTGTGGTAACTATAAAGATGCCAAGCATACCTTTGCCCATAATCGGAAGTGACCACTCAAGGCTTTCGGGGGTAAAGCCGATTTTATGCTCAACTGCAGTTGTCTCTGCAACAGCTGTGACTTCCTCAGTTGATTTTTCGTCAAGGATTACAGCAGTTGTTTCATCGGCAACAGTAGTTGCATCAGAAGCAACTGTTGTGTTTTCTTCATTTACGTTTGTAACATTATTTGCCATTCAACTCAACCTCCTTTATTTATTAAGCATAGCCAAAGCAAAGTTCAGCACAAGACCGCCGGCAATAGCAGATGCAACCTGACCGGAAACATTGACACCGATTGAGTGCATGAGAAGGAAGTTCTGAGGATCTTCGGCAAGGCCCATCTTATGAACAACACGAGCTGACATCGGGAAAGCGGAAATACCGGATGCACCGATCATCGGGTTTATCTTGTTCTTCTTGGAGAAGATATTCATAACCTTGGCAAGCATAATTCCGCCGAATGTATCGAACACAAAAGCTAAAAGGCCAAGACCGAGAATGAGGAATGTTTCGAGCTTGAGGAACTTATCGGCAACCATCTGGGAAGCGATTGTGATACCAAGGAAGATTGTGATAAGGTTAGCGAGAACATTCTGTGCAGTTTCGGAAAGAGAGTTGAGAACGCCGCACTCACGGATAAGGTTACCGAACATAAGGTAGCCGACAAGACCTACAGCCTCGGGAGCAAAGAGACCGACGATAATAGTAACAACAATCGGGAAGAGGATCTTTGTGATCTTGGAAACCTTCTTGCCCTGGTATTTCATACGGATTCTGCGCTCTTTCTTGCTTGTGCAGAGCTTGATGATGGGCGGCTGAACAATGGGAACAAGTGCCATATAAGAGTAAGCCGCAACCATAATGGCGCCAAGATAGCTTGAATTAAGCTTCTGAGCGACAACGATTGATGTCGGGCCGTCTGCCGCACCGATGATACCGACTGAAGCAGCATCCGCAACATCGAAACCGAGAAGTGAAGCGAGCATAATTGTAAAGAATATGCCAAACTGTGCCGCCGCACCGAAGAACATAAGTTTAGGATTTGTAAGAAGCGGTTCAAAGTCAATCATAGCACCGATACCGATAAAGAGAACAAGCGGCATAAGCTCGTGTGCTTTTTCGCTGATACCGATATCGAAAATGTGCTGAACAACTGCACCTGCGCCGCCAAGAGGAAGGTTAACAAGGATTGCGCCGAAGCCCATGGGAAGAAGAAGAGTAGGCTCCATTTCTTTTTTGATTGCAAGGAAAATCAGCAAACCGCCGATTACCCACATTACAAGCATCTTCAAAGTAATGTCGTCAAAATACTGAAAAATAGCTGTCAATTTCTGCACCCTTTCATTAAAAATTTTCTTTTGCATTATATCATTTTGATAAACAATTTTCAACAAATAATAACAAATAAATAATTATTGGCAAAATATACAGTAACCTATAGAATTAAAGTTGAATATGTGTTATAGTAGTCACAATGCCGGAAAGAAGGAGAATGAAAAATGCTTACACTCAAAAGAGCACAGGAATTACTCGCAACCACAACAACCGAGCCTCATCTTATAATCCATGCCAAAAACGTTATGGCTGCTATGGGAGGTCTTGCCAAGCACTTCGGTGAGGATGTTGCTCACTGGCAGGCAATAGGCTACCTGCATGATTACGATTACGAGCAGCACCCCGAAGAACACCTTGAATTCACAGCTGAGCCTCTAAAGGACGCAGATCTTGACGAAGCCGAAATAAGAGCAATTTTAGCACACGGCTATTCAATCTTAAATGACGTTGAGCCGATTACCAATATGGAAAAATCGCTCTTCACTGTTGATGAGCTGACCGGCATAATTCAGGCCGCGGCAAGAATGAGGCCTGCAGGAATCACCGATATGGAAATATCCAGCTTTATGAAAAAATTCAAGGACAAGAAATTTGCCGCAAAGTGCGACAGAGAGCTTATCAAAAAGGGCTGTGAAATGCTCGGTATGGAAGTAAAAGAAGTTGCCGCAATCTGCATTGAGGCAATGAAAGAAATGGCAGACGAACTCGGAATAGGTGCAAAAGAATAAAAGCAAAACGACCTGTTTTCACAGGTCGTTTTCTTATTTTATGAAAGCTTTATTCTGACTGTTTTGATTTCCCACGGTCTGAATGCAAGTTTACCGTCCGAAATCTCGGCGGTAACATTGGCAAGAAGGTCGGTTTCTGCGTCTGCAACGCCGAAATCGGAGGCAAGCACGCCCGAAGCCGAATCATCGGAATAGTTACAGAAACGAGCATAGATATATCCGTTTTCAGGGTAGAGCGAAGTGAGAACGACGGCATTGCTATCTGCTTTGAAGGTTATCGGAGTAACCTCGGTAAGGTCACCGTCACCTGCTTTGATGCAAGCACACTCAGGCTGATAAGCATAAGATAGTGCCTTAGCATGAAGTGAAGCATCACTCACATCCGACTTAAAGGGATAAATTGCAAATTCATCGTCATAAACACCGTCAAGCATCTTAGTACCGCACATATATTCATTGGAATATACAAGCGGAATAAGCATACGGTTGCCCTGAATTGCCGAGCCCATACAACCACGGTTGAATACAGCCACACCGTTTTTGCTGTCACGAAGGCAAAGCCAATAAATACCGTGCATATATGTTGTAGAATTGAAGGATTCTTCCTGAGAAACCTCGGTATCGATAAGAATAAGGTCGTTGGGATACCAATATTCCTCTGTTTTGAGTACTGCACCGTTCCAATCGGAGATTGAATACGGCAGGTCACGCACCATTCTTCTGTCACTGTCAAGACAGGTGTTCATAACAAAGCAGAGCTTATCCTCGTGGTGATGTCCGTTTCGTGTAAGCGGTACGGGTCTGCCCTGAGTAACATCGGTACGGCCTATCTTTTCACCGTGCACTTCAAATGTTGATTTGCAGTCGATACGCTCGCTGTCGGCATTAAAACGCATCTCAAAAGTGAAGGGTACGGTGCCGATTTTACCCGTCTGCTTGGCAAGAGCACTGCAGGAATTGACCTCAACAGACCACTCACCAACAGATTCGCGGTCATCTCCGTCAATCCAGGCTGTAAAGAGCGAGCCCTTTACATTATCAACTATTTTTTTGCCTGTTTTATCGGATATATAAACTATACCTTTTTCATTCAGCTTTACGGTATATATTGGGGTTGAAAGCTCACCGTTATCGGGATTCCATACAAAATCGGCTTTTTCTGCCTCAACTGCTTCACACAGCGAATAACGCTTAACGGTAAAGGGGGCAAGCTTTACATTTACACGAAGCTTTCCGCAATTATATTCGCTTCTTATTTCGGTTTCGCCGTCAAAAACACTGTAAGCTTTATCGCAATCAAGCTCAACCCACTCATCAACAGCGAAAGAATGAAGGTTTGTGACAAGAAGTGAATCGCCGGTTTTATCGGCAAAGCGTGAAGCGGCAAAAGAAAGCGAATCAGCTTTGACACCCTCGGAAAGCTCGAGTGATTCGGGGATAAAGCGACGGGCAAGGTCAAGCAAACCGCAGATAGTTACGTCGTGATGCTGTGCAGCCATAGCGTATTTCCAAGCATCTTCACTCTGCTTTTCAAGTGACTCGCCACCGATAATTACGCTGAAAGCGTTGAGTTTTTCTGCCTGCACTGCACCAACTTCGCTTGCACGCACACCATTGAAGATTTCGTTACCGCAATAGCCCCAGGGCATCTGCACATGGAAATCGTTATCGGTCGTATCAAGCACATCGGTTGCTTCGCCGTAAATCTTCGGAATATCCTCGAGCAGAACGTACTCATAGTTATCTTTAGACTCGATATACTCTGTCAGTCTTTCTATAGGCTGACATACATCATCGTAACGTGAAGCAAGAAGCGGCTTATACTTTTTGAATTTTTCTTCAAAATCTTCGGGCTCATAGCCTGCCTCACCCTCTGACCAACGGGAAAGAATCCAGTTGTCGAGAGTAGTACAGTTGTATCCCCTGCCCTGTTCGGGATATGTAGGCACGGCAGGAATTGCGGTTTTATCCTTACCTGTCCACAGACCCCATGCAGAATCGAAATTCTTGGGATAGCCGTAGCCCATAACATGAGAGCGAAGAAGTGCCGCATCGTAGCCGCACTGGCTGATAAGCTGCGGAGTCTGATTGTGAAGGGCAAACTCTGAAATACTGTAGACATTCGGAGTAATACCGAAATAGTGAAGATTTGTACGCACAGCGTATGAAAGCTGACGTGCGTTGGATTCCTCCGACACGGTAAGTGCAAGAGGCTGACCGTAAGTAGTCGCACCGAGACCTACTCTGTCGGGATATTTTTTGAGAAGAGCCGCTACGGTTTCTACGATTTCGGGGTCGCATCTTGTATACTCATCGAAAGTAAAGGATTCGTAGTCGAGTCCTATTCTGAGCTTAGGATATTTCTCGAGCCATTCGGCAATATTCTTGAGTCTGGGTTTGAGCCATTCTCCCCAGAGCACATAGCCGCCGTGTTCATATGTAAGGATATATAATTTATCTGCCATAAAAAACACCTCCGTTTAGTTAAAATAATATCATTATTATAATAAAAATGTCAACAAATTATATTTTCGGATTGACGAAAAATAATTCATACTGTACAATAAAACCAATACTCTGAAAAACATGGAGGAAAACACAATGAAGAAAAAATTTTTACGCTTTGTTTCCCTTGCAATGTGCGTTGTAATGCTGTTTTCAGGCTCAATGCTCGGCACAAACGCAGCACAGCCTCAGGAAGAAAACGCAGTTGCAGACACAGTTATGAAAGGTCTTTACAACACACTTAACGTAGTTGTCGAAGGACTTGTAAAAACAATCTGCACAATATATCTCGACCCGAATGAATGGCAGCATCTTGATAACTACGATTCTGATGAAATCGGCTTTATGCCCGGCAGAGAAAACTATCAGACTCAAGCTGCTGAAAACGCAGTATGGGAGCTCGGCTATGCTAAAAAGAGCATCGTGCCCGAGGATATCGACAGCGGCAAATACAACCTCGGCCGTGACCTTCTCAACAAGTATGCTGAAGGTGTGTACGACGACCAGTGCATCCGCGTAACAGTGCTTGACGACAACAGCGGCGAAGGTGCAGTAGTGCTCGCAGCGGTTGACGCACTCGGTGTTACATCAACAGACACACGCTCAATCCGTAAAGCAATACTTGAGTACTGCGAAGAAAACGACATCAAGGTTGCAAGTATCAATATCAGCGCAACACACGCACACTCCGCACTCGATACACAGGGTGTCAGCACAGAGTTCTTCACCAAGCTCCTTGCAGCATTCTGGATGAATCTTCTCGGCCTTGATAATATGACTATTCCCGGCCTTGAAACTGCTGAGTCGTTCAAGCAGCACTTCATTGACACATCTGTTGAGGCAATCAAAGAAGCACTCGGCAATATGGAAGAAGGCAAGCTCTATTTCACAGAAATTGATATGAGCGAATATTTCAAGGACAAGCGTGAACTTATTTCTAAAGAAGACCTGCCTGAAACAGCAAGCTTCTGCTTTGTTCCCGCCTCAGGCAACGCTCCTACATATATCAGCGACATCACCTGCCACGCGACATCATTCAGTGCAAGCAACGGTCTTGTCGGCTCTGACTATATCTACTACATTGATGAATATATCAAGCAGGCAAACGGCGGTAACTTCATTATGATTCCCGGTGCAGTCGGCCAGGTTTCACGCGATATTGAGGTTGACACCACAGGTATGACAGAGTATGAAGAAAAAGGTGCTGATGCAAGATACCTCGGCAAACATCTTGGCGAGATGATTGTTGAGGCAGACTATGCAACAGAGCTTGAGCCGATTATCAACGTTAAGCACAGAGAGCTTTTCATCACACCTGAAAACAGTATTCTCACTCTCGCTTGTGAAATTGGTCTTGTAAACAACAAGATTTTCTACACAGGTTCCGGCTTCGGCAGAACATACTGCATGGCAACCGAAATGGGTTACCTTGAGTTTGGTAACAAAATCGGTCTTGCGCTCTTCCCAGCAGAGCTTTATCCCGAAGTATTCTGGGACGACGAGATTACGGGCGGCGCAAATTGGGACGGCACCGAGTGGCCGTACGACAGCCTTGCAACAGCAGTTGAAGGCGTTAAGACATACGCAGTAAGCCTTACAAACGACGCAATAGGCTATGTACTTACCGATAACAACTTCGCATTTATGGGTCACATCATCGGAGAAGAAATTGCAGACGAAACTCTTTCAGTAGGCAAGCACACAGGCTCATACCTCGTAACCGAATACTACGCACTTCTTGATTCACTTAAATAAGATACGAAAAAGTCAAACGAGCTGTCTCAGTTGAGGCAGCTCGTTTTTTCTAACCATCTTATGGGATTTGTTAATATATAGTCACGTTTTTCTTCTAAATCCTGTTCGTTGCGGATTATATGGTCGTAATAGCTTCGTTGCCATAATTTATTATCAAACGGAGAAAACAGACCGCTTTTAACACCGTTTATATAGTCGTTAGTCGTCATTGTTTTAAACCACGCAATAACATCTTCTAAAGATGATTTACTACCGTCATGAATTACAATAATAAGATGCAGATGGTCGGGCATTATGTAGAAACAGTCGATAAGAACTTTATCAAATTTATTTTCAAGTTCATTAATCCATTTTTCTATCATCCTGTCGGGATTATTCGGGCGACCACGCAGGGTCGCCCCTACGGGTGAGGGTACAATTGTGCCAAAAAGCTGCTGTCGCTTGTGAGTGCACACTGTAACAAAATATGCATTACACTGCGAGTAATCATAATTCTGAAGCCGTAAAAGTTTTCGTTTAGGCAACATAATAACACCCCGTCCGTTTTAACGCGTAGGGGCGACCCTATGTGGTCGCCCGTTTTTTTGCAATATAAAGCACACATAAATACGGTCTTTTAATCGCACCGCCGAATTTTTCAGCTAAGCTTTTTATATCTGTGTAAATCTGTGCTTTTTCATTTTCGTTTTTCTGCAGTATTTTGTTACCTGTCAAAACAAAGCCGTAATATTCATCGGCGGTATACTCTTTTAGCCAATGCTTTTTAAAGATCTTTACTGCATTAAATTTTTGGCTATTTTCAATATTAGAACATATAGACTGTATTCTTTCATCGCTTTGCTTTGCAGTAACAAAATCGGCAAAGCCGCCATGCTTCTTTGACAAAGACAACAGTTCCCTGTCCTGCTCGTTATCTTCAACAATATACATATTATAAATTATAGCCAAGCTGCCATTGGGTTTGAGAATATTATGGCATTTTTCAAAGCCTTCAGGTTGCGGTATCCAATGAAAAGACTGTGCGGCAAACACTAAGTCAAAGCTTTCTTCGGACAGTTGAATTTGCTCAAAACGTCCCAAACGAAACTCAACGGAATCATTTTTAAAACGTTCGTTGCCTATTCTGACCAAATCTTTACCAGGCTCGATGCAAAGAATATCAAAGCCCTTACCTGCAAGCAGTGAAGTAGCTTTACCACTTCCTGCACCGATTTCAAGCAGTTTTGAGCCTTCGGATATTTCAGCTTCACTTATTAAAGTATCAACAATTTCTTGCGGATATGAAGGGCGAAACCTGTCGTAGTAATCTGCAGCTTTATTAAAGATTTCGCTTTCAGTCTTGTTACTCATTAACAGCTTTCCTTTTCGTTTTTATCGTTGCAGCATAGGCACTGTTACAAAGGCCGAGCACTGCTGAAAGTATAAACAGAAGCTCCATACCTAAGGTCTGCCATATCCAGCCGCCGAAAAGGGCGATAAAAACTGTAATGACGTGGTTGATTGAAACACCTGTCGAAATTGTCGCCTTGACCTCCTCCTGATTATCGGCAAGGTCCTGAACATAGACGTTGGATGCCATTGATGCAAGTGAAATAACAGCATCAAGTATGTAAGCACAGCAACAAATCACAAACGAAACATTTTCGGGGAATATGCGGTGAGCAAAACCGTAGGCAAAGCAGACAATAACCAGAATAAGTGTATCGGCAACCATAACGGTTTTGTAGCCGATGCGGTCAATAATCTTACCGACAACAGGTGAAGCAAAGAAGCAGGTTACAGCTGAAATTGCAAACAGCAGGCTTATCATTGCGGCATCTGCTTTATAAAACAAAATCAGCACATACGGGCCGAAGGTAAAAAACACCTGCTTACGTGCACCGTAAAACATCTCAAGCATATAATACTTGGTATATTTTTTGTGAAAATAGAAACGGCGCTTTGTCGAATCGGTTTCGCTTTTACCCGTAATACGGAACGACATAACGGCACTGATTGCCGCAAGCACAGCAGCAACAGCAAAGAAAAGCTTGTATGTAGCCGCACCGCCTGCAAGCACGGAGAACGCAACAACAACGGCGATATAGCCGACGAGCGTGCCTATTTGGCTAGCTGAATTCTGTGCACCGAGGGCGGCACCGCCGTGACCCGGACGTGCATATTTGAGCGAAAGGGTATTTTTCATACCGATTTGTATATGCTCACCGAGTGAATACATAGTGATAGAGAGAATCACGAGCACCTTGCCGGGCGGCAGAATTGACATCATACCCATACCCGCGAGCAAGAACACTGCACCTGCCTTGTACATAGTTTCGGCAGAGAGCATATAGAAAAGTGCGAGAATCAGCACAAGCACGACACCGGGAATTTCGCGAAAAAACTCCGCAACGCCTCTTTCCATTTCGCCAAGGCCTACAATCTCGGCAAGGTAGTTGTCGAGCATACCCTTATAAAGTCCGTAAGACAGACCCGTTACAAGGATTGACAGTAAAAGTATTTTATAATTTTTGCCTTCAAGAAAGGTTTCCTTGAGGCGTGGGATAATTTTCATATTTTTTATCATTCTTTCTCTGGTGAATTAACAATAAGTTGGTATATTTTATTTGACCTGTCTTACAGGGAACTTTTTACGCAATTTATCCAGTCCGTTCCTCATTTCAACAAGCTCGTTCACATTCATTCCTTGAGAAACATAAACCTCTTTCCATTCTTCCGCTGTATCACAAACAAATCGGATTTGCACAGCATAAATATCATTTGCTTTGGTAATAGAAAACTTCAGGTACGGTTCCATAAACTCTGTTATCAATCCTGATTCTTTACCGTCAATTATGTTATCTATCTGTTGAACTAAATTATCCAGCTCATATGTCAAAATACAGTTATCCGTATAAGATTTATCTGTATAGTTATCAATGCACCTGATATTAACAGTCAACCAATTAGCATCATAATAATCCATTTTTTTACAAAAGCTAAACTCATAATCAATTATGTCAAACAGAATATTTTTATTACCGTCAGAAAACAATATACCGTTCATTATTATATCATCCATCTAAAAGTATTTCCTCTACGATTTGTTAATTACAGTAGAACATAATACTCAGTGCAAACAGTGCCTGAGCAGGGAAATATGTAACATTGACAAGCCACTTCGTCATCTTCTCAAAAAACACGTGCGGAGGTGTACCGAACATACTGATTGCAAGGCTTGTATCCGAAGCAATAAAAAGTGCACTCGCACCAAGCAGACAAAAAGCCATAGGATAATCGCCGCTGACGAAAAGTACCATTCCGCGTGAAAAAGAAACGATAAACGAAGCCAGAAGCACCAAAGCATAAGGAATCATCCACTTGAATTTGCCGCGGAATCTCAATTTATTGAGCAAGACAACAACCGCACTCATAAAAGCCATAAATGCGGTAAGGCCTATAATCTGACCTGTATAGGGAGAAACAAAAATTGAATTTTTAAAGCCGGTAATAAAATTCAGAATATACAGAATATGACCTGCACCGAAGAAAAGCGCACCCCATAAGAAGTACTTACGTTCCATATAATCCAGGAAGAAATCGCCGAGTGCACCGAGAAGAAGACCGCCGAGCATAAACGCCGCATACGGCGTAAAGCCCGAGGCAGCTACACTGCACACACCTGCAAGCACAAAGCATAGTGAGCAAAGCATTTTTGCCGCAAGAGCACGCTTAGCGAAAAAAGGAATTTTACCAATAAAAAGTGTTGCCGTACCAGCAAAGCCTGCAAAAACAAATGCCGCAATTTTAAACAACATATTCAATCACTCCATCCCTTGAATTTTCAAGTATTGCCGTTCAGTCCCGTAGAAAAAGCATTTTCAACACACACAATATAAGATAGGAATTCCGGCGTATCCAGCGTGAGCCAGCTAAAGTGTTCTGAAACCTCAAACATAAAATCCTTGAAACTTTCCATAGCTTCAACTGCTTCTTCTTTAGTAATCACTCCGCTCCTGAGCTCTTTTGTCAGCCTGATGAGCAGATTTCTGTACAAATGAAACCTCAGATAGTTACACGCTTCACTGCAAAAACGCCCTTGATCGTAATCGCTGTGTTCGGTTATCTCTTTCGGCAAATCTGTTGAAACTGTGGTCAAATCCGTTGCATTGTAGAGTGAATATGCCATATTCATTTCACTGTAATCATCTTCAAGACATTCCGTAAAGCCAGCGGTATTACCGTAAACAAAGTTATCTTTATAATACTGCCTGTCCTTGCCTGTTGAAGCACAGTGCAAATCAATCAGCATATACGTACTCATATAATCGCAAGGATCTTCCACATCAAAAGCCTCGTAAGAATAGCTTTCAACAGTCATTTCACTGAAGGAACTAAGCCCGAGCGGTGCCTCCGCACTGCTTGTAACATCAACTGCTGCACCACTTATTATCACATCATCCATATAATAACTTTTTGCGAAAATCGCATGAAAAAGCTCGTGAGATACAGTATGTTTCAGATATGTAGGACTATCTATATTATCGAATGAAATATATATTCTGTTATTGCCATATGACATAAATGCTATCCAGTCGGCCGTATCATAATCAGTCACCGTCAGATTGTCTATAACATACAGTGCAAGATCCATATCGTAATCAGGATATCTTTTTTTTATTAAGTCTAAATTAAACTGTAATATCTCAGATACTGTTTTGACAGCCTGCATGGTATTACTGTCATTCACAACGATTCCTTTGATATTGTTAAGCAGTATTTTTCTGTAGATTTTCTGCTCGTCTACTATACCGTCCTGATACCAATCATAGCTTTTGTTATCGTAAGCTTCTTCACTGATAACAAATTCCGGATTCAGTTCTTTAAACAAAGCCATTTCTTTGCCCGGTCTGCTGAGAATATCATACTCGTTAAACAGCTCATAATCTGACACATACTCAACACTCATAATATCGCTGAGCATTTTGTCGAAATCAATAGTCTCCGGTACGGGAATTTCTTCCGTAACCACAGTCGAATCATTAATTTCAGCTTCATCACGTAAAGTGCTATCCTGAACAGTATTTTCCTCTTTTTCATCAACAATTGATGTGCCCGAAACACCCTTAGTCACTTCGCCATTATTTTTACAAGCAGGCAAAGCAATAACCATAGCAACTGCAAGAAGAAATGCCAGACTTTTTTTGAAAACAGAAAGCAAATATCTGTTACACCGCATACATATCACCTTTTATTATAGTTTCAGACAACAGAAACATCAGCTTAACCCAAGTCTATGCGAATACAGTACTCCTTTAGTATCTTGACAACTGAACAACCATTTCAAGCGTCGTTTCATTGTCCCAACTTAAGCCTATAATTTCTTCGCCATCATAGAACAGAGGAAATCTGAACTGAATACGCTTGAGTATTCGACCATTCGGGGTTTCGGTTGGATAAACCTCAATCTTTTCAACGAAACTGCCCAGAAATGTTTTCTTTTCCTTATCTGTAAATTTATCATAAAGCTTATCAAAATACAAGAGATACTTGTAAACATTGTCGCTTGAAATCTTCTGAGCAATAAGAAAATCTATTCTTGCCTGAAGCTCGGCACATTCTTCCTTTGTTTTGCAGTCGTACTGTTCACGGCAGAACTTAATAAACTTATCATAGTTCTTTATGTATGCTGCCCTTGTTACGTTGTTTTCGTACTGTCCGAAAAACTTCTTGGCATTGCTTCTGAGCTTACTTGAATGGCTCTGCTTGTAATGCTTATTTTTCTTTTTACTCAAGGCCTTTTTCTCCTTTCCTCAATATTCGGAAAGTGTTCTGCATAGCAACGTCGCTTTACCAAAACGCCCACTAAAAAATTAGTGTTAAACTGTTCGGGGGCTTCATCCGGAAGCGATAACTTGTTGAGAACAAGCCATCCGTTAAGGTCGATGCAAACCATAACGCCAAAACGATTTTCCGTATACGAAAACCGTTCATTCGCCCTACTAACTGGTTATTCCGGTTAATAACCTGAATAACCGTTAGTAAGACCGGCTCTTTTCTTTCGAA
>JAFXCH010000064.1 GCA_017516485.1 Clostridia bacterium
CGATGCATCAAATCTTGTTACACCATTGCGGAAAAAGAACCCGATAACAATACCTATCTACCGGGTATCTCATATTCCAGAGCGCTTTACCGCCTCGTTGTTAATGTAGCAGACAACGGGAACGGTACTATGGCGGTTACCTCGTATGATATTCAAAGGCTTTACGATGACGATGCCAATCAGTTATTCACCTATAACCAAAACGATGAAATCGTTATGAACAGCGGTGAGGAAGCACAGGACGCAATTAAGTTTGTTAATACCTACTCTGCCCAAGCGGTAACCCGCGTTCCGGTGGCTATCAAGAATTACACCGATAATTCGGGATTAAACCCCTTGGTTTCAGGTATGTTTGAATTCAAGCTTCAGGCTGTGGGAATTGTGGAAAACAATGCTGTTGTAGCAAACAGCGCTTCAAAGGTTCCTATGCCTGCAGGCAGTCAGAATGGTGCTATAATCACCTCAAATGAAGGTCACAATGTAACCTTCCCGTCCGTAACCTTTACTCAGGATGTTATTCCTGACGGTGCAACCTCAATTACCTTCAGATATATTATGAGTGAGGTCATCCCGACAAATAAGGTCAACGGAATGACCTATGACAATTCACAATACATCACAGATGTGGTTGTTGCCATCGACCCGAACAGTCATATTCTGAGCGTTAATGCAATTTATCCCAATGGCGAAAGGGTTATAACCTTTACCAATGAATATACACCCGTTCCTGTTACTGCCGATATTATCGGTAATAAAACCCTCAACGGCAGAGATATGAAGCAGGGTGAAAGCTTTGAATTCAATCTCGCAGGAGCCAACGCGGCAACTAACAATGCTGTAAGAAACGGGCTGGTTGTAATTCCTAAGGATTCTGCAACGGTTGAAAACGGCAAAAACGGTGTTGCCTCTGCCTTTGCTTTTGAAAACATTGAGTTTAAAAAGCCCGGCACCTATGAATTTGCAGTCACCGAAACCAACGGAAGTGCCGTTGCTGTGGAGTATGACCAAAGCACCGTTACAGTTACGGTTGTTATTGATGATGCAAACCGTGACGGTAACCTTGAGGTTACATCAATCACCTATTCCGGCGGCAGGTCATCCGCAGACTTCACTAACACCTACACCTCAATCTTCACCGATGAGCCCTTGAGCTTAAGCGGCACCAAAAACCTTACCGGAAAAACTCTTTTAGACGGTGAGTTCTACTTTGAGGTCAAGGAACACTTTAACGGCGAAAAGGTTAGAGAAGGTGTTGTTACACACACAGCCGACACCACCCCCGATGCAAACGGTGTTTATACCGGCACCATTACATTGCTTGACAAGCTGACCTTTGACAAGGCAGGTATTTACGAATATTATATCAACGAGCAAATTCCCGAATCAAAGGTAGGCGGTACAACCTACGACCAAAGCAAGTTCCTTTACAGGGTTACTGTTTCGGACGATTTAGAAGGCAATCTCAAAATAACCTCTAAATCATTGCAGAAATTAAACGGCAGTGTATGGGAAAATGCAAATGAGGTTGTTTTCAATAACACCTATATCCCCACACCGACAACCGCTTCGCTTCCGCTTATCAAAAAGGTTATTTCAGGCAACAGAAGCCAAGTTCTTGCGGCAGGCGATTTCAGGTTTGTGCTTTCAAAGCTTTCTGCTGACCCTGATGACGGTATGATACTCCCCTCCGCCACCGAGGTTGCAAATGCCGCTAACGGTGATGTTGTGTTTGATAAAATCACCTTTACCAAGGCAGGAAGCTATGCTGTGGCTGTTAAAGAAATAATTCCGAACGATTCGGAAAAAATCGCAGGTATTACATACAGCACGCAGGAAATCATTGCAACCTTTACTGTGGTTGACAACCGCAATGGTGTGCTCACAGCAACACTCACAAGCTATAACAGCGATACAATTGTTAATAAATACGAGGCAGACCCGGCAGAAATAACGGTTGACATAACCAAGAATTTCACCGGACGCGACAACAATGAATGGCTCTCTACCGATAAGTTTGATTTTGAAATCGTGGTGCTTGACCCCGATACACAGGAAGCTATTGAAAACGGTGATATTGAATTCCCGTTAGATAACGCCTCTGAGATTGTTCAAAAATCGATTGACAGCAGTACCCCGAACAAAACGGTTTCCGGAAAAATCAAAATCAACACACCCGGAACCTACAAATTTATCGTTCGTGAGATTACAGGCAATATCCCCGGTGTGCATTATGATTCACAGCCCCGTGAAATCACCGTAGTTGCCTCTGACGACAGCTCAACCGCAAAAATCCGGACAGTTGTCAGCCCTTACAAGCATCACTATCC
>JAFXCH010000065.1 GCA_017516485.1 Clostridia bacterium
CTTCCGAATGGTTGGAACCAAGTGCTACCGCACCCTCATAATACTGCGACGGTACCGCTTCAATACTTGTTTTGGAAAGCGATACTACGGTCGGCAAGATCATAATACCAAGTATGATTGAGGTAGCAAGTAATCCGCTTCCGTTGTTAGGAGCTATATTAGATAGCAACGGAAGCAAGAACACAATACCAAAAAATCCGTAAACAACAGACGGTATTCCCGCAAGAAGATTGATAACCGAGGAAAATACTCTTTTCAATTTGCGCGGGCAGAAAAATACAATAAATACGGCTGTGAAATATCCAAGCACACCACCAAACAAGAGCGCACCAACCGTTGCGGCGAATGTACCGACGATCATTGAAAAAATGCCGTAACTACCTGATATGTTTTCAGTATCAAACGTATCGTTTCTGTCAGGTGCCCAATTATCACCAAACACAAAATCAACTATACCGAGCTTATTAAACGCGGGAACACTTTTTATAATCAGAAAAGCGAATATGGCGATAACGGCGATAATACATATTACCGCCGCTATCCCGAACACGGCTTTTCCAAAAGTTTCTTTTGCTTTAGCCTTGTTCGTCATATATTACTCACCGATTTCGCTGAACTTTGTTACCTTGCCGCTGAAAATGTCGTAAAGGTTTTTCAAGGTAAGATTTGAAATGTCGGCATTATCCTTGTGTACGATTACCACAACTGCGTCAAGGCAAGCGTTAAAGGAAGTGATGTCTGCTTGATTTACGGAAGCAGAGGAAAGACCAATCACATTGCCGTTTGTGTCGTCCTCGACAGCTTTTCTACCAACAGAAGATCCTTCAAGCTGAATATCGAAGATTTCTTCTGCACCGACACCGTAAAGATCAGCGTATGCCTTTGCCGCCGCGTTGATGAACTTTTCCATAGAGGTTGAACCGCGCACAACAATCTTGCCGCCCGTAGGCAAACTTGCCTGTTTGGTATAGGCAACAACTTCAATGGGGGCGCTACCCTCATTAGCGCGCTTGGCGCCATCTTCAAGGAAGATACAGCCCGCCGCTTCTGCGTGTGCTTTAGTGTCTGCGCTCTTGAGGTAATTCATAAAGTCTGCGGTGATAGGGTTGAGCGTTACATTTGCATTAGTCATAACAACAAACGGACGCTGAATCTTGTAAGTGCCGTCAAGTACGGTTGCTTCGCTCGGAACAACACCGTCAACAGAAACAACCTTTACGCTGTCATTGAGAGAGCCGAGAGAGATATAACCGATTGCATTCTTGTCGGACGCTACCGTAGAAAGAACAGTACCCGTTTTGGTCTGCTGTACGGCGGTATTGGTTGTGTTATAAACCTTTTTTCCGTTTGTGTCTTTTTCTTCAAGGAAATGCTCACCGTCGGTAACAACCTTGTCAAAGGCTTCGCGCGTTCCGCTTCCTTGTTCCCTCACAACAACGGTGATGTTCTTCTCGGTGTTTCCGCAAGCCGCAAGGCTGAACACACAAGAAAGAGTAAGTACGATTGCGAGTAAAGATGTAATTGTTTTTCTCATTTTGATAATCTCCTTCTGTTTTGATTACGCCATTATTATACCCCTTTCCCAAAAATCACACTACCATACACACCTTTTGATAACGTAAAGTTTATGTAAAGTCATAAAAATCCCTCGACCGCGGAGGCAATCGAGGGAAAAGACTTAATCTAATGATTTGTACTCTGTTACAGCTTTCAAATATTCTTCGGGATCGCCGTTCAAAATAAGGTCTGCGTACTCCAATGGTGCGTTGTAAATCAGATAGTCAAGCTCTGACCGCTGATACATGTTGTCGGCAACCTCGTTCTCAATGGCGATAGTATCAATCGCAATCATGCTGCCGTCGTTGAATTTCAGTTCCACACAGCAGTTATCGAAGTTGTATTCGCAAGTTATAAGGCGTTTCATAAGGTTTTACCTCCAAAATTTGATTTTATGGAAGTAATGTAAGCGTGGGTTTTGTGGCGGTATCTTTAAGTATGGGAAATCCCAAGCTCCCATTTTGAAATTGTTTGTCTCGATACACCGACCTTTTCGGCAAGCTGTTCTTGCGAGAGGTTTGCCTTCTTTCTTAGTTCATAGATCTGTTTACCAAGTTCCATGTTATCAACT
>JAFXCH010000004.1 GCA_017516485.1 Clostridia bacterium
AGTAACGTGTCATCTGACCGTCGTGCTCTGCTGTTGCTTCGAAATCAACCTTCCAGATTCCTTCGTCGTGTCCTGTGGACTCAACGGGCTTTGTAGCTGTCTTTTCACCGCACTCTGTGCAGAAGCTCTCGATAAGGCCTGCATCTGTGCAGGTGGGCTTTGTTGTGGGTACGTCGATAGTTTCAGCGTGAGGAAGCTTTTCAATAGCAGTTGTGGCAATAACGTCACCGCAGATATCGCAGGTTGTTTCAATAACACCTTCCTTGCTGCAGGTGGCCTCTGTTACAACTGTGTCTGTTGTTTCGGGGTGGTTGAGTGCGGGAATTAAACCGTCGCCCGACTTCCATTCGTTAATGTCTGCAATTTCTTCTTCGCAGTTTTCGTCAAGATAGCACTTGCCGCACTCGCACTCGTAGTATGGCTTGTAGCCGTCGTTTTCGCAGTCAGCCTCTGCGCCTTCAACAAGTGTGACATCACAGAAGTGAATATCGCCGATTACTATCATATCGTAATCCTTATGATTTTCTGCTACGTAATCAACAAGCTCGCCGTAAGGCTCTGTTGAAGCCTTGATTACAAGTGAGGATGCAAAAGTTATAGAATCAGCAGGTTCTTCATCATAAACCTGTATTGCATAATATTTTGTATCGTCACCATATTCAGTGCTGTTTACAGCAAGAATATTACCGCCGTTGATAGTGATATCGGAGTATGAACTTATTGCACCATAAACTGTACCGCCGTTGATTATAACTTTGCCGTTTGCATATATACCGCCTGTAACATAACCATCATTAATAATAATTTTTTTATTCAGCGCGTATATAGTGCCTTCAATTATGCCGCCGTTGACAGTTATATCAGATACGTCTGAATGAAGTAATCTAATAGCATTTGTGCTCAGCTTGCCGTCTCCTTCAACCGTAAGGTTATTGTCATATGCATCGTAACTGCAGACAGCATAGCAATCAGTGATTTCTTCTGAATCAGGAACGAAAATAAGCTTATTATCGCCCTTGAGATTGAGTGTCAGCGGTATCGTATTATGGCTGATCAACACAGCCCATGTGAAGTGGCCATTACTTTGAGGAACGCCGGCGCCCTCATACACATAGTTGTTGAGAGTAAGCACGCCGTCTTTAAAATAAGCGTAGCCGCCCGAAGGCTCGGTTGTTGTGGTTGCGGTTGCACCGTTTGCAAGGTAGTCGCCATCGTTCATCTCAACACCGCCTACCCAAAGTCCCGGTTCTGCTGCAGAGGTGTTAACACCAACTGCCGCAAAGATACCGATAACCATTGTAAGTGTCAGCAAAACAGCTAACGGTTTTTAGAAAAATTTCATAGAATTTTTCTCCTTTCATAAATTATAAATTTACTTGTAAATCCGCAAATAAACAAATCTACATTATAACAATATCATAATTTTATCTTCCGCACACCGTACTTTAGTGCAAACTTTTTGTATTTTTCGGAAAAATTTTTAAAAAAACAATAACATTTCCCTTATTTCACTTTAAAAACCAAATAGAATACAAAACCGGTAGCACCCCTCGTACGCTGTAACAACTAAAACTTCACTGTAGGGGCGGCTATCAGCCGCCAGCAAACCGAGCAATATCAGCACGGGCGGATAATAT
>JAFXCH010000005.1 GCA_017516485.1 Clostridia bacterium
GACTACCTTGCAAACGGTGCAACCGCAACCACAACAACCGAGCCTTCGGGCGGCTATGCTTATTTTAAAGACGGCGTGCTTACTCTCAACAACTATGAGTATGAGGGTGCCGGCGTTACCCAAAGTAATGACGTTGGCACCACATGGCATGTGTTGATCTGCCATACGATACCGCTGACACTCAATCTCAAGGGCGATAATAAGCTTATTTTCGTTCCTGATTCAGAAGAAATCACTTTTTGCTATGCTGTTGACAGTTACAGTGAAATTAGCAATGACCGTAACCTTACGGTTGAAGGAGATGGCAAGCTGAGCACAAATGCTGAAAATGTACTTCATTCAGCCTCGTCTGATATAACTGTCAACGGCGGCATAATTGAAGGCGATATAGACGCGTTGAATAGAAAGTTTATTATGAATGGCGGTTATGTTAAAGGCAGTATATGGACAAACCACGATCTTATAATCAACGACGGTACAGTTTATGGTGGTGTAATTTCTTCATACTTCGGTGATATTATTATCAACGGCGGTAATATTCTCGCTGTAAACAGCAAGGAATATGATGACGATACAAAACTTCATGCAATACGGGTTCGTAATGAAGAATATGCTGATTCTATCACTTTTGCAACTTCACTTGTAATCAAGGCTTCAACAGAGCCTTACGGCGAGCTTGTTGATTACGTAGCAGAAAATCATAAGGATTACGATATGATAGTAATCGGCGATGTTCACGTCTGTGATCTCACACTTGTTGAAGGTACAGAGGCTGACTGCGAAAACGACGGCTACAAGCCATACTACGAGTGCGAATGCGGCAAGTGCTATCTTGACGAAAACTGCGAAGAAGAAATTGCAGACATTAACGAATGGAAAGAGGGCGACGGTTTAATCCCCGCACTCAATCACCCCGAAACAACAGACACAGTTGTAACAGAGGCTACCTGCAGCAAGGAAGGCGTTATTGAAACAACCTGCGATATCTGCGGTGACGTTATTGCCACAACTGTTATTGAAAAGCTTCCTCACGCTGAAACTATCGACGTGCCCACAACAAAGCCCACCTGCACGGATGCAGGCATTATCGAAACCTTCTGCACAGAATGCGGTGAAAAGACAGCCACAAAGCCCGTTGAGCCCACAGGTCACGACGAGGGTATCTGGAAGGTTGATTTCGAAGCAACAGCAGAGCACGACGGTCAGATGACACGTTACTGCACAAAGTGTAATGCAGTGCTTGAAACAAAGACATTTGAGAAGCACACACATACAGAGGGCTATACAAAGACAATCCCCGCAACCTGCACACAGGATGGCGAAAAGGCTACATTCTGCGCTGAATGCGGCACTTGCTACAAAACAGAAGTAATCGAAAAGACAGGTCACGGTGAAACAGTTGAAACAGTTTCCGTTAAGCCCACCTGCACACAGGCAGGCGAAAACGTCAAGTACTGTAAGGATTGCGGCGTTGCAGTTGAAACAGTGGTTGTTGAAGCAACAGGCCATACATGGAGTGCATACAGCACAAACGCTAACGGCTCACACTCAAAAACCTGCTACAACTGTGGTGTTGAGGAAAAAGAAAACTGCACATACACATCAACTTCAACTGCATCAACCTGCCTTGAAAGCGGCTACACAAAGCATGAATGCGACGTTTGCGGTCACAGCTACATTGACAGCGAAACTGAGGCTCTCGGTCACAAGTGGGGCGAGTGGACAGACGATGCTAACGGCACAACTCACACAAGAGAATGTGACGCTTGCGGCGAAAAAGAAACTCACGACCACGAGTGGGGCGAGTGGACTTATAATGAGGACGGCACATTCACGGAAAACGGCACAAAGACAAGAGCTTGTGCAATCTGCGGTGCTGAAGAAACAGACACAGCTAACCATACATCCGACATCTGCAGATTCTTCTATCCCATTATCTGCTTCTTCGGTAACATTGTTCACAAGATTCTTTATACCCTTACACTTGATTGGCTCTTCCCCGAAATTACAATCAAACCCGAGTTTTAATTTAACAGCATAACCCCAAAGACGGCGGAGAAATCCGCCGTCTTAGACTGTCGATAAAGTCACCGGGAACACGCACAAAGAAATTGGTTGAAAACAGCCTTGCCTGTTGAACAAAATTAATCAATGAAAATCAGGAGGATTGTGTAACAAATCTTCCTGATTTTGTGTTTTATATATTATTTTTTGTGCGTTTGACGTGTTTTTGCCCTCTCGCAGTACCTCTGTACAGCTTCGGAGCAAAGAACACGCCATCCCGTCACCTTTCTCAAAGTCTCCCAGCTTGTCGAAAAATGTATTTTTCGACAAGCTGAGACGGCGGAGAAATCCGCCGTCTTTTTGTGCAAGGTTTAAGTGTTTCTCCGGAACAGATCTCTTACAAAGCGACCGGGTATTGATTATTATAAAGTTTTTGTCAATTGTGGATTTTTAACTTTTTTTATGATATATTTGTAATCGGTATAAGAAAGGAGGCGTTAATTTGGTCAGAACAAAGTACAAAACCGTTATTTATTTAACCGGTGCACTTGTTTTGTTTATGTTTGGTATTGTTTATAACGGTATAGATTTCCCGCTTTCCGATTCTTATATGAAAAATACGTTTACTCTTATTCCTCATCTTATTTTTATTACATTGCAGGTTGGCTGGGTTATATCTCTCCAACGCCGCATTATCAACAAGCGAATACGCATTTACCTGATTGCTGTAGGTTTGCTTATGGCGTTCTGGTTAACGGTGCGTACCTGTAAGTGGTTTTTTGTTTCCGATATGGAGGTTTTGTGCCGCTATTTGTGGTATGCGTTTTATATTCCTATGGTTCTTATTCC
>JAFXCH010000006.1 GCA_017516485.1 Clostridia bacterium
CTACGAGGCAGCTTACAACGCAGCTAAGGCAGTCGCTCGTGATATGATCGCTGATGAAGACGGTGTAAACCAGACAATCATCAACGATGCAGAAGAAGCTCTTACTAACTACGTTCTTAAAGAAATCGTACTTGATTACACAGCATGGAACGCAGCAGAAGCTAAGGTTCCCGCTGACACTTCCGCATACACACCCAACTCCGTAGCAGCATATGAGGCAGCTAAGACTGCAGCTCAGGCAGCTAAGGACGCAGCAGTTGCAGCATACGATCAGGCAGCTCTCGACGCAGCAGCAGCAGATCTTGAAGATGCTATCGCTCTTCTCAAGAATCAGGCTGACAAGGCAGCTCTTGTAGCAGCTATCGCTCGTGCAACAGCTCTTAATGCAGACGCATACACACCCGATTCATGGGCAGCAGCAGATCTCGCAACAGTTCTGGCAGCAGCTAACGAAGTAAATGCAGATGCTAACGCTGAACAGGACGCTGTTAACGATGCAGTTGCAGCTATCGAGACAGCTGAGGCTAAGCTTGTTAAGAAGGCTGACAAGTCAGCTCTTGAAGCAGCTATCGCAGCAGCAAAGGCTCTTGATCAGGATGATTACACACCCGATTCCTGGACAGCAGCAGACCTTGCAGCAGTTATCGCAGCAGCAGAGACAGTTTACGACGATGCTAACGCAACAGATGCAGCAGTAACAGATGCTATCGCAGCTCTTGAAGCAGCAGCAGCTAAGCTCGCTGAGAAGGCTGACAAGACAGCTCTTAAGGCAGCTATCGATACACTTCCCGATGTTGCTGAGGATGAAGCTACATCCGCAACATGGGCAGCATACGAGGAAGAACTTGCTAAGGCAAATGAAGTATATGCAGATGACAACGCAACTCAGGACGCTGTAAACGCAGCAGAGTCCGCACTTCTTGCAGCTATCGCAGGTGTTAAGGCTCTCGGCGAATGCGATTACACAAAGCTTGAGGAAGCTCTTAATCTTGAACCCGAATACGATGAAGCGTACTACGATGCAGAAGCATGGGCAGCATATCAGGATGCTCTTGTAGCAGCTGATAACATCGATCGCGATATGCTTGCTGACGAAGCAGGTGTAAACCAGGCTAAGATCGACGCAGCAGCTGAGGCTCTTACAGATGCTTACAACGCACTTGGCGATCCCAAGTTTGTTGACAGAACAGCTCTTGAAGAAGCACTTGCACTCACACCCGAATACAGTGAAGAGTACTATGTTGAAGACACATGGGCAGCATGGGAAGAAGCTGTAACAGCAGGTAACGACACATACGAAGGTGTCGACGGCGAACCTGATACAGAAAACTACCGCGAAGAAGTAGCAAATGCAGCAGCAGCTATTAACGATGCATTTGCAGCTCTCAAGCTCAAGGCAGCTGACTACTCAGCAGTTGATGCAGCTAAGGATGCAGCAGCAGCTATCGATGCAGACAAGTACACAGCAGCTTCTGTTAAGGCTGTTAACGATGCAGTAGCAGCAGTTGTTGAAGGCTACGACATCACAAAGCAGGCTGAGGTTGACGCAATGGCTAAGGCTATCAACGATGCTATCGCAGCTCTCGTTGAGCTTGGCAACTGTGACTACACAGCTCTCGATGCAGCTATCGCTGACTACGAGGCAAAGGTTGCAGATAAGGATCTCTACACTAACTGGGCAGACTACGAGGCAGCTTACAACGCAGCTAAGGCAGTCGCTCGTGATATGATCGCTGATGAAGACGGTGTAAACCAGACAATCATCGACGATGCAGCAGAAGCTCTCGCAGCAGTTGTTCTCACTTATAAGGATGCTGATTACTCAGCAGTTGAAGCAGCTAAGGCTACAATTCCTGCTGACCTCAGCACATACACAGATGATTCCGTTAAGGCAGTTAACGATGCTGTAGCAGCAGTTGTTGAAGGCCTCGACATTACAAAGCAGGCTGACGTTGATGCAATGGCAGCAGCTATCGAAGATGCTGTTTCCAAGCTCCAGAAGAAGGGCGCTGATTACTCCGCACTTGAAGCAGCTATCGCAAGAAAAGATGCTCTCAATGCAAACGATTGGACACCCGAAACATGGGCAGATGTAGTTGATGCTTACACAGCAGCAACAGGCATCGCTAAGGATCTCACAATTGACGATCAGGCTACAATCGATGCAGCAGCTAAGGCTCTTAACGACGCTATCGATGCTCTCGAGGAAGCTCCCAAAGACGCAATTGTTACTAAGGTTACACCCAAGCAGGAATACTTCAAGGTCGGCGATACAGTTGAGTACGATTTCCTCTGCTCAGTAACAGGCGTTACAAAGCTCCAGGTAGTATACTCAAGCGGTACAACATCAACCTTTACCCGTACACACAGCTCAGTTACTAAGATCACTGATAACGGCGACGGTACAGAAACATGGACAATCGCTGTAAGGATCATCGCTGATACTACACCGGCAACAGCTAAGGCTAAGCTCGGCAAGGTATGGGAGAAGGAAGGCTATCCCTTCGTATTCCAGACAAAGCAGGATCCCGCTACACTTGAGGATAAGGAAATCAAGTCAGCTGAGGTTATCAACGCTAACGGCGATGTTGTTACAGAGTTCAAGGCTAAGGAAACAGTTACACTCAGAATCGTAGCTGGTCCCGATACACTCAGAATCAGATTTGTCTCTGAGGGTGGCTCAACATCAACATACACACGTACTAGCGCATACCAGAATGCTGACGGTAACTGGGTATGGGAGATCAAGACAAGCAAGACAACTCTTAAGACATACAAGTTCGACCTCTACACAGCAGGCAAGAACAACAAGCTTACTGATGAAGGTACAGACCTTGTTTACACAGTAGTATCCGCTACACCTCCTGCAGGTCCGTCCACAGGCAACGCAGCAGATATCGTTGTATCTGCAACAGTTGCTAAGGCACGTCTCCTCGTTGGTGACAAGCAGACAGTTACAGTTGTAACAGACAAGAAAGCTCTTGGTGTAAAAATTGCTGACGCTAATGGCAGCGTTTACTACCATACAAAGGATACTTCTATCGCTGTTGATAATGGCGACGGTACCCTTACATGGACATTCGACATTAGTTGTACATACGCAGCTACATATACCTTTAATGTAGAGGCTCTTTACAGCAACCAGTGGATGAACAACGGCACAACAATAACTTACAGAGTTGTTTATTAATCCTACCCCTTAAAACAAACGGCAGGTGCGGTTTTCCGCACCTGCTTTTTTGTGCGAAGCGCACACAGAATACCTCAATTAAGTGCATATATGCAAGCACAGCGCGGCCACGAGAAAAGTGTAAAACACAGAATGAAGCTGCGAAGCGCACACCGAATACCTCAATTAAGTGCATATATGCAAAGACATAGCAGCTACGAGAAAAAGCTTAAGTCACAGAGAAAAGATGCGAAACGCACATCAAATACTTCAGCAATAATTCTCAATTCATAATTTGCAATTAGTTATGGGGTGGCGTCTGGTATATCGGTGAAAAATTGTTTATCGACTGTAGGGCAGAGGCTTGCCTCTGCCGCGTAATTTATTTATTTGTTTTACAAAGGGCAAAAAAAAAGAGACGCTCAACACGAACGTCTCCATTAAAAGTTTATATTTTATTTTGCCTGGTCGTAATTCGATATAACTATTTCGCAGTCAAAGCCTGCGGAGCTTGAGTCGCCGTACCAATATACGCCGAATGAACGCTCGCCGTCATATTTACTGTAAAACATCGCAACCGTTGAAGGAGCGGTGCTTGGTATATGTGCACGGTTGTTATTATCGGTAAAGCCTGCAGCTTCAAGCTTGTCGACGTAGTCGAGGTAACTGCTGTAATCAAAATTGTTAATTCTGATTATTGTTCTGTTGCCTTTGTCAGTAACATCATTAAATGTCGAGATACCGGATGTTCTGATTTTCGGCAAACCTTCGGTCAACTCGTTGTCTTTCCAACCGTTGACTGAGTCAACACGTGTTGCGTACTCTTCGTGTTCTTTCGTTGTTTCGGGCACTCCAATAGCAGAAGAAACAGGAGCTTTGCTTGTAGTCGGTGTCAGAATCTCAGTCTGTGCATCGACAAAAGGCTTAATGGTTGTATAATCTCCGATAGGCAAGTTGTTGAAATCAACAGTTGTATTCTGTGCTGTTGTTGTGGCAGTGTCTGTCGTAACATCGGTTTCGGATTTGCCTGCAAACTTAATTCCGAGCACTGTGAGCACTGCAACAGCAACTACAGCTGAAGCTATAATTATAATCTTCGTCTTACTCATTGTTGTTCATCTTCTCAAGTGACTGCTGCTTAAGGTAAGCGTTGATGAAGCCATCAATATCGCCATCCATAACAGCGTTTATGTTACCCATTTCAAAACCTGTGCGGTGGTCTTTTGCGAGCGTATAAGGCATAAATACATAAGAGCGGATCTGGCTACCCCATGCGATATCCTTCTGTACACCCTTAATATCCTCAATTTTGTCGAGGTGCTCACGCTCTTTGATTTCAAGCAGCTTTGACTTGAGCATACGCAGTGCAACTTCTCTGTTCTGTACCTGGCTACGCTCAACCTGGCAGGATGTTACGATACCTGTCGGTATATGTGTAAGACGGACTGCTGATGAGGTTTTGTTAACCTTCTGGCCGCCTGCACCGCTTGCACGGTAAACGTCCATCTTGATATCGTCCATATTGAGGTCAATTTCGATTGTGTCGTCAATTTCGGGCATAACTTCGAGTGAAGCGAATGAAGTGTGACGTCTGCCGGATGCATCAAAGGGAGAGCAACGTACAAGTCTGTGAACACCGTTTTCGCTCTTCATATAGCCGTATGCGTTTTCGCCCTCAATGTGAAGAACAGCAGACTTGTAACCTGCCTCATCACCGTCAAGGAAGTCGGGCATTGTTACCTTGTAGCCGTTTTTTGTGCCCCACTGTGTATACATACGTACAAGCATTGAAGCCCAATCCTGAGCCTCAGTACCGCCTGCACCTGCGTGGAATGTGAGGATAGCGTTCTTGCTGTCGTATTCACCGCTGAGCAGTGTACTGAGAGTCTGCTTGTCAAGCTCTTTCTTAACAGCGTCAACACTTTCACGGCAGTCGGGGAACATGGATTCGTCCTCTTCTTCGTTAGAAAGCTCAATCATAATGAGCGCATCCTCATAGTCTGTGTTGAGCTTTTCGTATGCAGCAACCTTGTTTTTAAGTGTTGCTGTTTTCTGCAGAATTTTCTGCGAATTTTTCATATCATCCCAAAAATCGGGTGCAGCAGCCTGCTCTTCAAGTGCGGCAATTTCCTTGCGCATCTCGTTGAGTCCGAGTGCCTCTGCAAGCTCGTCAAGCGGCTTTCTGCATTCGAGTAATTCGAGACGAAGCTCTTCAAATTGAAGCATAAGTTTTCCTTTCTCGGGTCAGTATCGGTTGAGATACCCCTTAATCACATAATATAACAGTATATATTTTAATACATTTTTACTATTATGTAAAGCGGCAAGCGAAAATTTATAAAACTTTAAAAATAATTATATATTTGCATTGAATTTATCTGTTAAATTGTGTAAAATAGTATAAGTGAAATTTTGTATATAAATCAGAAGGAGGGGAAGACAATGAGATATACCGGTGAAACCTGTCCGTACTGTAAGGTTGAGTTTACCGAGCAGGACGATGTAGTTGTCTGTCCCGATTGCGGTACACCGCATCACCGTGTCTGCTGGTTTGCTCACGGTGAATGTGCCGCCGCCGATAAACACGGAGATGGCTATGTGTGGCAGAAATCTGCCGAGCCGGAGCAGCATCAAGAAACCAAAACCGAAGAAAGACCGCACTCACATAACGAGTCCAACCTTGATGTTATATGCCCCGACTGCGGTGAAAGCTGTCCCAACGGTTCACTGCGTTGCCCGAAGTGCGGAGCAGTGTTTATTCCGTTTGTCAACCCGATGGGTGTTCCGCCCGTAGCTCAGTTTAAGCCGGGCTTTGACTCTAACGAAAATATCAAGGGCCTCAAGTCGGGCGATATTGCTCTCTTCTGCCGTACGGCAGGTGCAAGTTATATCAAGAAGTTCCGCAAAAAATGCTCGTGGAACTGGGCGGCGTTTCTGTTTTCGCCGTACTGGTTTTTCTACCGTAAGCTTTATAAGGCAGGTGCACTGTTCTTTGCTGCGTTTATATCGCTGAATTTGCTTCTTATTCCTGCAAACAGCTTTGTGAATAACAGGTCTTCGGCATTTGTTGCAGACTGTGAAAAGTATGCGGTCGAACAACTCGGCGAGTCAGACCAAAGCTCGGCGGACTCTTATTTGGCAAAAACAGAGCTTTACGGAGAGTTTGCGATGAATAATCGGACTCGCTTTGTCAACGAAATGTTAAAACCGATGTTGTTGGTGTACGGGCTGATATTTCTGATGCTTGTACTCAAGGTTGTAGCGGCACTTATGGCTGACAAGCTTTATTTCAAAAAAGCTTGTGCAGAAATCCGGCGTGTGCGCAGCATTTCATCTGATGAGCGTACAGTACAGCTTGAGCTTTTCCGAAAGGGCGGTACAAACATTTTCTTCGGCACAGGCTCATATCTTATAAGTGACCTTTTGATATTAGCCGCGTCAAACTTTATGACACGGTAAAAATAAAAAATCAATTTCAATTCTCAATACAGAAAGGACGACTTAACCATGAAAATCAAAAAGGCGATTATTCCCGCAGCAGGTCTTGGTACAAGAGTTCTCCCTGCATCAAAGGCAGTTCCGAAGGAGATGCTCAACATTGTTGACAAGCCCGCAATTCAGTATATTGTTGAAGAGGCTGCAGCTGCAGGTATCGAAGATATCCTTATCATCACAAACCGCGGTAAGGGCGTAATCGAAGACCACTTCGACCATAGCTATGAGCTTGAAGACAAGCTTAAGGATAACCCCTCAAAGAAGGACCTTTACGAGGATGTTCTTGCTTGCTCAAATATTGCTAACGTTTACTTCCTCCGTCAGAAGGAGACAAAGGGTCTCGGCCACGCTATTATGTGTGCAAAGAGCTTTATCGGCAATGAGCCTTTTGCAATCCTCTACGGTGACGACGTTATCATCAACGAAGAGTATCCCGTAACAAAGCAGCTTGTTGACGCTTACGAGAAAACAGGTAAGGGTATTGTAGGTGTCAAGGAAGTTCCGAGAAAGGATGTTTCCAAGTACTGCTCACTCGATGTTACACCTCACGCAGACAATGCGGCTCTTATGGATGTACATAACATCATTGAGAAGCCCACAGAGGATCAGATTATGTCCTGCTTCTCAATCCTCGGCAGAGTTGTTGCTCCTCCCCAGGTGTTCGATTACCTTGCAGAGGACCTTGCAAACACACCCGAGGGCGAAGAGCTCTACTTCACAGATACACTTGCTCGTCTCGGCAAGGAAGGCAACCTTCTTGCTCTTGATTTCGACGGTATCCGTTACGATATGGGTAACAAGCTCGGTATTATGAAGGCTAACTGCGAAGTTGCTCTCAACCACAAGGAAATCGGCGACGATTTCAAGGCATACCTCAAGGAGCTTGTTAAGTCATTCTGATTCTGAATTAAACTTACAAAAACAGACTGTATGAAAATGCAGTCTGTTTTTTGTTGCTTTTCTACAAAGGTTGAGAATACTGCGACAACTTTTTTCGTATTTAAAATTAATTGAATAATACTAATATTTGTGGTAAAATCTATGTGTATGTGACACTTTTATAACATTACTTTTAAGGAGGAAAACATGAAAAAACTTGGCATTGTTATTGTACTTGTTATAGCTCTTTCGTGTTTTGCAATAGCAGCGTTTGCTGTTGATATGCCGTCTCATATAGCTTCTGTTTCCACAGCTGTTTCTTTTGCCACTGTGTCAAATTTAAGCTCTTCCGCTTTCGCTGGTGCCGCGGTCGTTGTGCTTGGCCTCTCGGCTGCTTCAGTGGTCGTCCTTCGCAGGAAGTGAGTTAAAAAGTATATTTCAGCCGTCGGTTTTTCCGACGGCTTTTTTAGTGGTTTACAAAATAATAAATTCAGATATAATAAAATTGTTATTTGAAGTGCTGAAAAAGGGGGTTGAAACGATGATAAGAAAAGCAAAAAGCAATGATATACCTGCAATTGCAGAATTATACCGTGAGCAGTTTTATGAAATGTCAAAGCTTATTCCCGATTTTATAAAAGAGGGTGAGCAGAGCACAGAGTTTATTGAGAATACAATTGCTGATGAAGAATCAGATATTCTTGTTTACGAAAATGAAAGTACGGTTATCGGCTTTATTCTGCTTCAGGCAAAAACAAGACCCGATTTTGATTTTATGCTTCCCGGTAAATTCTGCTATATAATGGATGTAATCGTAACGGAATCTCACAGAAATAAAGGCTGCGGTACAGCGTTAATGAATGCCGCAAAGACCTGGGCAAAAGAGCACAACTGTAATTTTATAAATCTCGACGTCCTCGTAAATAATCCCGGTGCAATCAAACTCTATGAAAAACTCGGTTTTATCCCTAAAGCTCAGGAGATGTATTGCAAGCTGTAAAAACACCACCGTAGGGGAGACCCTGTGTGGTCTCCCGTTGTTTATCTTTAAATCAATTTTTAAAATTTGTAGGGTCGATTCACGAATCGACCGTTTTCCATTGAAAAAAGATATGGTTAAAAGAATTTCGGATAAGGAGTTATTTATGCCCAAAGTCATTTTAATCTGCGGCAAAATCTGCTGCGGTAAAACTACATATGCACAAAAACTTTGTAACCAAAACAATGCTATATTGCTCTCTATTGATGAAATAACACTTGCTCTTTTCGGTCAGCACCCGGGTGATAAACACGATGAATATGTGGAAAGAACAGAGAAATATCTGTTAAATAAATCTTTGGAATTTATTAATAATGAAATCAATGTTGTTCTTGACTGGGGCTTCTGGACAAAAGCAGAACGAAAAGCAGTTAAAGAGTTTTACAAATCCCGTAATATCAAATGCGAGCTTCATTACATTGATATAAGCGATGAAACATGGAAGTGTCGCTTGCATAAGAGAAATAACGCTGTGCTTGCAAATGAAACAAGTGCCTACTATGTTGACGATAATCTCGCCGAAAAATTCGCTTCAATATTTGAAGTGCCGAGCGAAGATGAAATAGATGTGATTTACAAGGGAGATATAAATGAGCAAATTTGATTGTTTTTTGCAAAATGCAAAAATGCTTAACGACAAGTTTAATATTGTTACGCTACTTTATGGCTCTTTGGGATTAGAAGTCTTAACAAATTCATCGTTAAATTCAGATGATATTGATATCCTTATTCCGCAGGTGTTTGTAACAGGCGATAAGTGGAAAGATTTTAAACTATTATTGGAAAGTTACGGATATACATTAATTGATGAGCACGAGCACACATTCCATAAAGACGGTGTGGATTATTCCTATGCTTCTATTGAAGGCTTGAAGGAGTTTGCGGATATTGATATCTGCGATATTGAAATTCGCAATATATCTGGAAATAAGTTTATGCTTTTATCGTTGGAACAATATCTGAAAGTTTATCAAAAATCTTCATTAGATGGTTACAGAATGAATGTTAAAGAAAAACAGGATAACCGGAAAATTAATTTTATAAAGCATCAAATGAATTGTGAAAAATAGGAAGCATTTTATGAAAACACTAATTATAAACGGTTCTCCACGCAAAAAAGGAGATACAACAGCTTTAATCAGCAAACTTACCGAGCAATTAAACGGCGAATACAAAATAGTAAATGCCTATTATTCCAATATCTCTCCCTGCATTGATTGTCGCTATTGTTGGAACAATGAAGGCTGTTCAATTAATGATGAAATGACAGAAATATATGATTATATTGTTGGCTGTGATAACGTTGTAATTGCTTCACCTATCTATTTCTCACAACCAACAGGCAAACTGCTTGATGTATGCAGCCGATTCCAAACATATTTTGCAGCAAAGCATTTCCGTAACCACACACCGATAATCAAACCAAAGAAAGGTGCGGTCATCCTTGTTGGCGGCGGTGACGGCAATCCGCAAAAGGCACACGAAACTTTGAGCGGCATATTGAAGCATATAAATGTCACAAATATTTTTAGTCTTACAGGCAGCTTCAATACAAATATAATTCCCGCAAAAGATGATGTAAAAGCCCAGGAAGATATTGATAATTTAATTAATTTTTTAAATAATTAAAGTTTGGAATTTAAAACAAACATCTTTGAAATTTTATTTATCTTCTGTAGGGCAGAGGCTTGCCTCTGCCGCCGTCACTTCGGGCGACCACGCATAGTCGCTTCTTCGCGTTTGAGGTAAAAGATAAAAAGATGTTTTAATTTTCATCAACGCAACACTTTAATATAAATAAAAAGTCAAAATCCGGGCAGATAATTGTGTCTGTCCGGATTTTTTGCAGTTGCAATTTGGTATTTATTGTGATATTATATATATTTGTAAAATTATAATAATATATAAAAGGTATAAAAAGGAGGCTTATGAATATGACCTCAAAAGAAATGCTTGAAAGTATCGTAAAGGTGCTTGACGAGAAAAAGGCAGAGAATATTGTTGCAATTGAAACCGCAGGCATTACGATTGTTTCGGATTATTTCGTAATCGCATCCGCAACCTCTAACCCTCACGTTAAGGCACTTGCCGACGACCTTGAGGACGAGATGGCAAAGCTCGGTGTTTTTGCAACACATATCGAGGGTAAGGCTACAGGTTGGATTCTTATGGACTTTAACGATGTTATCGTCCACCTTTTCCTCAGCGATATGAGAGATTACTATAATCTTGAGCGACTCTGGGCAGATGCCGCACAGGTTGATATCTCACACTTAATTACAGACTAATCAAATCAGAAGGATTGATAAAATTATGGCTAACTACGATTTTAAATCTGCCGAGCAGAAATGGCAGGACAAATGGGACGAGTCAGGCGTATTTCACGCTGAAGACGGCTCCGACAAAAAGAAATTCTACGCCCTCGTAGAATTTCCCTATCCGAGCGGCGCAGGTATGCACGTCGGCCACATCAAGGCTTACTCAGGCCTTGAGGTAGTATCCCGTAAACGCAGAATGGAGGGCTACAACGTCCTCTTCCCGATAGGCTTCGATGCATACGGTCTGCCTACCGAAAACTACGCAATCAAAACAGGTATCCACCCCAGACAGGTTACCGACAATAATATCGCAAAGTTCACTTCACAGCTTAAGCGTGTCGGCTTCTCATTCGATTGGGACAGAGTAATCGACACCACAGAAGAGGGCTACTACAAGTGGACTCAGTGGATTTTCCTCAAGATGTTCGAAAACGGTCTCGCATTCCGTGACAAGACTCTTGTCAATTACTGCCCCTCATGTAAGGTTGTTCTTTCAAATGAGGATTCTCAGGGCGGTAAGTGCGATATCTGCCACAGCGATATTGTGCAGAAATCCAAGGATGTTTGGTACCTTCGTATCACCGAGTATGCAGATAAGCTGCTCGAGGGTCTTAACGAGGTCGATTACCTTCCCAATGTCAAGCTCCAGCAGGAAAATTGGATTGGTAAGTCAACAGGTGCTTTCGTAAACTTCACCGTTAAGAATACCGATGAAACACTCCGCATCTATACAACCCGTCCCGATACTCTCTTTGGCGTAACCTTTATGGTTATGGCTCCCGAGCATCCTATGCTTGACAAGTATAAGGATATGATTGAGAATTTCGATGAGGTCGAGAATTACAGAGCAGAGTGTGCAAAGAAAACCGAGTTTGAGCGTACACAGCTTGTCAAGGATAAGACAGGTGTCTGCCTCAAGGGCTTTGTCGGCATCAACCCCGTAAACGGCAAGGAAATTCCGATTTTCATTTCCGACTACGTTATGATGGGCTACGGCACAGGTGCTATTATGGCTGTGCCCGCACACGACCAGCGTGACTACGACTTCGCAAAGAAGTTCGGCATCGATATTATCGAGGTCATCAAGGGTGGTGACATTTCTGTCGAGGCTTACACAGGCGACGGCGAAATGGTCAACTCCGACTACCTCAACGGCTATACAGACAAGAAGTCTTCTATCGCACGCGTGCTTGAAGAGCTTGAGAAGCAGGGCATCGGCGAAAAGGGCGTTCAGTATAAAATGAAGGACTGGGCATTCAACCGTCAGCGTTATTGGGGCGAGCCGATTCCGATTGTCCACTGTGACAAGTGCGGTATGGTTGCTGTTCCTTACGAGGAGCTTCCCCTTAAGCTTCCCAAGGTAGAAAACTTTGAGCCCGGTCAGGATGGCGAAAGCCCCCTTGCAAAGATTGATTCTTATGTCAACTGCACTTGCCCGAAGTGCGGCGGCGCAGCAAAGCGTGAGACCGATACAATGCCTCAGTGGGCAGGCTCGTCATGGTACTTCCTTCGTTATATCGACCCCCACAATACAGAGCGTTTTGCCGATATGGAAAAGCTTAAGTACTGGGGTCAGGTTGACTGGTACAACGGCGGTATGGAGCATGTAACCCGTCACCTTATCTACTCTCGTTTCTGGCACAAGTTCCTCTACGACCTTGGCGAAGTCCCCACAGCAGAGCCGTATGCAAAGCGTACAGCTCAGGGCCTTATCCTCGGTCCGGACGGCGTAAAGATGTCCAAGTCCAGAGGCAATGTTATCGACCCGAATGATGTTGTCGAGTCCTTCGGTGCCGACGTTCTCCGTACCTACGTCCTCTTTATGGGCGACTATGAGAAGGCAGCTCCCTGGTCAGAGGACAGCGTTAAGGGCTGTAAGAGATTCATCGACAGAGTATGGAATCTTCAGTCAATTCTTACCGACTCCGACGAGTATTCAAAGAAGCTCGAGTCTGCATTCCACAGAACGATCAAGAAGGTTTCTTCCGATATCGAAAATCTTAAGTACAACACTGCAATCGCCGCTCTTATGACTCTCCTTAACGAGATTTATGATGCAGGTGCTGTCACACGCAAGGAGCTTAAGACCTTTGTAACTCTTCTCAATCCCTTTGCTCCTCATGTTACTGAGGAAATCAACGAGGCTCTCGGCTACGGTATGCTCGCAAACGGTGAGTGGCCGACTTATGACGAAGCAAAGTGTGTTGATAACGAGATTGAAATCGTTGTACAGATCAACGGCAAAATCCGTGCAAAGATGATGATTGCAACAGACATCGAGGCTGCAGACGCAATCGCACTTGCAAAGGCAGACGAAAAGATTGCCGCAGAAATCGCAGGCAAAAATATCGTCAAGGAGCTTTACGTTAAGGGCAAGCTTGTAAATATTGTTGCCAGATGACAAAATTATCTGAAGATAATTTTGTCGCGATATAAATCCCTTACGGATTTGCGATATATTGCTCCGCAATGCGATATACGCTTTGCGTGCGAGATATGCTGCGGCATACGAGGGATTATATCATATCGCAGGCGAGATTTATCGAGCCTATATCGCAATTTCAAAAGTTGAAATTATATCGCATTTGCCATATGGCAAATATATCGCACGGAGGAAGTCATATGCTTAAAAAATTAATTTCTGTTTTGTTAAGTATAATCCTTATGGGTGCTTGTATGATTCCTCCCGCCTACGCTTCTGATTTGGAATACCCACGCAAGCGTGAGGATATCGGCATCCGCGACCCTTGTATTCTTGTCAGCGACGGCAAATACTATATGTACGGCACCGGTGCGGCGTGGTCGGGCTACGGCTGCTACGTCAGTGAAGACCTTGAGAATTGGGCAGGTCCGTTTACGGTTTTCACCTTCCCCGAAGGTCATACGGCAGACGGTGACTATTGGGCACCCGAATGTGTCGAGTATGAAGGCAATTTCTATCTTTTTGCCACCTATCACGACAGTGTGCTCAATCACCGAGGAACTGCGGTTTTCAAGGCTTCAAGTCCTCTCGGTCCGTTTGAGCAGATAAGCGACGGCTTTGCAACTCCGAACGATTGGGATTCGATTGACGGCACACTCTATGTCGATAACAGCGGTCAGCCGTGGATGATTTTTGTCCACGAGTGGACAAGCACCGATGACGGTATTGGCAGAATGTGCGTTGCAAAAATGAGCGATGATTTATCTTCTCTCATTTCCGAGCCGAAGGAGATTTTTCGTGCGGATGACGGTAAACGCGGTATGGACAGACAGGTTACCGACGGCCCGTATATCCACACCTGTGAGGACGGCAAGCTGATAATGCTCTGGTCAAATGTTGCCGATAACGGCTACGCTGTCGGCATGGCAGAGAGCTATTCAATCGATGGCAAGTGGAAACAGCAATCCGGACTTCTTTTCCACAGAGACATCAGCGGTACGGATTATGACGGCGGACACGGTATGCTTTTCACCGATAACGACGGCAGACTTATGCTTTCGGTACATTCTCCGAATTCATCGGGTGAGGGCTACCATGAAACAGCGGTTTTCCACGAGGTTGTCGAGGTTAACGGT
Organism: Clostridia bacterium; assembly: GCA_017516485.1. Taxonomy (GTDB): domain Bacteria; phylum Bacillota; class Clostridia; order Oscillospirales; family Acutalibacteraceae; genus UBA8612. The sequence goes on from JAFXCH010000006.1 coordinate 14,459, forward strand.
ACGTTAAGGCTCAAAACCGAGCAGGAAAAGCTCGACAAAGCACGTGCTGTATTGAACACCGTGTTTACAAATCTCGCGAAAATAATCAGTACAATATGGAGCGTTTCAATTAAAATTATTAAAGCAATTATTAATTCAATATAAAGAGGTAATTTCAAAATGGCATGTAACGGTAACTGCTCAACCTGTTCATCAAACTGTGACAGCAAAGAGCAGAAGCAGGATATGCGTCTTGCACAGAACGAATTCAGTAACGTAAAAAAAGTAATCGGTGTTGTCAGCGGTAAGGGCGGCGTAGGTAAGTCGCTTGTCACTTCTCTGCTTGCTTCCGCTTTCCAGACAAGCGGCAAGCAGACTGCTATTCTCGATGCCGACGTAACAGGCCCCTCAATCCCCAAGGCTTTCGGTGTAAAGCAGGGTATTGAGCAGAGCGCAATGGGTCTTATCCCTGCAGAGAGTAAAACAGGTATCCGCGTTATGTCGGTCAACCTTCTTCTCGAAAAAGAGGATGCTCCCGTTGTATGGAGAGGTCCCGTTATCTCGGGTATCATCCAGCAGTTCTGGAACGAGGTTGCCTGGGGCGATGTTGACTATATGTTTGTCGATATGCCTCCCGGTACAGGCGATGTTCCGCTTACCGTTTTCCAGAATCTTCCGGTTGACGGTATCGTCGTTGTCACAACTCCGCAGGACCTTGTCACAATGATTGTCAAAAAGGCATACAATATGGCAAATCTTATGAATGTGCCGATCATCGGCCTTGTCGAGAATATGAGCTACTTTGAGTGCCCCGACTGCGGCAAGAAGCACGCTATATTCGGCGAAAGCAAGATTGAAGAGGTTTCTGCCGAGCTCGGCCTGCCCGTGCTTGCACGCCTTCCCATCAACACTAAAACCGCAAACCTTGTCGATAAGGGCGCAGTTGAGCTTGCAGGCGAGGATGATATAAAGTCCGCCGTAGAAGCAATCGAAAAATACTTTGCATAAAATAAAAAATGTCATTCTGAGCACGAGCGAAGAATCTTGAAAAGAGTAAAGATCCTTCGTTTCACTCAGGATGACATTATTTTTATATCAATGTGAAATGGTTTATCAAAACCTCCTTTTGAAAGGTGATTCCCCATAGTGTGTGGAAATGTCACGAAGTGACTGAGGATTGTTAATATAAAGAGATATCTTTCAGCATCGGATAAGCAAGTAAATCACCCCAACACTGTTCACACAAATTCACGATATTGCAAAATTATTCCCGAAATGCTTGACAAATGTTAACGATTATGTTATTTTATACTTACAGATATAGCAATACTGTTAATAAACGTTAACAAGAAGGAGTAAAAATTATGTTTATCGAAGAAAGACATCAGGAAATTCTCAGAATCTTATCAGAAAAAGGAAGAATATCAAACTCCGAAATTCAGGAAATATTTCAGGTCAGCTATGACTCGGCAAAAAGAGATTTAAGACTTCTTGAAGAAAAGGGATTACTTAAAAGAACTCATGGCGGTGCTATCCCTGCAAGACAGGTCGGTGGCAACGTAATCAGAAATCTTTCACCGAATGAGCGTGTTGTTGAAGTCAAGGAAAATTATCTTGCAATAGCAAAAGAAGCAGTTAAGGCTATTGAAGAAAACGATGTTATTTATATCACCAACGCAAGTGTCGGTTATCTTATGTCACAGAATATCGGAGAAGTAGCTTGTACTGTTGTTACCAATTCAATTTCTATTGCAGAAGAACTCAGAAAAAAAGAAAATATAACTGTTATTCTTGCAGGTGGCGAAATGCAGGCAAACGGTTGTTTCTATGACAGCTTTGCATTATCGTTAATCAACAGACTCCGTTTTGATAAATGCTTTATTACTTCTGCTTGTGCTTCGGCTAATTTCGGTCTTTCAATCCAGAAAGCAAGAAGTGTCGGACTGACAAACGCTGTAATAAACAATTCAAAAACAGTTTGCGGTTTGTATCCTGTAGAAAAAATCGGCTTTGACTCTGTAATCAGCATTTGTCCTGCCAATAAGCTCGATTATCTCATTACCGACAGCGAATCTTCCGAGGATGATTTAACGTCTTTTGAGGAGCTCGGAATTAAAATTAAAATAGCTGAATAATTCAATCGTAGGGGAGGCGTTTCGCCTCCCGTTTTTATATCCCTGTAAATTCGTTAGTCAAAGGCTCCCTTTGAAGGGAGCTGGCGAAATCGCTTGCGATTTTGACTGAGGGTTGCTGATTAAAACACATCAATATTTAAATTAACAATCCTCCGTCTTTTGCTTCACAAAATCCACCTCCTTTCAAAAGGAGGTTTAATCCACATCTGACTTTCAATCTTTTTACAAATAATTAATTTGTGTTTGCCCTTTGTTTATGTTACAATTTTAGTGTATATGGTACAAAAAGGGGGGCACAAAATTGTACGATAAAATTTCAGCATTTTTTTCAAAAGGCAGACACAGAAAAAATCTGTATATCGCAACGGTTGTGCTCTTTGCTTTCCTTGCTCTCGAGAAAGCTTTTTTCTGCCTGGGCATAGGTCTTACGATGAGCGGCATTACCCTGTCGCATCAGCCCGACATCAGCGATATACTCAGCCTTTGTGTCTATACGGCGGTTACGGTACTGCTTATCGCAAAGGTGAAGCATAAATATATTTTGATTCCCGATTCGCTTTTGTTTTGCCTGAAGCTCAATGTACTTATTTCAAGTATACTCTCTTTGACAGAGCTGGCAAAGCTTGGTCTGCTTACTGAGATTTCAGTTATCGAGCATCTTGTAGAAGCGTTTTTCTTTGCACTTTTCCTCGGTATACTGTTTGCGGGTAAGCTCGTGCCCGAAACCGATAAATTCAAGCGTATCTGTCCGTTTCTCTGCCTTGGTGCACTTGCAGTGTGTCTGCCTGCTACAATAGCGTTTGAGGCGGTTAAGGTCTTTGTAGAAGAAACAGTCTATAACTTTTCAACTGAAATTGAGGTTATGTGGTTTGTCAACGGAGTGTTGCAGGAAATGGTGCTTGACCTGCCCTATGCACTGCTTGTGCTGTTAATTTTTTTCCGGAGAAAAAGGAAATGTCATCCTGAACGCAGTGAAGGATCTTGAAACAAGTAAAGATTCTTCGCTCACGCTCAGAATGACATATCGACAATTACGGTAGTTGAACTTATAAACATAACGACCAAATCAATGCAAAACCACCATAAACTTTGCAGGTGGCACGGTTGTTGAAGTCTTGAACATAACGACCAAATCAATGTAAATTTATAGAAGAATGTTGTTGAGGTAATAAAAATGAAACAGTGTGTGGTGTTGGTAACGGGCGGCAGCTCGGGTATAGGTAAAGCAACGGCTGAAGCCTTGCGTGATGCAGGCTGTAAGGTCTATGAAGGCTCACGCCGTGACAGCAGTATAGACGGTATAATTCATCTGACTCTTGATGTTACCGACGAAGCTTCGGCACGCTCTGCCGTTGAGCAGATTGTGTGGGATGAAGGCAAGCTCGATATTTTAGTCAACTGTGCAGGCTCAGGTATTTCGGGTGCTGTCGAGTTTACTCCTGCGGATGAAGCAAGAAAACAGATGGATATAAACCTTTTTGGTACAGTGAATATGACAAAAGCGGCAACCGCCTGTATGCGTGAAAACGGCGGCGGAAGAATAGTTAATATCAGCTCAGTTGCCGCAACCTTTCCTATTCCTTTTCAGGCTTACTATTCTGCATCAAAGGCGGCAATCAATGCCTGGTCGCTTGCACTTGCCAACGAATTAAAGCCTTTCGGTATCAGCGTTACGGCAGTTCAGCCGGGCGATATCAGAACGGGCTTCACCGCAGCACGTGCAAAGAGTGCGGCAGGCGACGATGTATACGGCGGACGAATCAGCCGCAGCGTTGCTAAAATGGAGCACGACGAAGAAAACGGAATGTCTGCCGAAATTGCAGGCAGAATGATTGCAAAAATTGCACTTAAAAATCGAGTTAAGCCACTTTACACACTCGGTGTCAGTTATAAGCTTCTATGCCTTGCAGGCAAAATTATGCCTGTCAGTTTCAGCAATAAGCTCGTAGGCTTAATGTATTCAAAATAAAGTATAAGGGAGAGGTACCGTGGATATCTTAACTGCAATGAAAGAGCGTCACTCAGTGCGCAGATATAAGGAAAATCCGATTGAAAAAGAAAAGCTTGACGTGCTGTTTGCAGAGGTTGAAAAATGCAACAGCGAAAGCGGACTCAATATTCAGCTCGTAACTGATGAGCCGCGTGCCTTTACGGGTGCACTCGCAAGCTATGGGCACTTCAGCGGTGTCAGAAATTATATCGCACTTGTAGGTAAAAAGTCAGATATGCTCGGTGAAACCGCAGGCTACTATGGCGAGCGGCTTGTATTGCTTGCTCAGATGTTAGGGCTGAATACCTGCTGGGTAGCCCTCACTTTTTCAAAGCGTAAGGCAAATTTCAAGGTCGGTAAGGATGAAAAGCTCGTGTGCGTGATTTCACTCGGCTACGGTGAGTATCAGGGCAAAGCCCATAAAAACAGACCGCTTGCCGAAATATGCCCCTGCTACGGTGCTTCACCCGATTGGTTTAAGGCAGGTGTTGATGCGGCAATGCTCGCACCGACTGCAATCAATCAGCAGAAATTCACTTTTTCTTTAAGCGGCGATACAGTCACCGCTACGGCACTCAAAGGCCCCTGCAGTAAGATTGACCTCGGCATTGTGAAATATCATTTTGAGGTTGGAGCAGGCAAGGATAATTTCAAATGGGCGGATAAATAATAATTGCACAAAAATTTTTTATCAAAAAGCAAAAATAGCGGTAAAAATACTGTTGATTTTTGTTTAGATATATTTTATAATAAAACATCAAAATTTTTAATTTTGTTAATCTACTCTCAAGGAGGAAACATATAATGGATTCAAACAAAAGACCCGAATCAATGGCTCGTATTACTACCGCAGAGCTTGCAAACGCTTTTATCGATGAGCAGGTTGCTCTCGTGCGTGAGCAGGTAGGTGACAAGAAGGTTCTTCTTGCGCTCTCCGGCGGTGTTGACAGCTCTGTCGTCGCAGCTCTCCTTATCAAGGCTATCGGTAAGCAGCTCGTCTGCGTTCACGTTAACCACGGCCTTATGCGTAAGGGTGAAAGCGAAAACGTAATCGAAGTTTTCCGGAATGGCCTCGATGCAAACCTTATCTATGTCGATGCTACTGACCGTTTCCTCGACAAGCTTGTTGATGTAGCAGACCCCGAAACAAAGAGAAAAATTATCGGTAACGAGTTTATTTACCTCTTCGCTGAGGAAGCTCGAAAGCTCGCAGACGATGTTGATTTCCTTGCACAGGGCACAATCTATCCCGACATTATCGAGAGCAAGGGCGTTAAGGCTCATCACAACGTTGGCGGCCTTCCCGAGGACCTTCACTTCGGCCTCGTTGAGCCCATCAAGCTCCTTTATAAAGATGAAGTACGCGTAGTCGGCAGAGCACTCGGCCTTCCTGCAGAGATGGTCGACCGTCAGCCCTTCCCCGGCCCCGGCCTCGGTGTACGTTGCCTCGGCGCAATCACACGCGACAGACTTCACGCACTCCGTGAGGCAGACGCAATCCTTCGTGAGGAATTCGATAAGTCAGGTCTCTCAAGCCATGTATGGCAGTATTTCATCGCTGTCCCCGATATGAAGAGTGTCGGCGTAAGAGACGGTAAGCGTTACGAGGGCTGGCCCGCAATCATCCGCGCTGTAAATACAACAGACGCTATGACTGCTACAATCGAGGAGATCCCCTATACTGTCCTCAATACAATCACAGCAAGAATCACAGCAGAGGTTGAAGGCATCAATCGTGTCCTCTACGACCTTACTCCCAAGCCCACAGGCACCATCGAATGGGAATAATACCATAAAATTAAAACCCACGCAGAATAGCCGTTTGCGGGACTTTTTCAAAGCCCGTGACAACAAAATGACAACATTTTTTCAGATTTTCTAAAAATGATAAGAGCTAACTGATTTTTATAGTCAGTTAGCTCTTTTTTTATTTCTCTGTTGACTTTTCTTTTTCTCTTTTTTCTCTACGAGTAGCAATCCAAGCATTTAATCCGATCTTGCCAATAGTGAGTAAAACTATAGCTATCACAGGAGCCAAGAAGGGTGCAGATGTACCCAAAACAGGAGCAAGAGCAATGGATATACCACCTACGATATAATTCTGAACAACACCCGATTCCTTAAGAATTGCAAGTCTGCTATCCTTGTACTTTTCATCTCCTGTAAAAAAAGCTTCTACTTCATCTAAGACTTTTTCGAAGAAAATAGAGGGATTATTTTGGGTTCCAAAGGGAACGTTTGTTGGAATGGTTGCGGTCAACCATTTATTCGCAACTAATTCATAATCATTAGTTTGCTCATAAAGCTGGTGGATAAGATTTTTTTGATATGTACTCAATGTATCAATCCAAGATTCAGGATCAACACTAAAGATTTCGCCAATATCATTCATTCTAACAAAACCGTAATATTGACGTGTTATGTTATACTTGGTGAGGTGTTTTCAGAGAAAGTATGTAAGAAAACTTCCGAGCACGCGTTTTCTGAACAAGAGTTTTTTAACGCCCTTTTTATGCGCAACAATCATACGTAAGAGCTGTTTTCTGCGCATCGGTTCTTCGCTCATCGAAATAGTCTTGTTCAGAAGCTCATATAAACCAAAAGCATCCGGAGCGTTGTTTCTCCGAATGCTTTTTGTGTAGGACGGCACTTATCTGGTGTCCGTGTTTTGTTATCGATTTGTGTGCAGATTATACGACATTGAGGCTCAAATGCACAATATTAAACGAATTTCGGATTTCAAAAGAATTTCAGCGACTATACAAAGGAAGAGAGTGTCTTAAAAACAATCGCTGGTAAGCCTAAAATTTGCGTGTAAATAGCCATTGTGCGTTGAAAACCGAAGGGATTTATGATATACTTATTAAACGGTGGGCATTGGCCCAACCATGTCAACCGTGTGGAAAAATTCCATACGGTTTTTAATTTGCAGGAGGATTAAAAGATGACCAATCCTAATTTCACTAAATCGGATATTGGTGCACAATCTGCATGGAAAGGATTTTCATCTCAAACCCTATATATTGCACACAGATTGCTTTCGGACGATGGTGCTTACGAGTATTACCCAGAAGATATTGAAGATTTAGTTGTCAAAAAAAATGGAGTAATTCTTGAGGCGGTTCAAGTTAAAAATTCAAAAGCAGATATGTCCCTTTCAAAGCTTGCCTCTACTCATACATCAAAAGGTGGAGAAGGTTTTTTTAACCGAATGTGCAGTATTCATAAGAGTGATGATTCTTTTTCATGCATTACAATTGTATACTTTGGTGATTTAGGACAAGAGTTCAAAGAGATAAGAGATAATGTAATTGCCACAAAAAAGAAGTTAGTAAAAAGATTAGTGGATAATCATAATTTATCTGAAGATGATGCAACTTGGTTAATAAACTCATTGAAATTTGAAAAAGCAAATATTGAGGAACTTGAAAAAAACATTGAGAGTCAGATTAATTCTTATGTTCCTACTATGTCAGCGCCTGATTTGGCAAAAGATTTGCTTGTTCAATACATATCTAATTTATCTAAAGTTAAAGGTTTTACAACTTTAGAAATATGGAAAGAAAAGATTCATAGTATTGGAGTTAGTATTTCTACCATTGATGGTTTTTATAAAGAGTATAATAAATCTTTGGTTCGGTTGAGTGAACTTAAACTTAACGATAACTGTGAAGAATTAAAAAATGAATTCTCTCAGGGTGTTTCTGTTCATCCGACACATATTCGATATGGCTTTGATTTCAAACGCAATTATTGGTTGGAAAAGATTCGTAATGCCATTGAATCCAAAGGGGTCGTAGTAGTCAAGGGAGTTTCAGGGCAGGGTAAGTCTGCATTGAGCTATCGCTATTTACTTGATAATTATCCCGAAGGGTGTGTATTTTGCGTTCGGACAATAACAAGCGAAACGCAGGCTCAAAACCTTGTTTCTGCGTTAGATGGTCTTGGTAAACATAATGCGAATCTGGTCATTTATATTGACGTGCAGCCCGGAGAAACATTGTGGGCATTCGTACTTCAAGAATTGCAGTCACGTGGATTAAACATTCCGGTACTTGTTTCAATTCGTGATGAAGATTATAACGCAACCCCATTTAATGGAAAAACAATTCAATACGAGTTGGTTGAATTAGCTCTGTCAAAAGAAGAAGCGGAACATATATATAATTCATTCACAAGCAAAACTCCGCACCCAATTTATAGGACTTTTGATGAAGCATGGATGTCTTTTGGATGCAATGGACCATTGATTGAATTTGTATATCTGCTCACGAATAATCAAACTTTGGCTCAAAGACTAAAAACTCAAATAGATGCTCTTATCAAGGAAAAGGTATCTGACGATTGGTTGGAATTATTACTGTTAGTATGCTATGCTGGTCGATTAGGAGCTAATATAGATTTTCATGCAGCAAAAAAGACAACCCAATGTTCAACTATGCAGTCAGCCATTCAAAGGCTTAAAGATGAATATCTTATAAGAATTGTTGATGAAAATAAAATTGAAGCTCTTCATCCAGTGCGAGCCCAAATCGTATTCAATGAAATTTGTTCGCAAACATGCACAGATGAAAAAGACATTGTTTTCAAAACTATTGAATGCGTAGCAACAAAAAGTATTAGAGTCATTCTTATGGACTACTTTTCTCACCAAGAATACCGTTTAAATGACATTCAAAAAATATCACAAAACACCTTCACTGATTGGGTTGGCTTTGCAAGCGTTATTAAAACAATGCTGTGGTTAGATGCAAAGCGATATGTTGATTGCAACAGAGAGTATATCCAGTTCTTGATAGAAAAAAAGGGGAAAGGTTGGCTATGTTTTTTACCGCTTGATTTTTCCGGTATTTATCGTCGAAACGAACTCATTGCAGATGGGATAAAAGAACTTTCTTTATTTGAGGATAAAACCGTATTAAAAAATGATATTGACGAAGTAAAAAATTCGCTTTCTTCATTGACGATAGATTACCAAGCTACGGATTTTTTCCTGAAAAACTGTTCTCAACCAACTACATTACCCGAAACAGACCAAGATAAAACATCATTTGGTTATGCATTGTTTTGGTTGGCAAAACGTGGTTTTAATGTCGAGATGACCTTTGATGAAACTAAGATCCAAAAGTGCATATGCGCCGGAGAACTTCAAGCTTCTTCAGACGCTATACGTGGTCTTAGTGAGCATTCCGAGCTTTCGATGATTTATCAGTCATCTTTAAACGCTTTAATTGGCAGGCTTATTTCAGAAATGAATATTCTTAAGTTCTCTGTTAACGAAGATGAAGTCATCTGCAAGTTTATCCCGCCACTTGAAAATGAAGTGACCCTTCCAGAAAAAGTAAAAAATTCCAATCAATACTGGCGAATTAAAATGTTGGATATTCTTCAACAACTGTATCCGCAAAAAGAGTATATTGACATTGAACTGGTTGGAGTAGACCTTCTTGATGACTTGGGTATAGAGCCATTAGATTACAAACTTCGCATTCAAAAAAGCAACAGACACAACACTTGGGTTTCCGAAGTTAATGGATGGATAAAAATTAGAATTGATTATGCTCTTCGCCCATCTTCTTGGGAACAGTATGTTTTAGAAATCGATCAAATTAGAATTGAGGCAAATAAACTAATAGAAGAAACAATAAAGCTTATTGATGATATCTATAAAAAGGGAAGATATACTAAAGAACGTTGGAAACGAGTAGAAGATAAGCTTGGCTTTTTTAGAAAATATTCATTTTCAGAAAATCGCCTACCAGTCTCTGCTGTAGACCCATACTGTCTATACTCTGAAGGAACTAAAAACATACCCGTATCTGACTTTTTTACAATGCGTCAATTGCTTTCGGTTGAAAAATACAAAGTTTTCAGAAAAGAATTTAATAATGTATATACCTCATTAGATAATTTCTACAATCAGTTCGCTGATGTTCTTTTGGCAAGAATAAAAAGACAAGACTTAACGGATATAAAAAATCCAAGACTGGCAATGTCTAATCTGTATACTACCGCAAAAGCACTCTATAGGTTTCAACTCGAATATGATTCTTTGTTTTCTGAGTATAGTTGTTTAGAAAAATTATTTGCGCAACAAGAATTGGAAAACACCCTTACTTTGTTGAATGTTTGGCGTAATGTACTTGATGCTCCACCAAAAGGATATGACATTGCTTACGACGCCAAGCAAAGATATCGTAAAGGTACAACTTTTTTCAGAAACTTACTATTAAAAGTATCTGATGCCACAGGTGGTATACTACTTGAAACGGAAAGATATGTTTATATAGTTTCAGAATACAATGCAGATGATGGCAATACATTTGAAAGTGAGTACACCAATTTAGTATTAACGCTAAGAGAAATTTTTAAATCAGCTATTTTAGAATCAAGCGATAGATGGTACTGTGAAACGCAAAGTAACGAATTGGCATATATCCCCATAATATCTGGGGCATATTCACCAACTGCGTTTTCAATTCCATTCTATAAGCTTTTGGATACTGATGCTTCACGAATATCAAAGCCCTTGCTTCCTTGTGAAATCGAGGCAAGCGTTAAGAATGAGCTATTTGATTACGCTGAAATAGATATATGGATAACAGCAATGCAAAAAATTCAGGAAATCAAATTGCTCCTTAAACGCTTTAATCAGATTATACAAGTAGAAATGGATGAAAATTGTATTAATGTTTTTGAGTTGTTTGCAAAAGATTTAACAAGAAAGATTCAAATATTATGGCAAGAATTTGCTGTTTGTGAAGAATTAGTTGATCAACTCATAATAAATACTGATGGGCAAACTTTTGATATGGCGGATACATTAAAAACGTTTTTGGGTTGTAGGAATGAAATACTTGAATATATTGCGAACAGAAAAGATACAACCGAAATTATTCAGATAATTGATAATGTATCAGGAATTATGCTTTTTTTGAAACCGCTGCCAAAGACAAAACATAATAATAAAACTTAAGAATTTGGTATAAAAGGTTATGGTTTTACTCTGAAAATTAAAGCTCATTAAGAGTAGTCATTTGTGAAACATTCCAGAATCCCGTGACAACAAAATGACAACAAAAAATCGGATAGCCTATATTATAATGATAATCTGAATAGTATAGATAACTTGAGACAAAACGCCATAGCAAATACGTTTAAGGTCAAATCGATACAAAAGAATGGGAATAAGGCAAAGCCTTATTCCATTCGATGAACTATGATCGTTTCGCAGAAATGATCATATCATAACATTTGGGCGTTGTCCAAATTCATAACTCTAAACTCATAACTAAAACCACGCTCACATAGATGCAGAATCTATATGGGCGTGGCTTTTTGTTGCAATGTTAAATTGAAATTGATATAATATATTTCATAAAATTTTATTCGTAGAGGATTTTATGTACAACAAGGTCTATATCGAAATTACAAATATATGCAATATGAATTGTTCTTTTTGTCACGGTCACAGCCGTGTACCGCGCCGAATGAGCAAGGAAGAGTTTAAGCTTATTCTCGGTAAGCTGACACAGCACACAAAGTACATCTATTACCACCTTATGGGTGAGCCGCTGACTCATCCGCAGCTGCCCGATTTTATAAAGCTTGCAGGTGAGTACGGGTATAAATCGATTATCACTACCAACGGTACGCTTCTGAGCAAACGCAAAGAAGAGCTTTTGAGTGCAGGTGTGCACAAGGTGAATATATCGCTCCACAGCTTTGAAGACGGTGACGACGACTCTTATGTCAGCTATGTGAGCTCACTTGCAGATTTTGCAAAAGCAGCTGCAGGTGCAGGTACTGTTGTTGTTTTCCGCCTTTGGAATAAAGGGTTTGACGGCGGTAAAAACCAAACTGCTTATAACATTCTGAAAGAAAATATTGACGGAGAATGGGCAGAAAACACACGAGGTGTAAGAATACGCAATAAAATTCACCTTGAATGGGGCGAAAGGTTTGAGTGGCCCGATAAAGGTGCCGGAATTAAGGGCAAAAAGGTGTTTTGCTACGGTCTGAAAGACCAGTTCGGTATTCTGGTTGACGGTACGGTTGTGCCCTGCTGTCTGGATAGTGACGGTGTTATTAACCTCGGCAATATTTTTAATGAAGATATAAAAGATATTCTTTGCTCTAAAAGAGCAACGGATATGCTTGAAGGCTTTAAGTGCGGCAACGCAACCGAAGACCTTTGTAAAAGATGCGGCTATGCACAACGGTTTGTATAATCACAACCACTGGTTCATTCAACTGTTGGTTGTGATTTTTATATCTCTGCTTTACATTTATTCGCTGATTTGGTAAAATGTTTTTATAAAATAAAAGGAGATAATGCTATGAATTCTTTTGCTAAAAAAGTTATTTCTTTTGTACTAATTGCGGCAACACTTTTTGCTTTCTGCTGTCCTGCTTTTGCTGTAGGTGAAACTGCAACCGAAGCACCGACAGGCTTTACCGCGGACGATTTTCTTACCACCGACGGTCAGAATATCGTAAACCGTAAGGGCGAAAAGGTAAGGCTCAAGGGTGTCAACCTCGGTGCGTGGATGATTTTTGAGGGCTGGCTTTGCCCTTATGAGGATGACCTCGACCACTATACCGTACTTGAGAAGCTGACAAAGCGTTTCGGTGAGGACAAGGCCTACGAGCTTTTCAATACCTATATGGACAACTGGATTACCGAGTATGACCTTGACGAAATCAAAGCTATGGGCTTCAATTGCGTGCGTGTGCCTTTCTGGTACAGAAACTTCTACTACGACGACAACGGCAGAAAGATTCTCGATGAAAACGGCGAGTGGGATTTATCACGCCTTGAGTGGGTAGTGAGCGAATGTGCCGAGCGTGAAATTTACGTCGTGCTCGATATGCACGGTGCAGTTGGCTACCAGAGCGATGCACCCCACAACGGCAAGGCAGATTCTGTAGGCCTTTATGCGGATACCGAGCAGGGCGAGCGTTACCGCGAGCTTACAGACGAGCTGTGGACTGAGATTGCAACTCGCTTCAAGGATGAGCCTGCCGTTGCTATGTATGACCTGCTCAACGAGCCGATGTGCGACGTTGAAGCAACCGAGTTTGAACGCAGAAAAAATAACGAAATGATTTATACCAGACTTTACGATACAATCCGTGCTGTCGACAGTGAGCACATCATCACAATGGAAGCTATCTGGACTGCAATCGCTCTGCCTCTTGCCTGGACAAAGGGCTGGGAAAACGTAGTATATCAGGTGCATTTCTATAACAATTCAAACTTCATTTTTAACCTCTTTGCCTGGTTTACAAAGTTTATTTACTCCGATGTGCCTATGATGATGGGTGAGTTTTATCCTCACCAGAAAACAACGTGGGACAACTGCTTCAAGACTCTCGACAAGGCAAATTACAGCTGGTTCCTCTGGACTTACAAGGCAACGGGCCACGGAATGTGGAGCTCCGACTGGTGCCTGCGAGGCAGTAAAGACGGCTTTGAACGAGTCAATGTAGATAAGGATTCTTACGAAGAAATCGCCCGTAAATGGGGCGAATGTATCCGCACCGAAAACGGCTTCCAGGACAGCGGACACTACGACAGAGATGTAAAAGAGTTTATCTGAACAAAAAAATGAACTGATTTATCAGTTTAAATCATGTTGCAACGCAACAAATCATGGCGTTTACGCCAAATCGTGCGACAGCAAATCATTAAAACACAAAGACAATAGCACAAACTTTTCTCGGTGCTACCATCTGTATTTTGTGTATCAATTTTATTGAGGTATTAAAACACAAAGACAATTGCTCTGACTTTCCTCGGGGATACTGTCTTTGCTTTGTGTATCAACTTTATCGAGGCATTAAAAATGATTTGCCTTACGGCATGAATTGATTTTTAAAAAATCATGATTTGCAAAATTATATTTTGCATGATTTGTGTTTTGATAAAACACATTAAACAATTAGCCCCGGACTTCCGATTAAAGAAGCCCGGGGCATTATTATTGGTTGATATATCAGCCGATGAATTTAATTGTAAGAATCTTCTTGCCTGTGATTTCAAAGTCAACGAAGCCGTCTGCATTAACGGTGAGCGGTGCTTCATCAAGCTCTTCGAGTGTGACGAGCTTAACTTCCTTCCACTTATTGCCTGAGTATGCGGGCAGTTCAAACTCTGCCTGCTGACGCTCAACGGGTGACTGTGCCTTTTCAATCGGAGCAATGCCGCCGTTGAGACGGATAGCGTTCTTAACAGCCTTGTCGGAGGGATTGAACAGACGTACTACCCAGCCTTCGCCGTCTTCACTTCTCTTGATTGCACTGACGTTGAGGTTTTCGTCCTTAAGCTCAAGGAATGAGTGGTCAAGCGGATTCTTACCGTGAGCTGTGGGAGCAATCTGGCCGATTGTGAGATAGAGGTTGAAACGCTCGCTCTCCTGCCATACGTTTGCTTCTTCCCAGTTGCTCTTGTGCGGCATAAATGCATAGCGGAATGTGTTCTTGCCTATGCACTGTGAACCCTTGTCCCAATCGCTGTAGTTCTGCATATCCTTTGTAACGCAGATACGAAGCGGATATGCACGGATGAGTGAGAGGTAAAGTGTGCCTTCCTCATCGTCTGCAGCCTCATAAGCCTTGAGACCTGTGTTGAGAAGAGCTGCACCGTTTGTGCCGTCAGTAATGCTGACGAAGGAGTTCATCGGATGCTCTGTCATCGGAGGCTCATCATAGAGTGAGTAATCGGGCTTTGCAATCGGACGGGATACAACGTCAAACTGACCCTGTGAGTCTGCATACTCTGCCTTGATGCCTGTCGGGAAGCCGACCTGGAGGTAATGGTCCTCGCAGCGGTTGTTGATTGTTGTTTCAATCTCAACAAACTTTGCACCCTTGCGGAGTGTTACAAGGCTCTCGATATCAACGGGCAGCTTGTGCTCGCTTCTTGTCTTTTCGTCGAAAGCTCTCTTTTCGGGAAGCTCCCAACGCATTGCAATCTTGTATGTTGTTTCAAACTCGCCCTCACGAAGGAGAGTTACTGTTGCCTGTTCACCGAGAGTTGTGAATGTCTCGTCGATTTCGGGTGCAACATGCTGCCAGGGGTTGCCGATTTCGCCGCTGTCCTTGAAATAGCCGAGGTTCTTGAATTCCTTGCCTGTCTCTTTCTCAACAACGTTGAATGTACCGTTGTGGTTGAAGGAAACCTTGAGGTATTCGTTCTCCATAACCTGAGTTGTCTTCACAAGAGTAACGGGTGTTGTTGCACGTACATTGTAAAGAGGACGGATCTTAAGTGTCTTGTAACCCATTGCAGGTACATCTTTAACCTCAGCAGCAATAAGGTACTGCTCTGTGTGAAGAACGTTTGCAGTGTCGTTGGGGTTCTGGATAATCTGTGCGTTTGCCTTGTTTGTGGTGAGAATCTGATACTTGATCTTTTCGCCGTTTGTGTCGAGAATTTCGAAGCTGTCAGCCTTCCACTCTGCAGGAATTTCAACGCGCATATTGACTGTCTCTGTTCTCTTGAAGGGAGCAGGGTTGAACAGTACAACTGCTACATCGTCACGGCTGAAGGACTTGAGGTCGATATCGCCTGCAATATCCATAAATGCACGCTCAAATACGCACATTGAAAGCTCTCTGGACTGTCTGTAACGGGACATAACGTCCTCGTAAACAACGTCACGTCCGCAAGCACCGATACTGTCGTGACCGTGGTTCTGAAGAAGGTAGTTGTATGAAAGGTCGATAAAATTCTGGGGATAGGGTGCACCTGAAAGTGATGCGAAAACAGACATAGGCTCAGCGTAGTTGATGAGTCTGCGCTCTGTGTCAAAGTTCTCCTGCTTGATGTATGTACGTGCTGAAAGAATCCAGCCGCAAAGCTCGCTTACGCTGCCCTTTGTGTAGGGGTCGCGCATTTCGCCCTTGAGTACGGGTGAATCGGGCTTGAAGTTGTCGATGATGCCCTGCTCCATCTCTTTAAGTGTGCTGTGGAAAACCTCAGCCTCGGGAAGTGCTGCATCAAGGTCCTTGATAAGCTGTACCTCACGTGCATCGGGGCAGGATGAGTCGTGACCTGCTGACCAGAAACGGTGCTGTGTAGTCCAGTCCTTGTCCTGTTCTCTTACAGCCTGCTCAGCTCTTTCCTGAACGTTTTCGCTGTGATACTCGTAGAAGGGATGTGTGTACTGGTAGTCGAGCTTCCAGTCACGATCAATCAGCTTGAATACACCGTTGTTGTCGTTCCAGAGCATATCACGGTTGTTTTCGTCAGCCTGGTTGAAGTATACGGGACGCTGTACAACGTACCAGATGTTGTAACGGGGACGCTTTGCCAGACGGGATGCGTAGATGCGTGTGCCGTCGGGGCTCTCCCAATAGAATTCGGAGTTGGGTGCCTTGTATTCGTTGATACCTCTGTAGAAAGAAGCAAAGTGAATACCGAAGCCTGAGTAAATCTGGGGAAGCTGTGAAATCTGACCCCAGCCGAAGGGTGAGTAGCCTGTCTTGCTGATGCCGCCCATCTCCTTGCCGATCTTGTGGCCGAGAAGGAGGTTACGGATGAGAGCCTCACTGCCTACTGTGAATTCATCGGGCAGACAGAACCAGGGGCCTACTGCGATGCGGCCTTCCTGAATGTACTTCTGAAGCTTTTCTTTCTTCTCGGGGTATACCTCAAGATAATCCTGAATGGGCATTGTCTGTGAGTCGAGGTGGAAATGTCTGTAATCGGGGTATCTGTCGAGAATGTCAAGCAGCATATCGAGCATATAGCCGAGCATATACTGCGTGCGGCGTGCAGAAAAACGCCACTCTCTGTCCCAGTGTGTGTTTGATATAAAGTGACACTGGAGCTTTTCTTTATTTTCCATTATGTATTCACCTTACCCTTTAATAATTTTCATTATTTCTTCAAAGTTGTTGCAGAAGTGTGAGCATACAGCCTTTGTACCGCTGGACTCAATGTTGCCGCCTGCAATACCGATTGTGGTGTAGCCTGCAAGACGTACGGAGCAAGCACCTGCACCGGAGTCCTCAATACCGACAACTCTGCTTCTGTCTGCAAAAGCTTCACCGAGGCCGACTATTGAGGTCTCGCTGTAGAGCCACGGGTGGGGCTTGGGTGAAAGCTCACCGAGTGTGCCTACGCTGCCCTTACGCAGCGGGAAACCTGCAGATATAATTGCATCGTAAAAATCCTTGGGGTCGCCCATACCGAGCGTCTTGAATGCGGAAAGGATTTCGGGCCATGCCTTTTCGTAAAGACCTGATGTGACAAGACCGATTTTGATGCCCATGCTTTTAAGCTCAAGAAGGAAATCCTTGACACCCTGAGTAGGTGTAAAAGCGCCGTCCTTACCTCTGCCTGCCATAATTTCTTCCATCTCTCTGTGAGTGTGCTCAAAGTAGAAGTTACGAGCCTTCTCGAGAGATTCACCGGGGCAGTACTTGTCGATACAGTACTGAAGGTGCTCGCTTACGCTGTGACCCGATACGAAGGGAAGGTCAGCATCCTCAAGCTCAAACTTCGGGTTGCCGAGCATACTTGCGGTGCTCATCTGGATAATCCATACCCAGAAATCCTCGCTGCGTACAGTTGTGCCGTCAAGGTCCATAAGTACGGCGTTGAGCGGATACTCAGTCTTAACCGGGTATACGGGGTAGTAAACGGGGTATGCAATTGCGGATTTGACACAAGCGAGTGAGTGTGAGCCGAAGGACACAAACTCAACCTTTTTGTCGCCCGTTGCAACGATGCAGTCGACGCCGTTTTTGCCTGTGATAAACTTGCCGTCTTCTGTTGTTTCGAGAAGATGGAAGCCGCTGTCAGGGCCGATAACACCGAGGTCGGGTATGTTTACATTCTTGTCAAGAATCATAACATTTGTTTCCTTTCAGGTTAAAATATAATCACTATATTCTAACATACTAATTACAATAAGTAAATAAAAAATTTTGTTCAGAATATATCCGATGCGGTAAATCTGCCGTCAGAATAAATATATGTCTGTATTTCAAACGCACCCATATCAACATTTATTTTTTTACCGCTGAATTCAAGAGTCGCCTTTTCGGGTTTGTCGGTTGAGTTAAACAACCTTATCAGTGTGCCCTTATCGGTTTTGCAGAGTCTTGTCATAATAACATCAGGGTTGTTGATTTCAACAGTTGTCTGATTCTTTTCGCCAAGACCTGACGGGAAGAATGAGAGTGCAATACAAGGCTGATTGTAAACTTCCGCCTGCATATCCGGCTGTGTGTTGTCCGCAGTAATTCTGTACTCAAACTCACGCTCACCTATGTCAATGTGGTCGTGCGCACGGTCAGTGTCGGCAAGAGGTCTGTCATTTATCGGGTGAGCAGAGTATACGGGTGTGCGAAGCAGAGAAATGCCAAGCGCATTTTTATCAAGACTTCCGCCGTATGTACCTTTGTTGAGTACGGTTATACCGTCACCGTTTTCGTAAACACCGCACCATTTTTGGTAAACAGCTTCTTCACCTTCTGTGCGGAGCTTCTCTGTGCCGAATGCGGTCTGACCCCAAAACTCGGGTGATTCGGTTGCTGTGTTGAGGTTTAGCTTGTAAAATCTGTTGTTGTCGTTTGACAGCATCTTAATTTTTATATCAATAAAGTTGCCGTTTTTCGGCAGAGTGTAGGTCACAACCGCAAACGATTTGCCGCAGCCGAATATCGCCTGAAGCTTTGTGCGTACCGCACCGTTTTCTATGACTCTGACATTAGGCGTTTTTTCATCGGGATAACCGTTGAAAGCGTTTGCTTCACTGTCGCTGAGCAGAGTAAATTCTCCCACAGTATCGTTAAAGCTGTCAACCGTCATTCCCCACGGGTCCTCATTGTCTTTTGCGGCGGTGATTTTTGCACTGCCTGCCTTCAACATATCTTTACCGTTATATTTATAGCTGTCAATAAGTCCCGTCTGCTTGTTTATTGTTGCCTGCATTATGCCGTTATCAAAAGTAAAGTGCGTTTGAGTTTCGTCGCACGGCTCAATTTTACGCTTAGGATAATTCTCAACGTAAAGCTCGCAGTCAAAGCGGTTTATACTCATCGGCTCAAGCTCTGCCCTGAAGCACACACGCTTTCGCCAATCAAGGCTGAATGTGCAAGCCTCTTTTTCGTTCTGCGAGGGCAGGTACTTGCCGTACTTATCACGCACCTTAACAAGCGTTACCTCGTTTTCGTTCCAGTTCTGGTCCTGAAGCTGGAATTCAACCTCAACATCCTGCGTAATTTTGTACGGATGCGGATTGAACACAAGTACGGGTATTTCGCCGTCCTTTGCCTTGGGCTGACCTTCACAGAGTTTGAAAAAAGCCTTTGTCTTATATCTGTCCGCAATCTCACTGCCGTATGAAAGCAAACGCAGGCAGTCATCCTCTGCCGCCTTTATACTCGAGCCCGGCAATATATCGTGAAATTCACAGAACAGCAGAGCTTTTTCAGCCTTTTCAAGCTCTTTTTTATCGTATGAAGCACCGCTGAGCACAAGCATCTTTTCGCAGACGGCAAGGTCATTTTCAAGCTTGCGGTGTGCCTGCTTTATGCGTGCCATAGATGTATAGCAGCCGACCATTGTGTAATTGAGCGACTCGTCAAACACTGCAAGATTTGATTTGTCTATACGCCCAAAGTAATTTTCACACCACGAGTGTCTGATACAGTATTCCGGGTGAGTGAGCATCGTTTCTTCTATTGTTTTCAGGTCCTCTCTTGAAGGACCGCCGCCGTGGTTGCCGATGCCCCAGAATGTCATATTGATTCCGTCGCCGTATTCACGCTCAAGTGCAAGATTGATTTTGTTCATCACCTTGCCCTTGCCCGAGTTGTAGCCGCCGCTGAGCTTGTGAGCGATTATTTCGCTGCCGTCAAATCCGCGCCATATAAAATCGTGTTCGGCTTCAACCCACGCAGGACGCATAAATACGTACGAATCGTAGCCGCTCTTTTTAAGTATCTGCACAAGACCTTTCGTGTGACCGAAGGGGTCAAAATTGATTGCGGTTGTCGGTGTCACGCCGAATTTTTCTTTGAAATATTTTCTTCCCGTTTCAATCTGACGGATGAAGCTTTCGCCGCAGGGCATAACGCAGTCGGGCTGTAAATACCAGCCGCCCATTATGCGCCATTTGCCTTCCTTTACAAGCCGCTGTATGCGTGCAAAAAGCTCGGGCTCGTTTTCCTCAACCCATTCGTAGAGTACGGATTCGTTGTGATTAAAAATAAATCCGTCAAATTCTTCGCAGAAGTCTGCCGCAACACGGAATGTCGATATGGCTTCGGCAATACCCTCGGGCTTCTGCCAAAGCCATACGGGGTCAAGGTGAGCGTTGCATATCATATGCAGTTCTTTCATTTTTTACGCCTTCTTTCGGGTACAGGCTTTATCAGCCACGGTTCAGTTATGCCGTTATCATACCACAGTGGCAACAAAAAGTATATATTGAAATAAATTTTTCAGTGTGATAATATGAACGCATAGGATAAAATAAAATTTGAGGAGAGATAAAAGATGCGTTTTTGTCCGGTATGCGGAAGTGAATTAACACCTGAAGCAGTAAACTGCCCGATATGCGGTGCTGCGGTTACGGCTCAGTCAACACAGCAGCCTGTAAATACTGAGCTGCCAAAGAAGGCAAAAAAGAAGAAAAAGAATCTCGGCATTAAAATAACTGCAGCAGTGCTTGCCGTTGTTATATTGGCAGTCAGCGGTCTTTTCATCGCCGACAACATTATGTATAAAAAAGAAATCGAAGCCGAAGAATACATAACCGATTTCCCCGTGCTCAAGACAGAAACGGATTTTGTCGTTTTTGATGAAGAGGATTTCCCGTCAACAGATTACAGCATCAAGGTTGAGCGTGTGCTCTACGGCGGAATTCTCAAGAGCGAGCTTTTCAAGCAGACAAAAATCATAATTGACGATACATCAACAGACCCCGTCTACCATATCGATTTCGAGAAAGACGGCGAATACATAATCACACTCGAAGACAATACTGACGAAGACGAAAACACAACGCAGGCTGATAACGAAACCGATTCCGATGATGACAAGGATAAAGACGCACCGTCAAAGGTTGTTATCAATGTAACCGTTGACGACGATGACGACGAGGCAATCGGCTCTGTTGACCTCGATTCAAAGCCCGGTGACGACCCCGTTGAAATTCCGTCAGACTATAAGGACACCGTAACAGATTCCGAGAATTTCATTGAAGCAACTGACGCAGATTTTGCAAAATTCCAAAAATTTGCCTCCGGTATGTATTGGCTTTCTTTCCAAGGAATGGAAAATATTGAATATAACAGCAAGACTTCTTCGGCTCAGTTTGTTGTTGATAACCTGATTTTTGATCCTTTCAAAAAAGGTTACAGTGCATTTTATACCGTCGATGAAGATATTGTCTGGCAGGCAGGCGACCCTTTATTAAAATTCAACGGTGCATATTGTATACCCGAAGAATATGTCAAATGGATATGCGAAAACATATATAACGTCAAGTATGAAAACTTAGCAGAAGGCGAGTTTACCGATTCGCAGACAGATTATATGTGGCATTATCTTTACGACGGAAACTATTATCATAACGATGCACCTATAGGTGAGCCTCTGGATTGGGCAGTTGCGGTTACAGGCGCAAAGCTTGTTAATAACAGATATGAATTTACTGTAGAAAGCTGTGCGAATTCTTTTGAAGAAGGTATGGTTTTCAGCTGCACAAAAACAGTTACTGCCGCAATCAAAGAGATTGACGGCGAAAGATACTGGTCAATCTACAGCATAGAAAATGCGGATAAGACCGAAGATAAACCCGAAAATACAGACCGTCCGACATCTGTTGACGCATACGCAAGAGATGCCGAGATTTATACAGCTTACCTTACAGGCGGTGAGCTTGACAGCTTGACAGCGGATATGAACAAATCTTATGTAGTAGCCGAAAGCTGTATAGCAGACTTTGACGGTAACGGTACGTATGAGCTTCTTCTTGTAATCAGAGACGAAGAGTATTGCGGCCCCAGAGGTTATTATACTATTTCTGCTGTATATACGATAACCGACGGTGCTGTTTCCGCAATGGGTCTGGTTGAAAATTTCGGCGGCACAGGTGGCGGTGACAATTTCTATATAAAATACGATACAAAAACCAATAAGCATATAGTTATGAAAACATCACTCGGACGTGATGGCGTATGGGCATTCGATTATAACCGCACAGCTTATACCGTAAGCGGCGGACAGCTCAATGAATACTTAAAAATTACTACTGTTTTCAGAAGCTTTGATAACACAGTTTACGGATCAACAGCAGAACAGATTAAAGAAGAAGTTCCTTTAAGTTATGAAGATAACGACGGAATATACTATCACGAGATAAACGACAACTATGTTTCTAAAGAAGAGCACGACGAAGCAGAAGCACGTTTCATCGAACCTACCGACAGTGCTTATCAGATGAAAACGGGTACATACTCCAACCCCCTCGGCATATAAAAACAACAAAAACGGCACGCTCTCAACTTAGCGAGAGTGTGCCGTAATTTTTTATTGATTTTATTTTGTGCCGAAAAGTCTGTCGCCTGCATCGCCGAGGCCGGGCAGGATATAGCCGTTTTCGTTGAGGCATCTGTCAAGAGTTGAAACGTAGATGTCTACATCAGGGTGTGATTCAGCTACCCTTGAAACACCTTCTGGTGCACCGATTATTGCCATAAATTTAATGTTTTTACAGCCCTTGTCTTTAAGCAGCTGTATTGCGTCGCAGGCACTGCCGCCTGTAGCAAGCATCGGGTCAACAATAAGCACCAGCTTGTCCTCAATGCCTGCAGGGAGCTTGCAGTAATAGGTTTCGGGCACAAGTGTTTCTTCGTTTCTGTACATACCGATGTGACCTACTCTTGCTGACGGGAAAAGCACGTGTACACCGTTTACCATACCCAGACCTGCGCGGAGAATCGGCACGATAACAATTGAGTTATCGGCAACAACTGTCTGTGTGCAGGTTTCGAGAGGAGTCTTGACCTCAATTTCGGTTGTAAGTACACCGTCTTTAAGGCTTTCGTATGTCATAAGCGTGGTGATTTCCTCAACCAGCTCACGGAATTCCTTCATACTTGTACGCTCGTCACGCAGTATTGCGATTTTATGACGAATCAGCGGATGGTCGAAGATAACAACGTTATCGTAATTTTTCATATTATTCATTCCTTTTATTTTTTGTTCTTTTTTGATTTGTTAAGGACGATATTTGTAATTATACCGAGTATAAGTGCGCAGGCAATGTTTGTGATTGTAACCTTACCGATTGCAATAGCCATACCGCCTATACCGCAGATAAGAATTACGGAAACAGTGAAGAGGTTTGCGCTGTTTTCAAGGTCAACCTTCTGAATCATCTTCAGACCCGAAACCGCAATAAAGCCGTAAAGAGTGACGCAAACGCCGCCCATAACACAGCCGGGAATTGAATCGAGGAAAGCAATAAACGGAGAGATAAAGGAAATAAGCACAGCCATAACAGCTGTTGTTGTGATTGTTGCAACAGATGCGTTGCGTGTGATTGCAACACAGCCTACGGATTCGCCGTATGTTGTGTTCGGGCAACCGCCGAATACTGCACCGACAGCAGAACCGATACCGTCACCGAGAAGTGTACGGTGAAGACCGGGGTCCTCAAGCAGGTCTTTGTCGATAATGCTGGAAAGATTCTTGTGGTCTGCAATATGCTCTGCAAACACAACAAATGCAACGGGGATATATGCAACAGCTACCGTTACAAGGTAGTTTACGTCAAAATCTTTAATTCCTTTGAAAGCCTCAAGGAATGTGAATTCGGGTACGGAGAAGAATGTTTTGAGTGTTACACCGTCTGAAACAAGAGCGGTAAAGGGTGCAAAGTCAATAACCTTAAGTGCATCATTGCCGATTGAGTAGCCTATAACGGTGAATAACAAAGCTACCGCATAGCCTGCAAGCACACCGATAATGAAGGGAATGAGCTTGATTTTTTGGCTGCCGTAGGTTGAGCAGAGTACAACTACGAAGAGTGTAACAAGCGCGCAGATAAGTGAAACCCAGATGTTAGCGGTCATAATAAATGAACCGTTGCTGTCCTGAGGACCGTAAGAGAAAACATCTTTTACGGCAGCAGAAGCGAGGGAAAGACCAATGAGAGCAACTGTCGGGCCGATAACTGCGGCAGGCATAAGCTTATTGATCCAGCCGACGCCTACAAATTTAACGATAATTGCGAGTACGACGTAAACAAGGCCTGCAAAAGCAGCACCGAGAATAAGGCCGATGTAGCCGAGCGACATAGATGCGGCACCTGCAAAAGCTGCACACATTGAGCCGATAAACGCAAAGGATGAGCCGAGGAATACGGGGCTGCGGAACTTAGTGAAAAGCTGATAAACGATAGTACCTACACCTGCACCGAAAAGAGCGGCAGATATTGACATTCCGTTGCCGACGATTGCCGGTACTGCGATTGTTGCCGCCATAATTGCGAGCAATTGCTGGAATGCAAAAACAAGCATTTGGTTGAATTTTGGTTTGTCGTGAATGTCGTAAACAAGATTTTTAGCCATGCCCGATTCTCCGATCTTAATATAAGTTTTTTGATAATAATTCGTTTTTTACTACCTTTTTTATTCTATATACTTTTTTATAAAAAGTCAACTTTAAAAACTATAAAAAAGGAACTGTCGGAATGACAGTTCCTTTGCAAAAGAATATGATTATTTAATCTTTCCAGACGAAATTATAGTTAATTGATTCTCCGCCGTCTACTAAAATACTCTGACCTGTGCAGAATGTGTTGGTTACTGTCAGGAAGTATGCCCACTCTGCAATTTCTTCGGGTGTTGCCCATTTCTTAAGCGGAGTTTCGTTCATTATCTCTGCCCAAAGCTTCGGGTCGTCCATTACACATTTGTTAAGCTCGGTTGTAACGCCGCCGGGGTCAAGGCTGTTGCAGGTAGCGTTAAAGGGCGCAACACGCAGTGCAACGTTTTTTGTGTACGCCAGAATACCTGCCTTGCTTGCACAGTATTCGGGGAATTCCGCACCCGTATGTGCACTTGCTGAGCCGATGCTGAGAATCGAATGTATATTTTTCTGAATGCCGTATTTTTCAGTGATGTGAATAAGCGCCTTCAGATTTGTATCAATATCCTGCTCATTTTGTGTGCCTGCGTTGTTGATTAGTATGTTTATGTCGTCAAGCTCGGGCAGATTTTCATAGTCCCTTATATCGCATTGGCAGTGAGTGTAGTTTTCGTCGGTAATGCTTGCACTCTGTCTGTCTATACCGATTACGGTGTGCTTTTCGTTTAAGAATTTTTCGGCTATAGCCTTGCCAATGCCCTGCGATGTACCTGTTATCAGAATTTTCATATCTTACCTCCGTTAATAAACTGAAGATATTGTTCACCGACTTTTTGCTTTTTCCATTTTTTTATGATTGAGTAACCAATTGGTGAAAAAATTATTTCCATAATAAGCTCTGCAACCGCACCCGTCAGCGCACACATTGAGCACTGCAGGAAAGTCCAGCAGAAACCGTCCCAGTATATCGGCGCAAACAGCATAAATACAATAACAGAGAATATAAGGTTATCCAGAAACTGACCGATAAAAGTTGATATGTAGCATTGTGCAATAAATGCAGCTTTGCCGTCGGGATTTTTACTGAAAGCTTTGCCGATAAACCAATTTAAAAAATTGTTTATCAGTGCGGATATAAGAAACGCAACCGTACTGCCGAGCAGAATAAACCACGAGCCGCCCAAAACAGAGTTAAGTGCCGTGTAGTCGTTTGCATCGGACGGGATAGCAGCGGCAATATAGAATATAAGGCAGGTGAGCAGATTGATTGACGAAGCGAGTACCGCAATTTTTGTCGATGCCTTCGGGCCGAAATATTTTGTGATTATATCCATACACATAAAAGACAGCCAGGATATAAGAATACCGCCGTCAAGTGCAATAATCTCGTTCTGAACAAGTGTCTTGTTTGCAAGCAGATTCATACATATAACGCTTACAACAAACAGCGACACTACTGTTGACGGAATACTCCTGAGCAGAAGCGTTGTTTCTTCACGCTCGTGTCTGATTTTAGTTTTGATATTTGTTTTCATTTTGTCTCCAAAAAATAAAAGCGACTTTACGCAAAACGCAAAGCCGCCATCATTACAATAAATATTTGTGATAAGCAGTCCTGGTTTTGTTTAACGACAGGATGGTACAAACGAACTGTCGGTTTGATAATTATATCATATTCAAATAAAAAAGCAAGAGGGGGTTATAGTTAGCCTTAATTAAGCACATCGGCGTTAAAATCTATATTTCCTCCGCACATAGCACATTTCATTAAACGTGATTTGTGATTATTCTTTGTTTCGACATCTACAATGTAGCCACAGTATTTACACTTAACTTTGAAATTGCTGACTTCAACATCTTCAATATTACCAATATTTTTTAGTTTCTCACGGCTGTCTTTATAGTTCTGAAGTCCTTTGAAAGCTTTATAAGCATTATTAATTTCACCTTTTTGTACAAGCTCAAGACCTAATTGATACAATTCTTCCTGCAGTTGTGATTTTTGCGCGCTTTTTTTAGTTGCGTTTTCTTTGGCAATGTTTCTTTGCTGTGTTCTTTTTTCTTCAATCAGTCTGCTCTTTTTCCATTGAAGTGTTTTTTTGAGCTTTGATAACTCTTCGGTTTCCTTATCGATTTTTGTTTGAAGATCAGCTTTTTCTTTCTTTTTGAAAAATCCGAGGGAATTCAATTCGGAATAAAGATTTTTGATTAATAATTCTTTTTCGGTTGTTTCGTCAGCTAATTCTTTTTCTATTTTCAAAATGAATTTATTTGAAACCTTTTCTGCACCGGTTATATCGTTTGCCATTTCTTTTGTCAAATTGTCTATTGCCGATAATTTTTGGTTAACCTTATTTCGGTTAGCTTCAATTTTGTTTATAGCTTCAAATAAATCGTCAAATTGATTTAATATTTTTTCGTCGCCGTAACGCTTTATTTTGATGTAGTTTTCGTTTTCCGAAATTTGTTTTTTAGTAACACTGACTAAAGCTTCAATTTTTGTTTTTTTGTAATCGCATAATAATTTACATAAATAGGCGTCAGCGTTTTTAGGTTCTATATCAAGAACCTTTTCGCAATATTCGTTTGCGCTTTCCCATTTTCTGTCCTCAAGGAATATGAATGCTCTTTCGAGTAACGGAGCAATGCTGTTGTTTTGTGTCTGAACAGGTGAGGCGGTTGCATTTGCAGTAATGGTTTCACTTTTGTTACCGATTATTTTTTCAACACCTCTTACAAG
This sequence comes from Clostridia bacterium, assembly GCA_017516485.1. Classification (GTDB taxonomy): domain Bacteria; phylum Bacillota; class Clostridia; order Oscillospirales; family Acutalibacteraceae; genus UBA8612. The sequence goes on from JAFXCH010000006.1 coordinate 41,920, forward strand.
ATCCTGCATAAATCCGATTTTACTCATATCCTGTGCCTGAAGTGCTTTGAATTCTTTGGGTAAATCATAAGCATCCATATCTTTATAACAAGGGATAAGAATTTTAGATTTATCCTTCGCTATAAGTTTTAAAAATCTTGACCACTCATTTTTTACCCACACAGCATGGAAATATTCATATTTGGTGCCAATGGCCAATAACACTTTTGCGCTGTTGAGAGCTGCAAAAATGTATGGTTCGTACATTTGCCCCAGCTTGTCTTCAAGCGTAATTCTCGCAAAGAAAACTTTCATTCCCTTTGCCGTAAGTGCGTCATAAATATCCTGTGCGAGTACGCTGTCGATGGTCCTTTCGCCATTGTCATCAGTTTCTTTATAGCAGATGAAAACATCATAAGGTTTTTCATTTTTGCTGATTGAAAGAATCTCATCCATGATGCGGTCTATTTTTCTTGCCTCATCACGATAAAATTTCTGCACTATAAGATCTGAATATTCCAATGCCATATTAAAATTTTCATCATCTGAAAGTTTTTCAAACGACGCACGGTGGCATGTGGGGATTTTTTTTGCTGTTGCAGGGTCATCTACATATTCTATACCGTAATTGCAAAGGCAAAGCCCCCAATACGCTTCTGCTTCTTCTGTAAATTCTGCAATTATACTCTCGTAAATTCCTGTCGCTTTGTCAAACTCGCCGTTTAAACGAAGTCTATTTGCTCTGTTGAAAAGATTTACTTTCTTTTCATTATTTAAGTCGGGTATAGTCTGCTTAGTGCCGCAATGCTCACATTCGAAAATTTTTAAATCAGTGTCAATGTTTAGGTCTCCGCCACATATTTTACATTTTAAAACTGCCATAAAAACACCTTCACAGAATTGTACTTATTTTTTTCAATTATACTGCTAAAAAACAAAAAAAGCAAGGCAAGCCTTGCGAAGAACTTTTTCACTATTCACTGTTACTTTTTACTTCCAAAAAAATTCCTTCGAGAAATCCAAGTGAAGAGTAAAAAGTGAAAAGGTAAAAAAATATCCCAAGTCAAACGACTTGGGAATTTTTTTGGCAAGTTGTATTGATTTAGATATAGGCATAAAACAAAGTGACAGACATTAATTTGTCTAATCAAAAGATGCCTTTGTTATATTTAATCATTGCACGAAAACTTATAACAAGTCCTGCAACAAGGGTGGCAATTAAAAGTGCGGTTCCAATCAAAACAAAAGCGTTGTTTTCGGTATATTGCGTTATAGCAGATAAAATACTGAATACAATTATACCGATGCCAATAATAATTGTACCCAAGCCAACTTGTTTTCCAAACGGTATCCGATCCTCTTCGGAAACCCTGTTTCTATGATATGAGTGTAACGATGAGATATTGCCTTTCATATTTGAGATACCAAGAACAATGAATATAACACCTACAAGAAAAGTAACAATATTAATTGCCATAATATTATCTCCGATAAATTTTTCTTTTACAAACCAATTATATCATAAAATTTAAGTTTTTCCACTAAATGCTTTAAGTTTTAGCTCAAGTCTTCCCGAAAGTTATTTTGGGTGGAAGATATCTGTAAAATCAATTGTAAAAAAGCATAAAGAAAAATTCCGATATATAAATCGGTTTACATTGTTGGCAAGTTACACCGATTTAGATATCGGCATAAAACAATTCGATAAATTGGAATTTACTTGCGGCAATAGACTTCTATTGCTTCACAGATAAACGCTGCTGTACCATCAGCGTGCTTATCAATGTTGTTCTTAAAACGCTCATCTGCAACATACATCTGACCGAGACATGCTAAAATTTCGTTAGTACAAAGATAGTAATTCTCGGTGATATGGTTCTGTAGTAATTTTACGAGGATCTGTGCCACGGCGGAATCAGGCGTTTCATCCTTTCTCATACAGAGGGCAAACTCAGCCATAATGTGATCCATTCCTGCGGCAAGGTCATTCCACTTTTGCTTGGAGTAATTCTTTGTACGCTGAGCATGTTCCTTGTACGCGTCCGTTTCGCCCCATTTTTCCTTGGCTTCCCTCTTATAGTTTTCAAACTCGCTGTTGTCAAACGCTTTCATAACAATTTCTCCCTTCACGGCACCATCAATGGCAGAGATTAACCGCTCTAACCGCTCTTTTTTGAGTGTGAGAAGGTGTTTTTGCTCTTTCAGTGCCTTGTTTTTATCATAATTCGGAGATGACAAAATCTCACCGATGCTTTTTAAGGAGAAGTCAAGTTCACGGTAAAAGAGAATCTCTTGCATACGAAGAAGAGAATTTTCATCGTAAAAACGATAGCCTGTAGACCGGTCAACAAAGGCTGGCGTCAACAATCCTATTTCATCGTAATAATGCAGTGTGCGTACACTTACACCCGTAAATTCGGCAAAATCTTTAATCTGCATGTTCAATTTCATCACCTCACAAGGAGAGCATACACTATAACGGAGCGTGAGAGTCAATACCTTTTTTGAAAAATATTGATTGGCGTTCGACACATTCTTATTTTCCTAACTGTTCGACCTATTGGAATTTGTCAATCGTTTCTTCCTGTGCCGTCAAATGCGTTTCTCTCAACATAAGCCATCATTGTATTATTTCTCCAAGCGTGTCCTACCAAAAGCAACAACATAGCGGCTGAAACGAGAATAGGTAAGCTTAAAATAATGCCCACTACGAGAGCTGTGATAATTCCTATGCCCCAGCAACACATGGCTGCAATATGTTCTTTCAACCACTTTTTCTTATAAAATGCTATCTTTTCCTTAAGGGTAAAGCTGCTCGCTTTAACGACTTGCCTAAGATTTTCTTCTGCTGCGATTTTGTACTCGTCTTGAGTTAGTCTTTTTCCACTCAAAAGTTCGTTAATAGTAACATGAAATAGGTTGCTCATAGATACCAGCATTTCTGCCGGTGGTAAATATGTTCCTGTTTCCCAGCGTGATATTGTTTTGTTCGTTACGCCTAACATTTCACCCAACTTTTCTTGAGAAAACCCGTGTTCTTTTCTAAGTTGCGCTATAAACTTTCCTATCTGAACTAAATCCATTTGATTCACCTCCAAGAACATTATAGCAAACATTTACCTTCATGTCTTTACCATAAATAGCGAATGATTAGACATTACATTTGAAATCGCTATTTGTTTTGTAAATTCTTATTTGTATAACTCATTATACCATGCCCCCGTCCTATCAAGAAACGAGGGCAGATCTTTAGTCTTTATTATCCTTGTCTGCAATATAATTGCAAATACACATCACGACCGGAAATAAAACACCACCAACGGCGA
>JAFXCH010000007.1 GCA_017516485.1 Clostridia bacterium
AATACCGCATTGATTTTTCTGTCAAGGTTGTATTAGTTATAATTTCTGCGGTGGTTCATTATTGAATAGGAAATGTGTTACATTAAAAAAGATAGAATATGTATTGCCGGAGAACTACTTGTGTTATGAACATCCGTACCAAAATAAGACAGTCTTCGGACTGTCTTATTTTTATCCATTGCGAAAGCAACGGTATCATCACCCGTCAGGGTGCATATCATCAGCCGCAGGCTGTATATGCTTTCGCAATGATGATATGCAGAACTTTGTTCTAATGAGATACAACACTTCGTGTTGATTAAAAATAAATCACTTATGAGCACCCGCACAAAGGAACGGATTCCGTATGATATCCGTTTCTTTTTTATTCAAGATATAAAACATACTCAATAATCTTTAACGGCAAACCGACGGCGAAAAAAGCGACGGTTTGCCGTTATTATTTGCACATCAACAATCTAAAAACGATAATTCAAATTTTTCAAAATAATCTTCAACAGGATTTTTTGAAAGACAGAATTTCAAAGTACCGCCTGATGTGATTTCAAAATATGATAAATAAGGTCTTTTTATCTCTTCGCCGTTAAACTCCAATTTACTGATATACGGATATTCAAGCGGATCTTCGTCGCAGATTACCGTAAGAGTATCAGCGTTGGTGCAAGTATGATATTCTTTATTCAGTTTAACGGTAGCCTTTTTGAACAAAGGAGTATTAATAAAATAATCCTGATGACCCGGGCAAACCTGAGCAAAGCCCAAAGCTGAAAGAACGTACCACGCTGAAAGCTGACCGACATCTTCATTACCGCAGAAGCCGAAAGCACCCGTTCTGTAAGCTTCCTTTTGCACTTTTCTTGTCCAGTACTGTGTGCGATGTGCAAGGCCTGTAATATCAAAATAATGGGTTAGATTATGGCAAGGCTCGTTGGAATGGTTATAGTCATCATTCCAGAGCTTTGAAAGATCAGCTTTTTCAAAAAATCGTTCTAAAAGCACATGCGCTCTTTCATTACCAAAAAGATTGAAAAGACCGGGTACATCGTAAGGAACAAACCATGACTGTTGAAAGATATTACTTTCAACACATCCGTCATCATCGTACTCATTTTCTTCAAATACAAACTCACCGCTTTTGTATCTGGGTGCTAAAAAGCCGAGCTTTTCATTATAATTATCTTTGTAAGATTTAACGCGGTTAAAGAAGAACTCTGCATTCTCACTATCGCCTTTTTCCTTACAGAAAAGGTACATTGTATAATCCGCAAGTAAATACTCCAAAGTGTCGCTTAATTTTTCGGGAACATAGCCTTTGCTTAAATACTCTTCAGCCAGAGGTCTTATTGTATGGAACTCCTTGTTAAACAGTTCCTTTTCTCCCCTGCCGGAAGCAACACCTATTCTGTAAGCCTTTTGAGTATCGAAATTTCTTATGTTCTTAAGATAAGCATCGGCAACAACTATAAGCCCGGGATCACCGACCATACAGCCTGCGTTTATTCCCAAAAGTTCCCATCTGGGGAAAGAGGAATTATTAACCTCTGCGATTTTTAAAAGCGAATTAACCTCATCATTTACAATGTCAGGTCGGATAATTGCAAGAAGCGGGAACTCACTTCTGTAAACATCCCAGCCGCTGAAAACAGTACGGTGAGTGTAGCCGTCATCCCTTATGGCTTTGCCATTGAGTGTAAAACTGCCGTCAACATCTGCAGAAACTCTCGGGTCTAACAGCACGTGATAAAGGCAGGTATAAAACAGCTTCAAATCAGTTTCGTTGCTGCCTTCAACATCAATGGCATCAAAAACCTCACTCCATAAATTTGAGGCACGTTTTCTCTGGGTGTCAAAATCAAAATCGGTCATTTCGGACTTTAAATTCAACCTTGCACCTTCAAGACTTGTATAAGAGATACCACATCTTAAAACCACAGGCTCGCCGAGTTCATTGCCAAAATCCAGAATCAAACCGACATCTTCAGCTGAAAACTCGGTTAGATTTTCCGCCTGATATTCTTCATCTGAAAAAAACTGCATTTTTGACGGCTTATGAGACAACTCGCATATAAAATAAAAATCATATGTAATTTTACCGTCGCCGTGACCGAATCCGCCACCCTTGGGAGTACATATAATTTTTCCTTCAACGGTAGTTTCGTTCAATATATTAATCTCTTCAAAATCGGCTTTTCCGCCGATTCTGCGAGAAAAGTTCATTATTATTCTTGCGTTTTCATTTTCAGGATACGTAAACCTCAACATACCTGTATGGACATTTGCAGTAGCTTCTGCAAAAATGTTATAACGGTCTAATTCAACAGCATAATATCCTGCTTGCGTTACTTCGGTTTCGTGTCTGAATTCGGATTTCCAGCCTTGTTTTCCGTTTTTGAATTCAATGTGGCAGTTACTGCCGCTTCTCAAGTCTGTTTCGCCGATAACCGGCATAATCTGAAGATTACCCAAATCGCCATACCAACCGATACCGCTCATATGATTAAAGCTGAAGCCTTCGATTGTATTATGGCAATAGTTATAACCGTTGCCGTTATCGCCGCCTGTTACTGTATCGGGGGAAAGCTGAACCATTCCTCCGGGTACTGCAGCGCCCGGATAAGTTTTGCCTCCACCGTGACAGTCGTCACCCTGCTCGTCTGCCACAGTGCCTATTATAGTATCAACATATTTTACTTTATCCATAATATTACCCCCTAAAAAGTCTTTAATTAATATACAATATTTCAAGCTTTTTTTCAACAAAATTATTAACTTAACAAAGTAATTATTTTATTGCTAAACAGTTGTATTGTATGGTATTATAAAAATACAAACAAAAATTTTTCCGAGGAAAAAATTATGAATATTCTGGTACTTAACGGAAGCCCGAAAGGCAAATACAGCATTACTCTGCAAACAATAAATTACCTGTCAAAAATACACCCTGAGCACAGCTTTGACGTACTTGATGTTGGTCACAGAATAAAGGCACTTGAAAGGGACTTCTCCCCTGCTATTGAGGCAATCAAAAAAGCAGAGGTACTTCTTTTCTCCTACCCCGTATATACTTTCATTGCACCGTATCAGCTTCACAGATTCATTGAGCTTCTGAAGCAAAGCGGAATTTCACTTGAGCACAAATATGCAACTCAGCTCTCAACTTCAAAGCATTTCTACGATATAACCGCTCACCGATATATTCAGGATAACTGTGCTGACCTCGGTCTCAAGTATATAAAAGGTCTTTCCGCCGATATGGATGACCTGTTGACAGAAAAAGGTCAGAAGGAAGCAAAAGCATTTTTGGATTTTGTGGCCTACAGCGTTGAGAACGATATATACGAAAAGCCTTCCGTAAACAACACACCTGCTGTACACAAGAGTGTGACAGTGCCGACAAATACAGCAAAAGACAAGAGCGGCGATATTGCGATAATAACAAACTGCACAAAAAATGACGAGCAGCTAAAAAACATGATTGCACGCTTTCAAGCAAAGTGTACACGCAAGACGAGAGTTATCAACATAGCCGAATACAAATTCAAAGGTGGCTGCCTCGGATGTTTCAACTGTGCTGTTTCGGGCAAATGCGTATACAAAGACGGTTTTGATGAATTCCTGCGCGGCACAATCCAGACTGCTGAAGCTATTGTAATCGCATTCACAATAAAAGACCACTCTATGGGTGCATCATTCAAGCTGTATGATGACAGACAGTTTTGCAACGGACACCGCACAGTTACAATGGGTATGCCTTTCGGATATCTTATAAGCGGCAATTACAGCGAAGAATTCAACCTGCAGATGATTGTTGAAGGACGTGCACAGGTAGGCGGCAACTTCCTTGCAGGAGTTGCAACAGACGAAACAGCTCCCGACGGAGAAATCGACAAACTCGCAAAATCACTTGAATATGCACTCACCGCAGGCTATGTACCTCCGCAGAATTTCTACGGTATAGGCGGTATGAAGATTTTCCGTGACCTTATATGGCAAATGCAAGGTATGATGAAAGCCGACCACAAATTTTACAAAGCACACGGCCAGTACGATTTTCCGCAGAAAAAGCGTGGCAGAATGATGCTGATGTATCTTGTAGGTGCAATGCTCTCATCTGAAAAAATTAAAGCGAAAATGGGCAACAAAATGAACGAGGGTATGCTGATGCCTTACAAAAAACTACTTGATAAAACGGAGGCAAAGAAATGAAGAAACCTCTGAAAATACTGATTTGCATTGCAGTTGTGATTACTGTTATTTCAGCCGCTTTTGCGATTTATGTATCCGACTACTACCGTGCAGATTCTGCAGCTGTATCAGATTTTATAATTGAAGAAAATATAACTGTAACAACATCTGATAACAAAATAATTTATGCACCGCAGGAATCGGATTCACTGCTGATATTTTATCCCGGCGGTAAAGTAGACCACACAGCTTACAAGCCGCTTATGGAAGCCTGTGCTTCAAAAGGTATAACCTGCGTGCTGTTTGATATGCCGTTTAACCTTGCGGTATTCGACATAAATGCTGCAGATTCTGTCAAAGAGATGTTTCCAAATATTGAAAAATGCTATATAGGCGGTCATTCGCTCGGCGGCTCAATGGCGGCTTCATATCTTGCGGACAACACCGGCGTTTTTGACGGACTTGTTTTGCTTGGTTCATATTCAACAGAAGATTTCAGCAGCAGCGAAATTGAAGTACTTTCTGTTTACGGCAGCGAAGACAAAGTGCTCAACAAAGAAAAATACGAAGAAAACAAGTCTAATCTGCCTGAAGACTTTGAAGAAATTGTTATTGAGGGCGGCTGTCACGCATACTTCGGTATGTACGGCGCACAGGACGGCGACGGTACACCTTCAATCAGCAACAAAGAACAAATTATGATTACTGCCGAAGAAATAGCGGAATTTATACATGAATGAGGTGAGTTGAAATGCTAAGATTTATTTCACTGATACTTGCAATAATACAGTTTTGTTTCTTACCTTTGAACTCAGCTTTTGGGAGGCATGAAATTTTGATTGACACTGCTACAAAATATCAGACCTTTGAAGAATTCGGCACCAGCTCGTGCTGGTGGGCACAGACTGCAAACACAGCCGAAGAAGCCGAAGAAATTGCCAAAAGACTCTACAGTGAAGAGGATGGACTGGGACTCAAAATATTCCGCTACAACATCGGCGGCGGTGAGGCTGACAACCCGAATTGCAGAATATGGGACGTTAATCGTCGTACAGAGAGCTTTTATGTACTCAACGAAGAAACAGGCGAATATGAATACGATTTCACACGCGATGCAAACGCAAGACGTGTGATGGATTACGCCGTAAAATACGGTGCTGAAAAGATTATACTTTTCTGCAACAGCCCTCATTTTTCAATGACAAAGAGCGGTCACGCTTCGGGCGGACTTGAGCAGTATTCTTCAAACCTGCCCAAAGAAAACTATGCGGCATTTGTTGACTATGTTCTTACTATAGCCGACTGGTTTGTTGAGCAGGGATACCCGATTTACGCTATTTCCCCTATCAATGAGCCGATGTGGAGCTGGGGTGGTGAATGGGTAGGTCAGGAAGGCTGCCATTACACAGCGGATGAAACGGTAGAGTTGCTTGAAATGTTCGCTTTGGAAATGCAAAAACGCAATTCGCCATACAAGCTCAACGGACCGGAAAGCGGGGAAATGAGCTGGGCATACTATGAATATGTCGAGAAATTCTTTGCCAGCGAAATACTCAGCGATTTCTGTGATACATACAGCGGACATTCATACTGGATGGATACAAAGAGTGAAGAAAAAGAAGAAATCGGCAAAGATTTCAAAAAGAAATACCGCGACAAAAAATACGAAATGAGCGAATGGTGCGAGCTGCCGCTGACACTTGACAGCACAAAAATCGACAGCGGTATTCACATGGCGAACGTCATTGTCGATGACCTTACAAAAATGAATGCGGTTTCGTGGCAGAGCTGGACTGCAGTAAACGGTGATGGCCTGCTTGACAGAAACGCTGAAGGTGAGCTTATTACATATAACCGCTACTATGCTTTCAAGCATTTCACTTCGTTTATAAAACCCGGTATGGTGAGGATTCGTGCAATCGACAATTTCAAGGAAGATTCTCAGCTCAAAACCGTTGCTTTCAAAAACAAGGATGAGATAGTTGTCGTAATAGTAAACTCTGCAGAAGCTGACGAAAACATCAAACTCGGCGGTATGCGCGGCAACGCAGAGGTGTATCTGACAGACAGTACTCACAACTGTGAAAAGATATACGAAGGTAAGTTTGAACCGAATATAACCGTACCGGCAAAGAGTATTATGACAATTTGTATTGAAATGTAAACTTAAGTTGATAGAAAATGCACTCCATATATGCTATAATACAGGTAATAACAAGCTGTGTTTACATTAAGGAGGATTATTATGAAGCTCGCAGTCAAAAGATTTTTATCGGTTATTATGTCTGTAATTATACTGGTCGGTATTATGCAGATAAATGTTTTTGCCGCAAGCTCAGACACCGTGTATGACCTTTACTTAGCCGGAGTACAGATTACCGAGCAAAACCGTAACGATGTACTCGGCGACGGCGGCTCGGTGAAATTCGACAGCTACACTGATAAACTTACACTTACAAACGCAAACATTACCGAAGCTGTGTATAAATCAGGTTACTATTCAGGTATACACGCTTACGGTACCATCACAATTGAGCTCATCGGTGAAAATGTAATTGACCTTAGAAATATTGACTTTAACGTCGAAGATATCCTTGCCATTGACCATAAGGAATCCGCTATGGTAAACGGCATTTACATCGATTTCTCAGGTAAAGTAAATATAGTCGGAAACGGCTCGCTCTCTATTGCAACACCCGATTCAGTAAGCAAAAGCATAGGCATCAATGCATATCACGGCTCTGTTTGCCTTAAAGGCGGATGTTCAGTTGAGATAGAGACAGGTGGTTCATTTGAGTCCACAGGTATTCAAGCCGGCACAGATCAATCAAGATTCGGACACATTGAAGTAACCGAAGGCTCAACACTCAACATAAAAACAGGTAACTATTATGCCTCTGCACCCTCAAGGGCTGTCGTTTTCGGTATCGACTGTGATGAATTTTATGTGCGCGATAACAGCACGGTTTATATTGAAACCGGCGACACTATCGTTGACGAAAACGTAACAAAAATGTGGTTTGACTGTAACAGTGCGGTACGTTGCCGACATATGTATGTTGTTGACAACAGCAGTGTAACAGCAATAGCCGGCAAGAGCGGCGGATTTGACATTCCGTCATACGAATATCCCAACAACGGAAGTATCGGTATCACAGGCGCAATTTCAAATATTGATTTCGATGTTCATCTAGATATAGAAATATTCGACTCAACCGTTATTGCAAGCGGCTACGATCAAGCTTTTTCATCTCTTTCCGCCATTAAAGACAGTGAAATTTATTCCGGTATAGAGTTCTACTGCAGTGATAATGTTGACGGCTCTTATCTTAAAAAGATTGAGGTGACTTCAACAGGTAAAGACATTGAAAAGCCGTATGTTATGATTGTACCCGAAGGCAGTTATGAGCCACCTGAAAAGAGCTTCTTTGAAAAGATAGCTGATTTCTTCCGCAATCTTTTTGAGAGAATAGCACAGTTCTTTGACTACATATTCTAATTAATTTAAGGAGAGTAAACCTTATGCCGAAAAAAGATAACAGATTTGAAAAAGTCTATTCTCAGGGCTCATTAAGCGGTGTAGAAATACTCGTTGATAAAGAGACAGGTGTGAACTATATATTCGGCTTCAACGGATACGCAGGCGGTATGACCGTACTGCTCGACAAATTCGGCAAGCCTGTTATAACACCGATTGAAAAAGACTGAAAAAACGCATAAAAAGTTAACCGCCCGACAGATAAAACCATCTGCCGGGCGGTGTTTTATATTTTTTATCTTATACCGTAATTCTCAATGATGTAGTCCATATCCTTATCGCCTCTGCCGGAGAGGTTGATAAGAACTGAGCCGTGCTCCATACGCTGTGCGAGCTTCATACCGTAAGCGACTGCGTGTGAGCTTTCGATTGCGGGGATAATACCCTCCATACGGGAGAGCTTGAAGAAAGCGTCGATTGTTTCTTCGTCGTCGATAACGTCGTACTTAACTCTGCCGATTTCCTGAAGGAATGCGTGCTCGGGACCTGATGACGGATAGTCAAGACCGCTTGCAACCGAGTAAACAGGAGCAGGCTCGCCGTTTTCATCCTTGAGCATAATGCTGTTGAAGCCGTGCATAATGCCCTCTGTGCCGTACTTAAGGCTTGCAGCGTGGTCACCAAGCTTCGGACCTCTGCCGAGAGGCTCAATGCCGTAGATATCAACAGGGTCATTGAGGAAGCCTGCAAAAAGGCCTGCAGCATTTGAACCGCCGCCGACACAAGCAACAATAGCATCGGGCAGATGACCTGTCATATCGACAAACTGCTCTCTTGCCTCAATACCGACAACACTCTGGAAATCACGAACCATCATCGGGAAAGGATGAGGGCCAAGGACTGAACCGATGCAGTAGATAGCATCGTTATATTCCTTGCTGTATGCTTCAAAAGCTGCGTCAACAGCTTCTTTGAGAGTCTTGAGACCGTGTGTAACTTCGACAACATTTGCGCCGAGAATCTTCATACGTGCAACATTCGGAGCCTGCTTCTTGATATCGACAGAGCCCATATAAATATCGCACTCAAGGCCGAAATACGCTGCAGCTGTTGCAAGTGCAACGCCGTGCTGACCTGCACCTGTTTCGGCAATAACCTTCTTCTTACCCATATACTTTGCAAGAAGAGCCTCACCCATACAGTGGTTGAGCTTATGAGCACCCGAATGGTTGAGGTCCTCACGCTTTGCATAAAGCTGAACCTTACCGCCGAGTGCATCGGAAAGACGCTCGAGGTGAGTTACGGGAGTAGGTCTGCCCTGAAACTCCTTACGGATTCTGCGAAGCTCGGCAATAAACTTGCGAGACTGGCAGATTGAGTAATAGGCTTCGGTAATTTCAGCCATTGCAGCCTTGAGTTTATCATCAATATAAACTCCGCCGTACTTGCCGAAATAGCCGTCCTTATCGGGATAGTTATTAAAATAGGTTTCAAAATCAATACCGTTATGTATCATTTTTATTTCCTCCGATTATAAGAATTTTTACAGTTTATTATATTAAGTTTCGTTACGCCATCGTGCGGAAAGTTTAAACATATTGTTCGCCTCCGTAAAAAAAATAAAAAGCCCTTGACAGAAATTGAGATTCTGTCAAGGACGAATAAACTTATTATCCGCGGTGCCACCTTGATTTACACAAAAAGTGTACGCTTTACAGGGTACTGACATACCCCCGACAACTAACGCGTGCCGTTACGTCGCAGAATACTCTGTGCAATAATACACATTTGACTGCACCCTCCGCGGTCCATTTGACGAACTGTTTCTTACCCGATTTTCAGCATCGCGGGCTCTCTGTAAAGGCATTTTTCGCCGTTATCTCCGCATCAACGGTTTGTAACTTATTAAATTAGGTGTATTATATCACCGCTGAAAAAAGATGTCAAGCACTAATTTCAGGCAAGAAGCATACCTAAAATCATTGATAAAAGTGATGAAAGATCGAAGAAAGTAATAGGCTTTTCGAATACACTGTCATCAACAGCGGATGTTATTGACTCTGCTTTAACAGGGAGCAGGTCGTTTGAATTAAGCTCGGCACTGTCATCGATAAGGTCATAAAGCACGATATCAAAAGCGATAAGCTTACCTTCACCGTCATAGTAGAAAGTTGCATTTGAATCAAGCATTCTGAGCACATTCTTACCCTGCTGACCGAGATTTCCGAGATAAGCACGGATTTCCTCGTCACTCATAGTTGCAAAATCAGAGTCTTCGGGAATTTCGAGAACGCCGTTTTCAACAGCAACATCAAGTGTTTTTCTGATATCGGGAATAAACTCTTCAACATAGACCTTGCCGTATTTATCTGTATCTTTCTCGCCTGCCGACTTGAGCTTAAGACAATCAAGAACCTGAAGTGTAGCTCCTCCGAAAGCTTCAACAAAATCGCCTGAAAGAGCGGAGAAATCAATACTGCCGCCGAGAATATCGCTTACGCAAAAGCTGACCAAAGGAAGATAAGCATAAATCTCACCGTCAACCATAAGAAGCTTTACGTTAAAGAACCAGAGCTTTGCTGTTGCGGCAATTTTAAGCTCGGGCTCGCCTTCTGCATTATCGACAGATTTTATGTAAAGCTTTAAATCCTGAAAAGGAATCGAATAGCTGTTAAGCGCATCGTTATCAAACTCAATACAAATTGATTTAGACTCTACAACATCATCGATAAAGCCCTGAGTTTTTGTGTCGGATGCATAGGCTGTTACGCAGAATGCCGAAAGTATAATAGTGACCGATAAAATAACACTGATGATTTTCTTCATAATAGATCAACCTCCTTGAGTTAATTATAAACTACATAAGTTAAAACAAAGTAAATTATTTTGCAGCTGTAACCTCAAAGAATACAACACCGTTTGCTGCAAGCGAAGACTCAAGCACTACCCTGCCGTCTACTACATCTGCAGTATATGTTACGGGTTTAAGCTGAGCACACTGCTCATATTTTTCTGCAAGCTCATTAAAATAAAGCTCACGTGCTGTAGGGTCCTTGAGAGTAACCGAATTCTCAATCTGCGGGTCATCGGGTGACCAGCCGAAGCAGTCATCGCCGATACCGTATTTTTCTCTGTCCTGTCGCCACTCATCAAAATAGTTACAGCTGTCATCAACTGTATAAACAGTAACGTTTACTTTATCGGAATTAAATACGGAAGCATCAACATCAAAACTGAGGTCGGCCGTTTTATTATAATCGATATCGTTTTTGAAGTTGTAAGCCATAATTCGGAGAGTTTCGCCATCATAAGCTGAAAGAGCCTCAACCTCTGCACCGTAAATAACACCCTTCTTAGCCGACTCTGTGACAACACGCTTACTGCCTGCGAAAGTTGCAAGTCGGCTTGCAACATGGTAGCTTACAGTAGGATAACCGTCATAGAGACCGCCTGAAAGGTAACCCCAGGATGAGAAATAGTCGCCGCCCTGGTCGATAAGCTGCTTGTTAAGTCTCGCATCATAAGCAGCCTGATAAGTATCGCCTACCATACGTGTAAGAAGCTGATTATCATCTGCACCTGAATCCAGACCCCAGAGAACTCTGCCTTCATCAACACCGAAGATGAGATCTTCAAGACCTGCATCCTTTGCAAGCTGCTGAAGATGAGCTATTGTTTCGGGCAAGGTATAGCCCTTTGTATATTCACCGGGGCGATTATCGTAGAACGAAGCTGAAAGGAAGCAGATTCGTGTGCCCTTTTCACCTGTTTTGTAATTAGTGCCGCTCGCACAGTGCTCGATAAAGATTTTTTCATCCCAGAGACCTTCGGTAACAGCCATTGCGTGTGCACCGACAAAGACATCTTCACCTATCTCCTGCTGAAGGGCGGCAATGGTATAATCGTAAAGCTTGCAATAAGCCTCTGCTGTTTTCTGCGGGTCACCGTCAGGTGCCATAAACCAGTCGGAGTTTTCAAACTCGGTCATAACACCGAAACGCCAGGTAAGCACTTCCTCTGCGCCGAATTCATCAACAAGTGCCTTTGCCATAGCAACCATATAATCGTAATATACGTCATAATCATCGGGCGGATAGAGGTTAGTATCGAAGTTCGCACCCTTGATAGCATTCTGAGAATACTTCATCGGAACACTGCCGAGCTTAAGGTGAGGCTTCGCACCGAGGGTGAGAATACCCTTACAATTCTCAATCAGCGGTGAAAAATCGTAATCGTCGAGCACATCGTAGTTTGTCGGGTCGACAAAAAGATCACGCTGAGCATTACCGCCCGTACACTGCATAAGCTGTATGTACTCAACAAACTCCATTATGTTATATTTTTCATTGAGTCTGGGGTTTGTAAAAAGGTTTGTACCCTGCATATCCCATACATTTATGTTGCTGAGTGTATTCGGAACAACATCACCGAGCTGTGATGTTTCAACGGTAAACGAATAATCGTTTTTTGACTCACCGCCGGAAATAACAATACCGGGCAACGCAAGAATAAGCGAAAGCAGGTATGAGAAAAAATAAACTATCGCGCTCATAAAAGATATCTCCTATCAGTTTCATTTTAGTTAATTTTAACACAGTTATTACCTTTTGTCGATAGGAAGCTGAGATTAAAATAAAGATTGTTTTTGCAATAAATATTATTTACTTATTTGTTACTCAAATCATCAGAATTGACTTGTTTTGTCGCTTAAGCAACATAGAAATTTTCTGTAAAGCTATTTACTTTTACAAAAAAAATGTATATAATATTATATCGTATATTTTTATATGGAGGAAAATTCCAATGAACTTAAAAAAGACAGGTCTTAAGTTTTTATCAATTTTTCTGGTTATGATTTCACTTTTCGGTTATGTTGCACTCGGTTCCTACTGTGCAGAAACCGATGAAGGTAACGAAGACAGTGAAAAAATCAGCCACGCACTTGTTATCACAAGTGAAAACCTTACCGTCACTGTCCGCAAAACCATTCAGCTTGAGGCAACAGTTACCAACACAGATACTCAGCCTGAGATAATCTGGACTTCCCTCAGCCCTGAAATTGCAACAGTTGATTCTGAAGGTGTTGTAAAAGGCGTGGCTCCCGGCAAAGTTATCATCACTGCATCAGCTACAATTGACGGCGAAACAATCAACGGTGAGTTCGCAATCAACGTAGTAAAAAAGGGTAATTTTATCCAGGACTTCCTCACAAAACGTCAGGTGCTCAGTTATCAGTACAGTTATATTGATGACTACTACTACACCAACGACAAGGAAGCATGGCAGTACAACTTCGGTTTCGGTAAAATTTACGACTTTGTTTCTCCTTATATCCTTCTCGAATATGACTATGTCCGCGTTTTCTTCACCTACGAAAACAAAGACTGGATGCTTCAGATGTGGAAGGGTCAGTACGGTATGATCTTCTACGGCGGTGAAATCGGCATTTACAACAGACCGCATTCAGAAGACGGTGTCGGTGAATGGGCAATGTACAGCTGTGCAGCTAAAGAAGACTGGCTCGGTATGGAAATGACTCTTTATCATCAGGATATCAACGGCAACTACGTACGAGAATTCACACGCGAGTATGACAAATACTGGTGGTGTACAGGCTTTAAGAACGGTCACCTTCGCCAGGAAGAGCCTGCAGACGAGCTCAGACTTGAAGCAAGAATCACTTTCAAAGATGAAGAAATGAGAGACCTTGTTGCCGATGGCCTTAAGGAATGCGGATTTGGTGAAGTTGAAAACAAGGCAAGTGTTGGTCTTGACCAATTCTGCAGAGACGGTGATGACATCTACTTCATTTGGCAGAACATTTCCGAAGCAGAAAGCACAATGGCAATTAAGGTTGGTGCAGGTTTTATTTCTTCACTTCTCGCACTTCCAATTATGCCTGTAATCCTTCCCTACGCAGGTTTCTTTGTATTCCTCGTATTTATTGCATCAAGTATAGTATAAATTTAAAAACTGCTTACATCGCACAAAACTCGATGTAAGCAGTTTCTTTTATTGAATTACGCCGTAGAATTTAAGAAGTGCAGGATTGATAACCGTTTCGGTTTGCTCAAAGCAGCTACTGTGTCCGCCGCCGACAACCATAAGCTCCTGTGCACCTTCAATGGAACGTGTAATTTTTTTAGAGTGCCAGCGCTGAATCATATCGTGCTCACCGTAGATATTGAATACAGGCACTTTGATTGCAGAAATATCTTCAAATGTAAGACTCGGCTGACCTACCATCATTCCTTTAATATCGCGTCTGCGAGCATACTCAATATCATCGTAAAGCCAAGCTTCAATACAGAGGATTATATACTGATATGTAATCTGAATCTGATCAAATGTATTTGTGCCCCATGTATTGATATTAGAGCCCATAATTACAAGTGACTCTACCCTTTCCTGATGTGCAAGGGTAAATACAACGCCGAGGTTGCCGCCGTCACTGAAACCAAAAATTTTTGTTTTTTCGATATTCAGATAGTCAAGCAGATTAGCAAGGTCATCAGCCATAGCTTCAAATGTCATACCGCCCTCTACCCAATCAGACTTACCTGTAGCCCTCGGAGAAAAGCAGATAACTTTAAAATGCTTTGCCATTTCGGGCAAGATGCTGCCGTCGAAGCTGTGCATATCACCACCGTTGGGCGGCAAAAGCAGAAGCGGCTCGGCATCAAGATTGCCGTAAATACCATACTCGATATTAACGCCGTTAAGGTTAACAACCTCATAAGCCTTAATTTCAGGTACAGAATCCTGCGCACCGCAGATCGTTACACTGCCGAAAGCAATTACAAGCACCATAACCAAAGAAATGACCGATATTAATTTTTTCATACTATCACCTTTCATTTTATTTATGAGTTGATTATACTATAATCCGATATAATTAACAACAGAAAAAACAGAATTTATATACATTGGTTATTCTGTAAAAGCAGGTTCACCGGACCAGCCAAAAAATTTTTAAATTTTTTCAAAAAAGGTATTGCATATTGTAATTAAATGTGATAATATATCTATCGTTGTCCGGGTGTGGCGCAGTTGGTAGCGCGCTTGACTGGGGGTCAAGAGGCCGTGAGTTCAAGTCTCGCCACTCGGACCAAGAAGCAGTTTTAACCTTTAGGTTAAGGCTGCTTCTTTTTTGTTGTGTCAGATTTTGTATAAGGCCTCTTGACCCGCGAGAGTTTTTGCGTAAAAAAACAGTACAGTGTACTGTTTTCAGCAAAAAGCGGTGAGGCGGGTACCGAATGCGGATGCATTGGGTCGCCGAGCCA
>JAFXCH010000008.1 GCA_017516485.1 Clostridia bacterium
GAAGTTCCCATAACACCAAAATTACCTATGTAAACACCGCCTGCCTTGAAAAGAACGCTGTCCCCACCGTAATATAAAATCGAAGCAGCTTTTTCGATTGTCTTAAAAGCCTTGTCGGGCGATAGGCCACTGTTGGAGTCATCTCCGGCTATTGAATCAACATAGTAAACCGTACCCGTGGACGCCGAGGCAAAGACCGTTGCCGAAGCAATTATGCACAAGCAAAGCACGACACAGAAAAATTTATTGAGCATTTTCATAAAAACACCTCCGCCCAAATTTTAACACGCTACTAAAGTATAGTCAACAAACAAATTATAGTTTATAAAAGTTAAGCATATCTTCAAACTATGGTAGTGTAAAAGACAATTACGTACAAATCACATACAAGTTTACTTTGAAATCAGCTTGTATGGAATTTATTTCCCATATTGTTTGTTGAATCAAATAATAAATTGTGTTAAAATCCGTTCGTACAATAGTGAGCATAAAAAGTCAAGATGTCATATGTTCTTTGAGCTATAATGTAATCACACAAAGGGGTGAGCGATTTGGATTGGGTTACGGGCATACAGAATGCAATAAATTATATCGAAGAGCACCTTACCGATGAAATAGACTTTAATTTGATTTCAAAAGAGGCTGCTTGTTCGGGTTTTTATTTCCAGAGAATTTTCAGCATATTATGCGGTATTACTCTCAGCGATTATATCAGAAACAGACGGCTTACACTTGCCGGCTCTGAGTTGTGTGCTTCTGATGTCAAAGTAATTGATATAGCATTGAAATACGGTTATGAAAGTCCTGAAAGTTTTACAAGAGCTTTTACAAAGTTTCACGGTATAACACCATCTGAAGCTAAAAAGGACGGCTCAAAGCTCAAATCTTTTTCTCGCCTTTCTGTGAAAATTTCATTAAGCGGAGGCAATATAATGGACTACAAAATTATTGAAAAAGAGGCTTTTGACATTATCGAAAAAATGGAAACACATACTGTTGATAATTCAGAAAATGCCAAGAGTATTCCTGATTTTTGGACTCGTTCTCACAAAGACGGAACAGTAAAAATGTTGACAGAATTAACAACAGACAGAACGTTTATTTTCGGAGTGTGCTACGGAAATCTTTCTGAAGATTCAAAGACATTCGATTATTCAATTGCAGCGAAATGCGATAATAATACTGTAATTCCTGAGGGTTTCAGGAAAAACACCATTCCCGCAAGAGCATGGGCTGTGTTTGAGTGTAAGGGTGCAATGCCGAATGCAATGCAAGATATGTGGCATAAAATTGTTTCAGAATTCTTCCCGACATCAGGCTATGAGCCTACATATGAAATGGATATTGAAGCTTATACCGAAGGAAATATGAACAACCCCGATTACTATAGTGAAATTTGGGTGCCTGTTGTAAAGAAATAAAACGAGAGAATCCATATCATAGCTGATTGCTATGTTTCTTAGCTCTATATATCACAAAAGCTCCGCAATACATAATGTATTGCGGAGCTTAATATTTAGCCGTATTGCATCAAAAAATCAAGGCAGCTTATGTTCTTTGAGAATAACTTCCTCATCATAATAAGCCCAGTTTTTCTGGTCACGTAAATCCTTTGAAACAGATGCCCATCTTGAAGGTAAGAAGGTATTGCTGTCCGTATAATTATCGAGTCTCCAGTCGGTTGATACAATAATAAACTGATCGTGCGCATATTTTTCGTCGCTGTTAATCGGCTTTCCTGTAAACGGATTTACAGGATTACTTATGATATCTTGTGTTGCAAGAGTCGGAACATCTGCATTGGTCATAAATTCATCCGATACTGTAAAGCCTTCAGAGTTAAAATCTTTTACCATAAACAACGGATAATAAGATTCAGCAGTTACGCCTTCATAGCTGAAATCTTTACACACAAAATCATTTGAAGAACCTACTGCCCTACCGTGGTCTGCAACAATTATTATTCTTGTATTGTCATAAACACCGTTTTCTCTCAGATAATCCAGCCATTTTCCAACTTGAATAAATGCAGCCATATTGGAATGATAATGCGACATCTGGTTTACAGACTTGACATTTATAGCTTTACCGTCAAGCGTAAATCTGTCTGCGTGTGTTGCATCGTATTGAGTGTTATCCACTTCCTCGACCGGAACGTACCCCGGCATTTGAAGGATAGAAGGTTCATGCGTTACGTCATTTGACATAAACAGATATGTGTTTTCGCTTGAGTTCGTTATCTCTGTCATAGTTGACATATTTTCCAGAACCGTATAATTCTTCAAGAATGATTTGTCGTAACCTCTTGCAACAGAAGGATTCTCTATTACTTGATTAGAGTACAAGCGTTCTCCGAATGACTCGGTTTTGCGATAAAAACCATCATCGTAAAAGAAACTATGCGTCAACACCGGCATACATTTCATCAAACTGAAACAAAAGAAATTTCTTCTGTTTACTATATTGCTCTGTGCTTTCTGTTCAACAGACTGAAATTTACCCTTTGTGATATATGCATCAATCTCAGGATAATCATCATATATCGACAAATCGGGAATCCATTTATAATTTGCATAAGGCGGATCAAATACCGTTACATCGAAATTATTTTCAGAAAAAAGAACCGGCATAACCAGCAAAGATTCATTGTGCTTCTTTAAAAGAGACTCTGAATCTCTTTTGTTCATTTCAACCGGAGTATATTCATATCCGCCCAACAACGGTGGGGTGCCAAAATTTGTAGAAAGTCCGTATGAAATTGTATTTGAATAATACGTGAATCCGTCAAATTGTTGCTTCAGCTCCGGCTTTTCATTAAAAATATACGGTACGTATGTACCTACAGCACGGTCAAGCATTATAACAACAACGTTTTTTCCGTTTTTATTAAGTTTGAAACTCGGCCTTTCCGAGCTTGCACTCAAGTCAACAGTATCAATAGACTTTTTAATAGTGTACACATTTACGCATGACATAACGCCGATTGCAAGTGTAGCAACAATAAGAACACTTGATGCTGCTTTCTTCCATTTGCTTACAATGAAGCTCAATACTGCAATAAGAACAGCCCAGACAACTATATTGATAATCTTTTCGCTGAGAGCACTCTGTATTCCCTCGTCGTAAATAAGGTCCGAAGAAATATTGCCGTATTTTCTTCCGAAAAACATATAGTTAACAAGCATTACACCTGACAACACCCACACTGCCCTACCGAAAATCACTTTAACTTTTGCACTCGCCAGCCAGTAAAAGACTCTCAGCCAAATCAGGAACAGACCTGCTGAATAGCAGAACGAGCTTAAAACAAACCAAAGCGGATGATAGAAATACGTTATGTCAACAAACTCCTGTGGCGAATCTGCAATTAACTGCGAAGAAATCAGTGCACCGCAAAGTATTGCAAGGAAACACGAACCTATGGTAAACAGTTTATTGTCGGGCTGTGCAGTTATGGGCTTTATGTGCTTTGCCGTGAACTTTTTGATTGCAGGAACAAACAATCCTCCCAGCAGTAACACGCCCACAAAAATAACGAGCATCCTTTTCTTTATGTTTCTGTTAAAGAAGAACAAACCGTATACAATTATACCGATACCTGCCAGCGAAGCAATCACTCGCAGAATCTTCTGAGGATTCTTTACTTTGTACAGAATGGTTTTGCACAACGAAAAGAAGTTATTGCAAGTCCAGTAGAACACCAGACCCGAAGGCGAAGGATAAAGCAATATTAGGAATAAAATTGCCATTCCGTATATCTGAATCTTATTCTTAAGCGGAAAACCTTTCAGATAAATTGTGCTTGAAACAAAGTTTATGGCAGTCATCAGAATAGGCAGAATATTGATTGCTATACCGCCTATTATAAGCAAACCGTCAGGCTCACCCAAATCGGCAATCGGGCCAAATGATGTATGCTTCAAATCCTGCAAATTTGACAGGAAGTTATATGCCGCCATAAAAAACGGTATCTGAAGCAAAAGTGATGTAGATCCCTTTATTGCCTGTGTCGGCTTATAGTTGTTCTGTCTGTAATATGTCTGGAGCATCATCATTCTTTCGTCGCCCGAAAACGACTTTTTGATATGATTCACTCCGTTACGAAGCTTATTCTCAACACTCTTTGCTTCTTCCTGCATTATATCTGCACGTCTGTACAAAGGGAATGACAGCACATTGACAACAAGGCTCATCGCAATTATTGCCAATGCAGGATTGTACATTATACTGTTTGCAACCTGATAAACGAGCTCAAAAAGCAGCTTCAGCGGCCCAAGAATCAGCGTTTCAAGGATTAAAACAAATGTCATTTAACCCCTCCATCTTAACCGAAAGGTTCTCATATTTTGTCTGTACATAAAAATCAATTTGCATTTTCAGATTATGACTATGTCAATCATTTTGCAGAACATATTGCTGTATAATTACTTTCTCTCGGAAGACAAACATATAAAAATCGTTATCTTTCGGTAGCAGCTCAAGGCAACTTATGCTCTTTGAGAACAGTTTCTTTTTCGTAATAAGCCCAGTTTTTCTGATCGTGCAAATTATCCGAAACCGATGCCCACATCGCAGGAAGGAATGTATTACCTTTATGCTTTCCGGTCTGTGTATGCGTTGACATGATAACAATTTGATCATGCGCATATTTTTCATCGCTGTTAATCGGCTTTCCTGTAAACGGATTTTCAGGGTTACTTATCAGACCTTGTGTCGCAAGCGTCGGAACATCGGCATTTGTCATAAACTCATCCGATATGTTAAAGCCTTCACTGTTGAAATCTTTTACCATAAGCAACGGATAATAAGATTCCGCAGTCAGCCTTTCAGTGAATTCTTCGTGTTTAAAGCTTTCAGAATTATAAATCTCGGATGAACCGACAGCTTTACCGTGGTCTGCAACAATTATGATCCTCGTATTATCATACACGCCGTTTTCTCTCAGATAATCCAGCCATTTTCCAATCTGAATATATGCAGCCATATTGGAATGATAATGCGACATCTGATAATTATTTTTGACATTTATTGTCTTACCGTCAATCGTAAATCTGTCTGTATGTGCAGCATTATACTGAGTATTATCTACTTTTTCGGCAGGAACATATCCCGGAGTTTGAAGAAGAACTGCTTCATGTGTTGTATCATTTGACATAAACAAAAAAGTGTTTTCACTTGAGTCGGTTATCTCTGTCATGGTTGCCATATTTTCCAGAACCGTATAATTCTTCAGGAAAGTTTTGTTATGACCTTTCGCAACAGAAGGATTCTCTATTACATAAGTAGAATACAGAACCTCTCCGAATGACTCTGTTTTGCAATAAACGCCGCCGTCATAAAGGTAGCCGTGTGTAAACATAGGCATACATTTCATCAGGCTGAAGCAAAAAATATTTCTTCTGTTTATAACATTGCTCTGTGCTTTCTGTTCAACAGACTGAAATTTACCTTTTGTGATATACGTATCAATCTCCGGATAATCATCATATATAGACAAATCGGGAATCCATTTGTAATTGGCATAAGGCGGGTCACAGACCGTTACATCAAAATTGTTTTCAGAAAACATAACCGGCATAACCAACAAAGCCTCATTGTGTTTCTTGACCAGAGACTCTGAATCTCTTTTGTTCATCTCAACCGGAGTGTATTCATATCCGCCAACCAAGGGAGTGCTTGCAAAATTTGTTGATATACCGTATGAAAGCGTATTCGAATAATACGTAAATCCGTCAAACTGTTGTTTCAGTTCAGGATTTTCATTTAAAATATACGGTGCATATGTACCTATAGCACGGTCAAGCATTATAACAACAACGTTTTTGCCGTTTTTATTAAGCTTAAAGCTCGGCATATCCGCACCGGCAGTAAAATCAACTGTATCAATGGATTTTTTAATAGTGTACACATTTACGCATGACATAACGCCTATAGCAAGTGTAGCAACAAGCAAAACACTTGATGCCGCTTTTTTCCATTTGCTGACAA
This sequence comes from Clostridia bacterium, assembly GCA_017516485.1. Lineage (GTDB taxonomy): Bacteria > Bacillota > Clostridia > Oscillospirales > Acutalibacteraceae > UBA8612. The sequence goes on from JAFXCH010000008.1 coordinate 5,989, forward strand.
CAAAACTCAGCACTGCGATAAGAACAATCCAGACAACTATATTGATAATCTTTTCACTCAGGGCACTTTTTATTCCGTTATCATAGACAAGCTCTGAAGAAATATTGCCGTATTTTCTTCCGAAGAACATATAGTTGACAAGCATTACGCCTGACAAAACCCATACTGCTCTGTCAAAAATGACCTTAAGCTTATCATTTGACAACCAGTAAAAGACTCTCAGCCATATCACGAACAGACCTACGGAATAGCAGAACGAGCTTAAAACAAACCACAGCGGATGATAAAAATACGTTACGTCGACAAACTCCTGCGGTGAATCTGCAATAAGCGCCGATGAAATCAGTGCACCGCAAAGTATTGAGAGGAAACACGAACCTATGGTAAACAGTTTATTGTCGGGCTGTGCAGTTATTGGCTTTATATGCTTTGATGTGAATTTCTTAATTGCAGGAATAAACAAGCCAACCTGCAACATCAAGCCGACAATAATAACGAAAGCTTTTCTAAATACAGAACCATTGTAAGCAAACAAGCCAAAGGCTATTACACCAATACCTGCCAATGAAGCGATTACACTCAGAATCTTCTGCGGATTCTTAACCTTGTACAGAATGGTTTTGCACAATGAGAAGAAGTTGTTGCAAGTCCAGTAGAACACCAGACCCGAGGGTGAAGGATAAAGCAATATGAGGAATAATATTGCCATTCCGTATATCTGAATCTTATTCTTAAGCGGAAAACCCTTCAGATAAATTGTGCTTGAAACAAAGTTTATGGCCGTCATCAGAATAGGAAGAATATTGATTGCTATACCGCCTATTACAAGCAAGCCGTCAGGCTCGCCCAAATCTGCTATAGGACCGAATGATGCATGCTTCAAATCCTGCAAATTTGACAGGAAGTTATATGCCGCCATAAAAAAGGGCACCTGAAGCAAAAGCGATGTCGAGCCCTTTATTGCCTGTGTCGGCTTATAGTTGTTCTGTCTGTAATAAGTCTGGAGCATCATCATTCTTTCGTCGCCCGAAAACGACTTTTTAATATGATTCACTCCGTCACGAAGCTTATTTTCAATATCTCTTGCTTCTTCCTGCATTATATCTGCACGTCTGTACAAAGGGAATGACAGCACATTGACAACAAGGCTCATCGCAATTATTGCCAATGCGGGATTATGCACAATAGTGTTTGCAGCCTGATAAATAAACTCAAAAATCAGTTTCAGAGGACCCAAAACCAGAGTTTCAAGGATTGAAACAAATGACATTTTTATTTCTCCTCCTTATCTGAAAGCTCTTTTTGTTTGTTAATTAAATAATCGGTAACTATTTCTGCGCCTCTTCCGATATTCGCCCATGTCTCATTCTTTGCAGCCTGTCTGCCCTCGGCATAATATTCATCCGTAAGACATTCATCTATCAGTTCTTTAATATTGCTCATATTATCAGGGGTCAGCTTGCAGCCGATTCTCGGCAAAGCGGAATAAAGCCAAAGGGGACGATCCTGAATCCACCAGGCATCATACACATCCAGATTGAAATTTACATCGGTATAAATTATAGGTTTGTTATGAATAAATGCAAAATCATAGAATACGCCCGAAAAATCCGAAACAAGAATATCCGCTCTGTGCAATACATTAAAATTATCGGTATCGCTGTTCCATTCAAGCTGTTCTGATTCCGGGTATTCTGCCATCAGCTTGTCCAGCATTTCTTTTTCTGATGTAAAAGACTGCGGATGAGGACGGACTATAATATGGTAACCCGTATTCAGCAAATGCTCTATTATCTTGCCTCCGCTTACTGCGAACAACGCACTGGGACCCCATGTAGGAGCTAACAATACAGTACGCTCATGCTCACCTATCGGCTCAGCTGATTCATAGGCTTTAGCCATTTCATCCATATACGGTATACCTGCTTCAACAAGCTCTTTTGCAGGCAGATTGCGGAGTTTTTCCAGAGCACGTATATCCTCCGCCTGAAAGTCACCTGAATAAAGAACGGCATCATAATAATCAAGGCCGAACATTCTGTACATTGTAAGGCCGCCTGCTGCATGAGGAATATGTACGTAATACTTAACGTCTTTCGAACGCTTCCACTGATAAACATCGAGACCGGGAGTTGTCGACAGCACAATATCCGCACGCAGATAATTCAGTCTTGTAAACAGTTTGTTCTTATTCTCAATACACTCTACTCTGAGACCCTTGTATTCACATTTCAGTGCAGGGTCATCAGGCGAAGCTGTTATGTACAATATCTCTTTGCCTCTTTTATCCATTTCACGGCAAATAGGTTCGAACACCTTCCAGTATCTTTTATCATCGGAAAAAATTACAAAAGACTCTGATTTTAAAGCTGTATCCGCTTTACCGCCACCAAGCTTGAATCTGAGCTTGATAAAAAGCATTCTCACAGCATAAAAAGCCGCACCCAGCACACCTATAAGCACTGTAAAAAGCATACTGCCTGTACCGGGATCGATATACAGTAACATAACAATAACCTCTCAATTCTTAAAAATAGAACAGATTTCGCATTTTAGCATATATATTATATTTTTTATAATATATTATGTCAATCTTTTTTAAGAATATATTTTAATAAAAGGTACGGCATACGCTTTACACATACGCCGTACCTCATAAAATGCTTTTATCTGAAATTGAAAAATCCGAACATACACATTACCGTTGCAAGCAGCCAGAAAAACGGCTGGACAGTTGCAGCGCCGCCGAATGAAACTGCAAACTGAGTAAAATTTTCAGCTTTTCGGCGCTTCACCTTAATCTTGTCAGGGTGAAAAATAACTGCAATATTGAATATCAGATAGCCGAAACAGCAGAATATCCAGACTTCCCACAGCTTAAATCCTCTGAATGCCTGGACAGCAATAATCACTGCACCGATTAAAATAAGAACTGCACGAATGAGCCTTATATGTTTATACTCGTTGAATCGCTCGAGTGCATCGTGCTGTGCGATAACAAAGTACATTACAAAACCGCAAATAATGCCTGCCATTGTAGTTGAGCCAAGCATAACAAGACACAAAGGCGCAACCATATAACACGGACGCTCAAAAAGCTCAAGCGTATTTGATTCAATCGGTTTGCCTGCTTTATGCCACGGAACAGCAAAAAGAAATACTGTGCAAATAATAAGAACGCAGAACACCCAGGAAAGTATTGTATCGACCTTCAGAGGTAACACATTCCACAGCTTACTTGCCGCCTCAGCCTGTTCAAGATTCTTTGCGGCAATCGGCCAACCGAGAACAAACGCCGTTGATATACCTAAAGCATTGAAACAACCTTGAATAAACTCCATTATTTTCCAGCCGTCAACAAGACCTTTTTCGCTGAATTTGCCAAACATACGCTTGCCGCTTTTCAGCGGATGAAGCTGTTTATCAAACACCGTAATACCGACAACCCAGCCGACAGCACCTGCAACAGCACCGCCTGCCCACATAATAACACCGAAAATATCGCGGCGGATAATCATAAGCACAAGAAGCTCGGCAACAACCATAAGGTTGCGACCCCATTCTTCACGGCTACGCTCACAAAAACAAACCTTAGGCATTATTCCGTTGTCGGGGTCATACGGTGTGTTGAAAACACGGTAGCCTATCTGCTGAAGAATCGGTACAAGAGCAAAGAAAATAACAAAGTCATACCATTTGTAAACAACACCGCTCATCGCTGAAAAACTGACACCCAGAAAACCTGCACCAAGTCCGCTCCAGATTGAACCCTTAAAGGCAAGAGCAAGATAGCCTAGTGACGGATTGTAACGAGGTTTATCATGTTGAATTATCAAACCCATTGTTGAGCCGTACGGCTCAATACCGCCGTAAAAATAGCCGAGTGCACAAGCGGCCGCAAACAAAAACACGTTTTGCATAAGAAGCTCTGAGCCTGTGTACCATACACACATAACACCCATAAGCAAACCCGGTAACATCGCACCCTTTTCTCCGCCTATAGAGTCACCACGCACACCCCAGCCAAAGCACATACAAAGCATACTTACGGTAATAAAAATAAATACATTCTGAGTTTCCACATTTTCACCACCCTTTTATTTTATGTTATAAAGTTTATGTAAAAACATATTACCGTCTTGGTTTTTCTTTGTCAACGCAAATAATGGATTAATTTCTTTGTTGCAATTATTGTTGTAATTTAATATACCTTGTGCTAAAATAGAACAAACAAAACACTTCCCAGAGGTGCATACCATGAAAAAGTTCGTACAGGTAGGCTGCGGAATACGCGGTATCGAAGGATATGCCGAACCTATACTCAAAGAATTCAAAGAACATATTGAATTATGCGGCGTTTACGACATCAACCCGAAGCGCGCGGCACTTGTAAGTGAATTCGGCGGAGTTGACGTGCCCGTTTACGATAATTTTGACAAAATGCTCGACACCGTCAAACCCGATACCGTTATAGTCACAACCAAGGACAGTATGCACGACTATTATGTTATAAAAGCTCTGGATGCAGGCTGTGACGTAATAGTTGAAAAGCCGATGACAACAACCTTTGAAAAGGCAAACGCAATAAGGGAAGCTGAAATCAGATCGGGCAAAACCGTTACTGTTGTTTTCAATCTGCGTTATCTGCCCTTTTTTGCAAGGGTAAAAGAGCTTATGCAGAGCAATGTTATAGGCGAAGTGCTCAGCGTTCATTTTGAGTGGCTGCTTGACACAGAGCACGGTGCCGACTACTTCAGACGCTGGCACCGCAAAAGAGAAAATTCAGGATCACTGCTTGTACATAAATCAACGCATCATTTTGACCTTATAAACTGGTTCCTTAACGATGACCCCGTTGCTGTCAACGCATACGGCTCAAGGAGATTTTACGGGCCGACACGTGAAAACCGCTCGGAGAGATGCCTCACCTGCCCTCACAAGAAAACCTGCGAATTTTATCTTGATATCAATCGACCGCCAATGGATAAAATCTATCTTGCTTGCGAGGACGCGGACGGTTATTACAGAGACAGTTGTATTTTTTCCGAAGAAATTAACATTGAGGACTCTGTAAGTGTCAACGTGCTTTACAAAAAAGGCGCTGTTATGAGCTATTCACTTACTGCACATTCTCCGTATGAAGGTCTCAGAATCGCATTTAACGGTACAGAAGGCCGCCTTGAATTCTGTAAAATGGATTGGAGATATCCCGACCTCGGCCAGGGTGTAAACAACGTTATTACCATTTTCAACCGCAGAGGTGAAAAAATAGTAATAAACGCACCGCAGGACGGCCCGGGAGGTCACGGCGGAGCTGACGAAAAAATCAGAGAAAACCTGTTTATCGGCTGCAAAAGCGACCCACTCGGACAGATGGCTGACACTCGTGCAGGTATGATGTCTATCGGTATAGGTATGGCCGCTAACATATCGATGAAGGAAAACAGAAGAGTTTATCTTAATGAATTTTACAAAAATCTGTAAAATATAGTCTGTATACTTATCACTGACACAACACTAAAATAACACTTTATTATTGACTCAAAAAACACAGTATGGTACAATAATATCAATAAAAGCACTTCAGAAAGGAACCGGCTGTCTGCAGAGGATGTTGGTTCCTTCTGCTTTTTAACAATAAACATAAGGTGTATGATTGAATAATGAAAAAACGGTTTTCAATATCTACAACACATATTATATTACTGAGTTTTCTTGTCGTAATACTTGCAGGTTCATTTCTGCTTTCGTTACCGATAAGCTCGGCAGACGGCAAAGCAACTGAGTTTACCGATGCACTTTTCACAGCAACAACCTCCACTTGTGTAACAGGTCTGGTAGTAATGCCTACAGTTTCTTCCTGGAGTATTTTCGGACAAGTTGTTATTCTTATACTGATTCAGATAGGCGGACTGGGTGTAATAACAATTATGTCAGGCATAATGATACTGCTGCACAAAAAAATGGGAATCAACGACAGAATGCTTTTGCAGGATGCGTTCAACCTTAACTCCCTTTCAGGCATTGTCCGTTTTGTTAAAAAAGTTGTAAAGGGAACCTTTATTATTGAAGCAACCGGCGCTCTGCTTTATATGACGGTGTTCATCCCCGATTTCGGAGCAAAAGGTATCTGGATTTCTGTATTTACATCAGTTTCGGCTTTTTGCAATGCAGGCATCGATATTATTGCAGAAAACAGTCTTTGTAACTATGCACTGAATCCCGTAATCAACGCTGTCACCTGTGCGCTGATAATTACCGGCGGTATAGGATATATCGTATGGTGGGATATATTGCGGGTAATAAAAAAATCATTCAACAAAAAATCCAAGTTATTCAGTTCGCTTACTCTGCACAGCAAAATTGCAATTACCTCAACCGTTATTTTAATATTTGCCGGTGCATTTTTGATTTTTGTTTTTGAATACAATAACCCGGAAACCATAGGAAAATTTACACTGTTTGAAAAAATCCAGGCTTCTGTATTCCAATCCGTTACAACAAGAACAGCAGGCTTTGCAACCTTACCACAGGAGAGTATCACAAATGCCTCCACAATAGTTTGTCTGCTGCTGATGTTTATAGGCGGCTCTCCCGTAGGAACTGCCGGTGGTATCAAAACCGTTACATTTGCCATTCTGGTTGTGTCGGCTTTGTGTTCAATACGAAACAAAGAAGACACAGAACTGTTCGGAAGACAGATTACCAAGCAAGCCGTAAGCAAAGCAGTTGCGGTAACATTTATGTCGTTTCTTATTATGTTTACTTCAACCGTTTTACTTTCTGCCGTTACTCAGGCCTCGGCACTCGATATCCTGTACGAAACCGTAAGTGCAACGGCAACTGTAGGCCTGACAAGAAATCTGACCCCCTATCTCAACACCATCGGCAAGCTGATTATTACGGCTACTATGTATCTCGGAAGAGTTGGTCCGATATCGCTTGCTATTGCATTCAGCCAGCGAAAAGAAAACCAGAGTATTGTAAGAAACCCGATTGAACAGATTATCGTCGGATAAGAAAGGACATTTTTATTATGAGTATTCATAAAACTTACGCAGTATTAGGTCTTGGCAGATACGGAAGAGCCGTTGCAGAAGAGTTGGTAAACAACGGTGCAGAAGTACTTGCTGTTGACATTGACATTAACACAGTAAACAATGCTATTGAAACTATTCCTGTTTGTAAATGTGCCGATATAACTGAGCCGGAAACTATCAAAAGACTTGGAATTTCCAACATAGATGTTGTAATCATTGCAATGGCAAGCTGCCTCGAGTCCAGCGTAATGGCTGTAGCACTCTGCAAGGAAGCAGGTGTCAAAAATGTTATTGTCAAATGTTCCAGCGAGATGCACCAGAAAATTCTGACCCGCATAGGTGCAGACAAGGTTATTTTCCCCGAAAAAGAATCGGGAATACGCCTTGCAAAAAATCTGCTGACATCCGGTTTCTCAGAAATGATAGAGCTTTCTGATGAGGTTTCCATGTTGGAACTTGATGTCAAAGATGAATGGGTAGGCAAAAATCTGATAGAATTAAGCTTGCGTAAAAAATACTCCATTAACGTAGTCGCAATCAAAGACGGTAACGAAATCAGCACTGTTGTTGACCCCTCAATTGCTCTGAAAAAAAGTATGGAACTTATTGTAATCGCCAACAAATCAAAACTGCCGAAACTAAAAAAATAAACTATTGTTATTCATATTAACTTGATTTATAATACTCAAAATGTTAAAGTAGTTTATGAGGTGATTTAATATGTCAGATAAAATGAGTAAGGTTTATACTTCGCTGTGGGCAGTAATTGCTGCTGCGTACGGAATATGGATGGCTTTCTTTATGAGTTGGGATCAATACCCCTACATAATTCCTACACAAGCGGATTTAGCTCTTCCCAAAGAAGAATTCATTGCAAAGTTCGACGGCATGCTTTATATGCCGTTATACCCTAACGAATTGGTATATTGGCTTTGGGTTATCGGTTCGACAGCTCTGCTTTTTTGCTACGGACTTTTTATTAAAAAGATTCTGTTTGCAGAGAAGTTGACTAAAGCTACAACCGTGTTTTGTATAATCAATCTGATTGCAGGTTGCGCTTTTGTAACATGGTACGGATTCCTCAGCTATCCCGAACAGTTCGGCAACATTCTCACCGACGTTACTGCAAGTATGCTCGGCCTTAAATATCCGTGGGAATTCAAGGCATGGGGTGTACTCGCTTCACTTTCAGTTTTCACAAACACACTCTATATGTACCGTAAGAACAACTACAGCGGTAAGCTCGGCGTAATAATAACTTCGCTTGGCTGTGCATCAATTTATCTCACCGTTAATATTCCGTCTGCAGGCATAGAATTAATTATGACTCCCCGATGCATCGGTCACTGGGCAACAGCACTTATTTTCGCATTCCTCGCTGCAGCAGGTGTTATAATCTTTCTGCTTCACAAATGCAGAGAAAAGGACAAGAAATATATAGTCGCAACTGTAGTTTTTGTAGCTATACTTCTGCTTATGCTCGGTCTGCTTGTATTTGTCGGCAAGAGCGCATTTATTGAAAATCTGCCGATGTGGGTTGCATATATCCTTCTGTTTATGATAAACTTCACATCATTCTTTGATAAAAAAGAAACAAAAGAATCCAAACCGCTTGCAACAGTATAACATCTTCCTCCCGATTTCTGATGATTTCGGGAGGATTTTTTTGTAAATTTAAAGTGAATACTGTTGAATTATACACAATATGTGGTATAATACAGTCATCCAAATTAATAAGGAGATGAAGCAATGGACAAATTCTTCAAAATTTCCGAACGCGGCTCAAACGTAAAAACCGAAATCATTGCGGGTCTTACAACTTTCTTTGCAATGGCATACATCATAGTTGTCAACCCCAACCAGATTGTCGGTTTCAGTTTTGACGTTCCCGGAATCCCCGCAATATGGAATGCAGTATATATCGCATCCATAATCGCTGCTGTTATCGGCACACTGCTTTACGCATTCTACGCAAAACTTCCCTTCGCACAAGCTTGCGGAATGGGTCTTAACTCATTCTTCTTCACATCATTCGTTCTGCCGCAGATTATAAACGGCGGCGATGTAATCAAGGGTTATCAGGCAGGTCTTGTTATCATCCTTATTTCCGGTCTTGTTTTCCTTCTCCTTTCAGTCACTGGTCTTCGCACATATATTGCAAAGGCTATGCCCGACTGTATTAAGAAGGCTATACCTGCAGGTATCGGTCTGTTTATTGCATTCATCGGTTTCCAGAATGTAGGTATTATTCAGGCTAACCAGTACACACTTGTACAGTTTGTTAAAATCAACGGCGCTGCCTGGAAAGATATTGCACCGGCTATTATTGCACTGCTCGGCTTTGTTATTATAGCTATTCTCACAAAGCTCAAAGTAAAGGGTGCTGTTCTTATCGGTATCCTCGCTACAACAGTCATCTACTACCTTGCAACATGGCAGCTTCCGAACTTTGAAATGACATCTTTTGCACAGCCCTTCAAAGACTTTGCTGACATCGGTATTACAGCAATTTTCAAGGCTGAATCATGGAAAAACGCTTTCTCAGGCGAAATGATCGGCAGCATATTCTCAGTAATTATGCTTATCGTAACATTCTGCCTTGTCGATATGTTTGACACAATCGGAACAATCTACGGCACAGCATCAGAAGCAAACATGCTCGATGAAAACGGTGACCCCATCGACATCAACAAGTCAATGGCATGCGACTCTATTGCAACAGTTGCAGGCTCTGTTTGCGGCACATCAACAGTTACAACATTTGTTGAAAGTGCATCAGGTGTTGCAGCAGGCGGCAGAACAGGTCTTACAAGCCTTGTCACATCACTGTGCTTTGCTGTATGTCTCTTCCTCTCTCCCCTTGCAAGCATCATTCCTGCAGCCGCTACAGCTCCCGCTCTTATCTTCGTAGGCGTTCTTATGCTCAAGAACTTCTCCAAAGTTGATATGACAGATATGAGAAGTGCTGTACCTGCCTTCCTCACACTTATTATGATGCCGCTCACCTACTCTATCGCAAACGGTATAGGTATAGGCTCAATTGCATACGTACTCATCACCATTTTCACAGGCAAATATAAGGCTAAGGATATCCCCGTTACCGTAATCGCACTTCTCTTTGTCTGCAAGTTTATCTTCGGTACTATCTGATTAAAAGTTTAAAAAGTTTCACCCGGTGATTATTCTCACACGAATAGTCACCGGGTATTTTTTATTGAAATATTTATAGTCAAAATAATAAAAAGGCTTTGACAATTGAGCATAATTTTGGTATAATATTTATCATTATTTTTATATTTTTGGGGGTTATTATGAAAAAAGTAATTGCTATTTTACTCGGTACAGCTATGCTGTTACAGCTAAGCATCGGCTCAACTGCAGCTTATGATGCACCTAAACTTGAGAAGGATGAGTGGGATATGTACTACGAATCGCTTATTGAAGAAAACACATTGCCTACACTTAACGTAGGTGCAGACCAGACTCAGGTTAACCTTTGCTGGCACTGTGACAAAGACAAGGCAGAAGCTAAGGTTGAGGTTTCAACAAACAGTGATATGTCCGATGCAAAAACTTTTGTCGGTACAACCACTGCTTCCGAAAATGACACGCAGCTTGTTTGCAGAGTTACCGTTACGGGACTTAAAGAAAAAACAACTTACTACTACCGTTGGCACACAGAAAACGGCTGGAGCGAAGCCGAGAAGTATGAGACAAAATCATTCGGAGACCACAAAGCACTTGTCGTAGGTGATATTCAGATAGCTGAAGAAGAGCGCCCGGCAGAAAGTGAAATAAGTCAGATAAACATCGGCCGTAACTGGAACAATGTTCTTGCAACCGCACTCACACAGAATCCTGATATCGCCTACCTTGTATCCCCAGGCGATAACACTTCCACAGGCAATACCGTCAAAGAGTGGCAGACACTGCTTATGCCCAAGGCTCTCAGACAGCTGCCTATGGCACTTGCAATCGGCAACCACGACAAAAAAGGTATGATGTATAACTACTACACATCTATGCCTAACGAATACTACGGCAACTTCTTCGCAGGTCTTGACCGTGATTTCTGGTTCCGCTACGGTGATGTACTTTACCTTTTCTATGATTCAACATCAGGTAACGCACCTGACCATATGGCAATGACAAAAGAAGCTGTTAAACTCAATCCGGATGCTAAATGGAGAATCGGCGTTGTTCACCACGGAATCAACGGTGCAGGTGACTGTATTGGTGACGCAGAGACAGAGATACTTCTCAGCACAATCTTCACACCTATTTTTGATTCATACGACCTTGACCTTGTAATCACAGGACACACTCACTCTCAGGGCCGTTCACACTTTATGAAGGGCAGAAAAGTTCTCAGCCCTGCCGAAAGCGGCAAAACATACACTGACCCCGAGGGTATTGTTTATCTTAACTCAAACTCCGTATGCGAAAAGGTTATTATGGACTATGAGGCTGATTACCTCGCATACAGCTTCCTCGAAAACGATATTACAACATACACAACGCTTGACTTCAAAGGTAACACACTCATCCTTGAAACAAGGCGTGGTGACACAGGTGAGCTGCTCGACAGCGTTACAATTGAGCGTACAACTGCAGAACATAACGAAAACTCATTCGGAAACGTTATGACACGCATAGGCTACAAAGTAATTGAAGCACTTGGCTTTATTTACACAATGATTGACAACTTAGTCAGAAAATTCTCATAAAAGAAGGAATTAAAAATGAAATCTCAGGCAAAAAAGAAAGCAGATATCGAAAAGCTGGTGCTTGGCGGAATACTGACAGCACTTGTAGTAGTGCTTCAGTACATGGGCTCATTTATCAAATTCGGTCCGTTTTCAATCTCGCTTGTACTTATACCCATTGTTATAGGTGCAGCAACCTGCTCGACAAAAATAAGCACCTGGCTCGGTTTTGTATTCAGTGTTGTAGTACTTGCTCTTGATGCATCAGCTTTTTTTGCTATAAGCGTACCCGGCACTATAATAACCGTACTTGCAAAAGGTACAGCCTGCGGTCTTACGGCAGGTCTTGTTTACAAGCTTCTTCATAAGAAAAACGAGTACGCCGCAGTTATTGCCTCCGCTATAGTATGCCCGATAACAAACACAGGCATTTTCCTGCTTGGCTGTGTTGTTTTCTTCTTCAAAACAATTCAGGAATGGGGCGTCGGTGCAGGCTATGCAAACGCTATAGAATATATGTTCCTCGGTCTTGCAGGAGGTAACTTCCTGTTTGAGATGGCAACAAACATAGTCCTCTGTCCTGTTATCATAAGAATTCTCAACATAAGAAAAAAGAATAAGTAAGATGAAGATAATAATTGATGCCGATGCCTGCCCTGTTACAAGCATTGCAATACAAATCGCAAAAGAAAACTCGATTGATTGCGTGCTTATATGCGACACTGCTCATATGATAGAGCGTGAGGGCTGTAAAACAATTACGGTTGACAAAGGTGCAGACAGTGTTGATTTCCGCCTTGTAAATATGCTCAATAAAGGTGATATCGCCGTAACACAAGATTACGGACTTGCGGCAATGTGCCTTAGTAAAAAGGCTTTTGCAATCAATCAGAACGGACTTATTTACAGTGACAAAAACATTGAACAGCTGCTCTTCACAAGATATATAGGCAAAAAAGTAAGAGCTGCAGGCGGCAGGACAAAAGGACCTGCAAAGCGTACGGCTGAGCAGGACGAAGCATTCCGCACAGCGTTGCAGAAGTTGATAGAACAAACAAAAAGCAACATATAAAAAAATCCTGAGATACATCGCCGTATCTCAGGATTTTTATTATTTACCGAACAGATTCATATCCGCACACGATGCGACAGTTGAAAGAGCAAGAGTCGCAAACTGACGGCTGGTTATCGGGAAGTCTTCTGTAATCCAAAGCTTGAAAATACCGATAAAGCCGTTAAGGCAAAAAACGGCACGGTACTCTCTCTCAAGGTCATCTTTATCAAAAAACTTTTTAGGATAACGCTCAAGCACGGTACGTACTATACGCTCTGCAAAGTCGTCGCACTCTGCCTGGACAACGAGCACATTGAACAGCCTGCTGTTCTGCTTGATATAGTCAAACAGCGGTACCATCATATCAAGAAAACGCTCGAGAGAGTCAACTACACTCGGCAAGGTTTCGGGCGCAGGTATATATGAAATTACCTCCTCCTGTATTTCACGCATAAGGGACGGCACATCCTCGTAGTATGCATAAAAAGTTGACCTGTTTATTTCCGCAATATTGCACACATCGGTAACTGTTACCTTAGCCAGAGGCTTCTCCTCAAGCAATTCTATAAAAGCTTCCTTAATAAGACGCTTTGTAAGTTTAACTCTTCTGCTTTCAGCCACATTAACACTTCCTTAAAAAAGTTAAAAAAATCTTCATAAACCACCGACAAAAAAGAAAAAAATGTTGGTTTTTAATCTTTTTTCGAAAAATCGACTGTTGAATTCTCTACACAATGTTGATAAAATAATACATTGTGTGATAAAAAAAGTCAAGTTGAAAATGCGACACAGATATTAATAAAAAAGAAAAGGAGCAAGAGAATGGCTTCACTTTACAAAGAGAAACGATTCTATAACTTCCGCGAAATTATCCGCAACGGTGCAGAAAAATTTGCAGACAACACTGCATACGTAGTAAAAAAAGGCGAAGGCGAATATATCAACATCAAGTACGCTGACCTCAAGAAATACTACTACTCTTTCTGCACATATCTTATTGAAAAAGGTATGCTCGGCCAGAAGATTGCTGTAATGGGTGCAAACAGCTTCCAGTGGGCACTCAGCTACCTGTGTGCAGCAACAGTAGGTGTTGTTGTGCCGATTGACAAAGAGCTTCAGCCTGAGGACGTAAACGCATTCCTTGAGTCTGCAGACTGCAAGATGGTTTGCACAGACAGCACAAGAATCGAAAAGCTCAAGGGTATTGCAGCTGAGAATATGCTCTACACAGATTTTGCAGATGTTCTCGACATCGCTTCATCTCACAGTGCTGACGAGGCTGCTGTTAACGCAATAGAAATAGGCGAACACGAGACAAGAATAATTATCTTCACATCAGGCACTACAGGCAATTCAAAGGGTGTCTGCCTTTCACAGAACAACATATGCTCCAACATTTACTCAACCGTACAGATGGTTAAGGTAAACGATTTTGACAGCACTCTGTCAATCCTTCCCCTTCACCATACATACGAGTGCACACTTAACAACGTGCTTTTCCTCACAAGAGGTGCTTGCATAACATACTGCGACGGTCTCACAAAGGTTGCAAAGAATATTGCTGAATATCAGCCCTCAATCCTCGTTGTCGTTCCTGCTCTTCTCAAGGTGCTCAATAAGAGAATCAAGGCAGGTATCATCAAGGACTGTCCCTCACTCTATCGCAAGTATTTTGAGACTCTTTCACTTGCAGAAGCACTTAAGAAATGCCCCTTCTTCATCCGTAAGATAATCTGTAAAAAGGTCAAGAAGACTCTTGGCGGTAAAATCCGTCTTTTTATCGTTGGTGCAGCTGACCTTGACACCTCACTTGTTGAAGATTTCGGTGCACTCGGCATCAGAACACTTCAGGGCTACGGTCTCACAGAGTGTGCTCCCCTGCTTGCAGGTAACAACGACTTCCACCTCAACAAGGCTTCAACAGGCCCTGCGATCCCCGACGTTCAGCTTAAGATTGACGACCCCAACGACGAAGGCGTCGGCGAAATCCTCGCAAGAGGCGACAACATAATGCTCGGCTACTTCAACGACCCGGAAGCTACAGAGGCTGTATTCCGTGACGGTTGGTTCTGCACAGGCGACCTCGGATGTATGGATAAAAACGGCGACCTCTACATCAAGGGCAGAATCAAGAACGTTATCGTAACAGAAAACGGCAAGAACATCTACCCGGAAGAGCTTGAGACAAGACTTGCAGAGTACCCCGAAATCGGCGAAGCACTTGTTTACGCATCCGATGAAAACGGTGAGACCTGCGTAAAGGCAAAGATATTCCCAAACCTTGAATACATCAAGGAGCGTTTCGGCGGTGAGAAGCCTTCTGAGGAAGATATCAAGAAGACAATCCAGAACGCTATCAAGAGTGTTAACAGCAAGATTCCCAACTACAAGCACATCAAAATAGTTGAAGTTCTTTCCTCTGCACTCGAAAAGACAACAACACAGAAAATCAAGCGTTTCGGTAAGAATGTGAAATAAGATAAAAAGTAAGACTTGCATTTCAGAAGAGATGCAAGTCTTTTTTAATAAATTATAAAATTACACCTGTTATAAAAATCTCAATACCTATCGCGATAAGGATTACACCGCCGAAAATTGATGCTTTACCTGAAAGCTTTGTGCCGAACTTTCTGCCGATAAGGATACCGCCAAAGCAGATAAAGAAAGTAACCAAGGCAATAAGCAGTGCACAGACAACAGCCTGAGTTAGATTGTAATCGGAAATTGTGAAGCCGACGGAGAGTGCGTCAATAGAGGTTGCGACACCCTGCATTATCAGCATACCGATACCTACTGCAGGCTTTTCTTCACAAGCACAGTCTTTATTTTTTATACCCTCAACAAGCATTTTGCCGCCGATAAACACAAGCAGTATAAGTGCAATCCACGGTATAAACTTTTCAAATGCATTGAAGTACTGAACAATAGTATGTACGCAAATCCAGCCGATCATAGGCATAAGTGCCTGAAAAAAGCTGAACAGGCCTGCTATACCGCACATTTTCGGCCGCTTCATACAAGGCTCATTAAGTCCGTTTGCAAGCGAAACTGAAAACGCATCCATTGCAAGGCCGACACCGAGCATAAAACTCGTTACAAAGAAGGAAAAATCAAACAATTATTCATTTTCCCCCTCTATAAGCTTCAATATTTCCTCGTCGATCTTTTTATCTTTATAGTAGAAAACACGGTCATGCTCCCCTATCTCGCGAAGCACCTTACACGGGTTACCTACAGCAACAACGTTAGACGGAATATCCTTGGTAACGATACTGCCTGCACCGATTACGGTATTATCACCGATTGTGACACCTGGCAATACAACCACACCTGCACCGAGCCAGCAATTCTTACCGATATGAACAGGCATATTGTACTGGTAAGCCTTTGAGCGAAGTTCAGGATTAATCGGGTGTCCTGCCGTTGCAACTGTTACGTTTGGACCAAACATAGTGTAGTCACCGACATAAATATGAGTATCGTCAACCATTGTGAGGTTGAAATTGGCATATACACCCTTGCCGAAATGAACATGCTTACCGCCCCAGTTTGCATGGAAAGGAGGCTCAATGTAACAATCCTCCCCTATCTCGGCAAACATTTCCTTTAGCATTTCAGCGCGCTTATCAAGCTCACTCGGACGGGTCTGATTAAAATCATACAGCTTATCAAGACATTCAAGCTGCTCGGTCATAACATCGTCACCGCTCGGGTAATAAAGCATACCGCAGTGCATTCTTTCTCTGTTAGTCATAAAAACCTCTTAAATAAAATCAAAGGGATTTACATCCTTATCGATACAACGGATATTGATTTCAAACTCAACGTGGCTGTCATCCCATACGCGTGCAGGCTCTTCCTTATCGTAATACTTGCCGCTGCCGTGACCTGCCGCAGGAATGATATGCTTATCGGCATTGACTACAACCTCATCAAGGGGTACAAGCTCATCATCGTGCTTTGCAACCTCAAGCATTTCAGGCTTGAAGTGAGTTGCATTGAAGTAGAATCCGTTGACATCCTTTACGTAAACCATTACGCCGTTACCGTTTTCGTCACAGAGTGTACCGAAACGGGTCTTTGCGTGAGCTGAATTCTCCATAGGACGGATATAGTGGACAAAATTATCTCTGACCTTCATATCATAAAGACCGATTCTGCTTGCTTCCATTCTGTCCGCATAAGCTTCACCGGGACCAAGTCCGTAGAAACGCATATTGTCATAAGCCTTATCGAGTACAAGACGGAAACCAAACTTCGGAAGAGCGGGTGCAAGCGGATTCTTATCACCGACAAAGCCGACCTTAACAGCACCGTCGACACCTACACTGAAGGTGAGTTTACCCTTGAGCACGGGAATTACACTCGGGCCGCCGATTGAAACATCGCAAATAACCTTTACGTTATATTCATCCTTTTCAACGGTGCAGAAGTAGGTTTTCTGTGTAATCTTATCAAGGCCTGCACTGCGTGCTTCGTTTGCTTCGCCAGTAATATTCTTCCAGTGTGCAAACCAGGTTTCTATACATACGGGCTCGGCAAGAACGTTCTTACCGTTCTGAATCATCTCTTTGAGTGCACCGTATGATTTATCGAAAACAAGTGTGCTTGTAGCTGTTTTGACTGTGAGATAGCGTCTGCTGTCCTCTACCTCAAGACCTGAGCCTATAAAGGCACAACCGTTTACAGCAGTGCTGAGCTCAAACTGCTCAAAGCCTATTTCGTAGCCTTTTTCTGCCCAGACAGTGTCATTTTTTGTGACAAATGAGAGATTCAGCAGACAATTGCCCTTGAGAGCTTCTTTTTCGAAGAGCTTGATTTCTACACTCTCTCGTGCGGAAATGTCAAGTGCTTCTACTTTACCGCTCTTTATCTCTACACCGTCGCACATAATGCTCCAGGTAAGAGTCATATCGTTAAGAGAAGTGAAATAACGCTTATTGAAGATAGTAACTGCACCGTTATTATATGTAGTTGTGAAAGGCTGGTATGCACGCTTCATATCAAAGTAACCGGGACGAAGCTCACGATTTGCAAAAACAAGACCGTCGATACAGCAGTCCTCATCATTCGGATAGTCGCCGAAATCTCCGCCATAGCGGTAGCCGGTTTTGTCGCCATTCTTGACAGCAATTGAGTGGTCATTCATCTCCCAGATACACATACCGAAGAGGCTGTCGTACTTATCAGCAAGACGAACATGACCGAAGATATTACCTGTTGAATAAGCACAGACGTACTCGCAGAAGTAGAACGGCTTTGCAGGATTATTCTTGAGATAATTCTCGGTGTAATCAAGCTCGGCATACATACGGCTTTCAACATCGGAAATATCGGCAAAATTCTCACCCTCGGGAACAGCCTTGAACTCCAGGTGAGAGTTTTCATAGTGGACTATAGCATTCTTGTCGCGGCTCTTGATATACTTGCCCATCGCCCTGTGGTTTTTGCCGCAGCCCGACTCATTGCCAAGTGACCACATGACAACACAAGCGTGGTTCTTATCACGCTCGAAAAGCCTTGCCGCACGGTCAACATAAGCGGCCTCCCACTCATCAACTGTGGAGAGCATTGACCAACGCATCCAATCCCATGTATCGCGGTATTCGAAGCCCATACCGTGAGTTTCGATATCTGCTTCATCAACAAGCATAAAGCCAAGCTCATCGCAAAGGCCGACAAATCTCGGGTCATTTGGATAGTGAGACGTACGGATACAGTTACAGCTTGCACGCTTGAGGATATAAAGATCCTCGAGCATTTCTTCCAAGCTTGCAGTATAGCCGCCTGTGGGGCTGGAATCGTGGCGATTTATACCCCAGAGCTTGACAGCCTTACCGTTCAGGTAAACAACGGCACCTTTGATTTCAAGGCGTTTGAGACCTATTTTCTGGGCAATAATCTCATTACCTGCTTTAAGAACAAGAGTGTAAAGCACAGGCTCTTCGGAATTCCAGAGCACAGGTGAATCAATGTTTATAATATTATCGTTACCGCAATAGAGCACTTCACCCTCGGGAGAGAGAAGCTTATACTCAACATCAGTCTCACCGCAAAGCTCGGTATCGACAGTTACCGTTGCACTGTCAAGAGATTCGGGCACATCGACACGTGCATAAAAATCCTTGATATGGTTATTATCACGGCTGAGAAGGTATACCTCACGGAATATACCTGAAAGGCGGAAACAATCCTGATCTTCAAGATATGAACCGTCACACCACTTGACAACAAGCACGTCAATTCTGTTTTCACCGCTGACAAGTTTATCTGTAATATCAAACTCACTTGTACAACGGCTGACCTGGCTGTAACCTACAAACTGCTTATTTACAAAAAGATAGAAGCAGGAGGAAACACCCTCAAAGTTTATGTAAACCTTCTGATTGAAGCTTTCGGGCAGAATAAATGTGCGTGAATAGTGACCGCAGGGATTCTCATCGGGTACGTGAGGCGGGTCAAGCTGGAAAGGATACTTGAGGTTTGAGTAGAGAGGCACATCATAGCCTCTGTCAAGCAGAAGCTGCCAGCAGAGCGGTACCGTTATTGTTTCATTGAAGCTCTGCTCAAGGAAATCTTCGTCAATATCCTCAAAGCTCTTGTAATAATTGAAATCCCACTCACCGCAAAGGCCGAGGAATCTGTCGGATTCGTTTCTGTCACCTGCAAGGGCAACAGCTTCGCTACTGAATGGTACAAAATATGCACGGGGTGCCTCACAACCGATGTGAAGTGAGTTGAGGTCTTTGTGATAGGCTTTGAACTGCATACGTTTATTTCTCCTTTTTTATCTGAATTGAGGTCTCATCGCCGTAGCCCGTAACCGTTACAATTGAATCTTCTATTTCAACCACTGCGAATGTAACTACTGTACCCATACACAGTGCTTTGAAAACAATATAGGGAATTGAGCCGATTTTTGAATTTAAACCTGCGTGATAATGGCCGCAGAATAAAGCGGCAATCTTGTCTTCATACTCAAAAAGAATATCGGTTATTTCATCGGCATTCTTTATTGTATGGTCTTCATCGCCCTCAAAAAGTGCGTGAGTCATAACAACAACCGGTAAATCGGATTTCGCTATTTTATCCTTCATCCAATTCAGCTGCTCATCATCGACATAACATTCCGCCCATTTAATCTCTTTTTCGGGGTAAGGAACATCCTTTGAATTCATACAGCTGTCAAGCACAAGGAACAGATAGCCCGAGTTTTCAAAAGAATAGTATCTGCCCGGCATACCCATAATGCGGATAAATTCATTTTTATCAAGCGCAGTATCGTGATTGCCGAAGGTAGGATAAAATGTAACACCTGATTCATCAACCATTTCTCGCACTTCTGTCAGTAACTGAGTCTGCGGCTTACAACCCTCAAAACTGTCGGCAATATCGCCGAGACAAACTGCAAACTCACATCCGTCGTAATGATTTTCAATAGCTGTTTTAAATTTATCAAGCGACAGTGCGTGGTATCGGTTGTCGCTGCCTGCTGACTTATCGGAATAATGCAAATCTGTAACAACAAGAAATTTCATAAGCACAACCCTATATTTATCATAATAATGTTGTTATTATAACAAAAAAGCAGACAGGTTACAATACCTGTCTGCTGACTTATATTAAAATAATGAAAAAGAGACCGTCACAAATGACAGTCTCTAAATCAATTCGGTTTACTGATTAGACAGCACGTGTAACCTTACCTGAACGAAGGCAACGTGTGCAAGCGTATACCCTCTTGGGTGAACCATTTACAACAGCCTTAACACGCTTAATGTTGGGCTTCCATGTTCTGTTGGAACGTCTGTGTGAGTGCGATACCTGGATACCGAATGTAACGCCTTTACCGCAGAATTCACATTTTGCCATTTGCGGCACCTCCTTAAATAAAACTAAAGCTAAACGAACATCAATTATATTAACAGATAATCAAGTAAAATGCAAGTGTTTTTTTGTATTTTTTTAATATACTTTTGCAAACAACAATAAATATGGTTTTGAAATGAATATTTCTGCCACAACTTCGTTAAAAATCCTTGCAATAACCTCGTATTCCTTCAGATTTTTGCCTTGCTGTGACAAAAATCTTCTGTTTCAAAACTGCTTCGCATCTGAAATTCAATATCTTGTGTGCACTCGGATATTTCTTCTCTGCAGGGATACTGCCGTATAGCAAAGAGAAAAATGCCCGAATGTGCGTGAGATATTGCATTTCAGACATATTGGATTGCTGTTTACAAAAGTATTATCAAATACTTATTTTGTGTATTTTGCCAATTCTTCACGAAGCCAGGCACAGGCAGCAGCCGCACCGTCATCATCGGCAGCAAAACACTGCACTGTCATAGAGTCTTTATCGGTCAGGTCATAAGACTTCCAACCGATATAGTAACGAGCTTCAATCTGTTTATCGCCTTCATCGGGCACAAGCACTGTCAGTCTGTAGCGGAATTGGTCATCAAACACACCACTATCAGCTTTGAGTGCTACCGAGCCGAAGTAAACATTAGGCTTACCCCAGATTGGCACAGCACCAAGAAGATATTCAAAAGTAAGTTCGGGTATCATATTTTTTCTCCTTAATATGCGGCGATATTGCTGATAATCGGCTCACCTCTTGATGCCTCAATAACGATTTTAAACATATCGCATCTGACATCTTCCTTTATAATTCGCTTGTTGCCGATTGTAGTATAGTTTGAATAAGCCTTTTCCCACAAACCGTTATTATGTACTAATATGCGGAACGATTCTACTCGCTGTCCCTGAGTTATATCTTCTTCTAGCTCAAAGAAGTTAATATCCTTTTCTTCACCAAGCTCAACCAGATATTCACACTGATAATCGCCCAAAGCAGTGCGTGTAACCTTTGCGCCCTCACAAATATTAACATCAAAGCTTGAACGTATTTTATCGCCAAGCTCTTTAAGCCTTGCGATATCGCGCGGGTCAAATCTGCCGTTTGGCATAGGTGGAATATTGAGATTAAACGTTGTGTTACCGCCGACAGAGCGAAGATATGTATCGAAAAGCCGCTCAAGCGAATGAGGCTCTTCCTCAGGATGATAAAACCAACCGGGACGGATTGACATATCAATCTCTGACGGGCAGAAGACAAGGCCGCTTGAATACATAATATTTTCGAGCGTACCTATATCCTTATCACTGTTATAGATATGCTTCAGCTCACCGTCAAACAGCTTACCTTCGGTCTGCTTTTCACAGAAATAACAAAGCTCCCACGGTACAACCGCCCACTCTGCCGCACGTGCACTGCCGGATTCATTACCGCACCAGCGGATATCCGGGCCTTCGTCTTTAAACATTGTAGCATTCGGCTGATATTTACGCACAAGCTCAAAATAAGACTCAAAATCGTAAACCTGTTTTTTACCGCTCGGACCTTCACCGCAGGCACCGTCAAACCAGACGTGGAAAACCTCACCGTAATTTGTGAGAAGCTCCGTAAGCTGTGCACGGTAGAAATCGTTGTATTTATCAGTACCGTAAAGCTCACAGTTTCTGTCCCACGGAGAGAGGTAAAACCCGAATTTTATACCGCCTCTGCGGCAGGCATCGGCAAACTCACGCACAATATCGCCCTTGCCGTTTTTATACGGGCTGTTTCTGACACAGTGCTCGGTAGTTTCAGTCTGCCATAAGCAGAAACCGTCATGATGTTTTGCAGTAATAACCGCGCCCTTCATACCTGCAGATTTGATAGCCTCAACCCAACTGTCGCAGTCAAGTTCGGTCGGATTAAAAATTGCAGGGTCTTCCTTGCCCGTACCCCACTCAAGACCCGTATATGTATTGGGGCTGAAGTGTACAAAGGCATAAAACGGAGTTTCTCGCAGATGTCTTAGCTGACGCTCTGTAGGTACTACTCTGCCTGCTTTTTCGAGAAATGAACCAAAATCAATCATTTTGTTACGAGTTCCTTCTTCTTGGACTTTTTCTCTGTAACAACATCTGTATAAAGATTATTTACATTATTTTTGCCTGTGTGGTGGTAGGGCCATACAAGAAGAACTACATATACTATTGCGCCGCCGATTGTATTACAGACAATATCTTCCATTGTATCCATAAGTGCCCAACGGTAATCGAATGTAGCTTCTGTCCAACCTTCACCCCAGAGGCTTTCATTGATAACATGGGGAATAATGTGAGGATTTGCAAGGAAATCCTTACCGTAGGTTGCAGCAGCATTCTGTGCTTCCTGATAGCACCAATGCTGAGCATCAGAGCCAAAGAACTGGTCAAGAACAAACTCAACGATTTCCCATGCATTGCCGCAAATAAATGAGAAACCGAAAGCAGCAATAACAACAAAAGGAACGTGACTTCTGACCTTATCACGGTGCTGCATAGCAGTAAGAGCCTCGTAGCCGAAAAGAGCACCTGCTGCGCCGCCGAATATGTGGAAAATAAGATCATAGAAACGGAAGCTGTAATAGAGATTAATATATGCACCACAGAAAGATGCCATAAAGAATCCTAAAACAGAAACATCCTGAATATATGAAGGCAGATAACGCATAAAGTTCTTTTTGCTCATTGCCTGACAGATTTCCCATGCAAACATACCGACAAGGTTAGCAGCCATCTGCTTGACCATCATAGGTCTGCCGCCAAGCGATGTAAAACCGAATATTGAGTCCAGAATGCCGAAAATCATAATGCAGCGTAAAATCCACCACCATACAATTTCCCACGGTTTTGCATTTTTAGTAATTCTTGAAAAATAATCTTTTACAATACTCATAATCTTTCTCCCTCAAAAGAAATTTTATAATCTCGCGATGAGAGTTGCTATTGCATTCTCATCGTTAGAGCACACTGTAATATCTGCCGCCGCACGCACACAGTCGAGAGCATTAGCCACAGCAACACCAATATCAGCACATTGCAGCATACCGATATCGTTTTCATAGTCACCCACGCATATCAATTTATCTGAACGCGTGTACTCTTTAAGCCACATAACCGCATTGTGTTTGCCGCCGTCAAGCGGATAATACTCCATACCGCCCGGCCAACTGCGTTCACAATTATAGCGTCCTTTTGCAAACGGCACGAAGAAATCTCTTGTTTCTTTAGTCAGTTCTTCAAACGGTTCTGCCATATAGGTCATTTTATAAACCTTATTATCGGGGCTCGGATCAATCTCGTAAAGTTTACTGAGCTCTCCCCTTCCGACAGGCACAAAGCCACCTGTCGTGTTGACAAGAAGTGTTTTAAGCTGAGGACAGCTGTCAAAAACATACTCTGCCTCATCAAAACAAGCTCTGTCCATTTCGGTGTAACGCACAATTCTGTTTGTACCGTATTCGGATATTACACAGCCGTTAAGCGAAACGACAAGTGTGTTAGGCACAAAAACGTCACGGTAGCAATCGAGGAAATCCCAATATCTGCCGGTTGCGGCAGTAAAGAGTCCTCCCCTCTCCTGAAAAAATTTTATAGCCTCGGCATTTTCACGGCTCAGCACCTTGTCGGTAGTGAGCAAAGTGCCATCCATATCGGTGCAGATAAGGCAACCGTCATATCGTTTGTTCAAACGCAGTCATCCTTTTCTAAAACTATGTATAGTTTATCAAAACTTGTCATAAAAGGCAAGAGAAAAAGCATAAAGAAAGAGCGATTTTTCAAAACCGCTCTTAATAAAAAAAGTCACTTCTTTTTACGTTCGGGAAGGTTTGTAATTATTATCGCAACAAACATTACTACACAGCCGATAAACTCGCGTGCTTCAAGCTGCTCACCCTGAACAATCCATTCAGTAAGCACCGCAAACACAGACTCAAGACACATAAGCAGTGAAGCTACGGCAGGTTTGGTATACTTCTGACCGACAATCTGAAGAGTATATCCTGCACCGCTGCTCATAATGCCCGAATAAAGCATAGGTATAAGGGCACCTCTTATACCGGTAATAGTCGGTGTTTCAAAAATAAACATACATATTACAGACAAGATGCCGACAACAAAAAACTGGGAAAACGAAAGAATAACGCCGTCAACCTTATCCATAACGCTGTCAATATACAGGATATGAACCGCAAAGAAAGCCGCGCAGCCGAGTGCAAGCAACTCGCCTAAGCCGAGTGTAAGCGAAGAATCGACGCAGAGAAGGTAAGCACCTGCGCAACCCATAAGCACTGCAACCCATACAGCAAAGCGTTGCTTTTGCCCGAGAAACAAGCCAAAAACAGGAACAAGAAGCATATATAATGCCGTAATGAATCCTATTTTACCGGAAGCTGCTTCATCGATATAATTAAAAGCAAACTGCTGAAGATTGCTTGCACAGAAAAGTATAATGCCGCAGATTATACCGCTTTTAGCCTGAATAAAGTTATCTTTTTTCTTTTGCTCTTTTGTACGGGTATCGGTCTTACGCTTCTTTAGTTGCATAAACAGTATCAGCGGAAGAAGCACTGCAGCACCCATCAGCATACGCAGACCATTATATGTAAAAGCACCTACATGGTCTTTGCCGACATCCTGCGCAACAAAAGATGCACCCCAGATAATTGCGGCAAGCAAAAGGGCGGCATTACCGCCCATTTCTTTCTTTTTACTAATCAACATAAAATTAAAACTCCATAGCTTTACTGCCGTTTTCGCGTGACTTATCTGCGAGGAAAACGGTTTTGTGACCTGCAACAGAATCAAAAATAGAAGTACAGGAAACTGACGGAATTCCGCCGCTTACAAAGTTCACAAAATCTTCTGCAAGGCCGATATCTCCACCACCGTGACCGCCGCCCTCGACAAATGCAGAAAGGTCAATTATCTCTTCATCATATTCTTTATCGGGGTCGGGATTGATTGTAAGCACATGAATATCGTTATTCTCAAATTCGCCGTAAATTTCGCCCTTTGTACCGACGATTTCAATTCTTCTGAGCGGTCTTGCAGCACCGGCAATCATATTGTGTGTGCCTGTTGCACCGCTTTCGAAGTTAACCATAACACTCTGATGGTCAACAACATCGTTACCGCTTTTATAAATACACTTTCCGTATGGGCTGTCACCCTTGAGAAGATTAATTTTATCTTCAATAGTTGCATTCTCCATATCTTCAAGAGCTGACCAGACATAGAATTCCCATCTGTCAGGATGGTCGATATATATACGTTTTGCGGAATAAAGGCATGAATTGATGTGAGGACAATCAACAAGGCACCTTGTACCTGCACCCTCAGGAGCCATTTCCGGCTTAAACTGAAAAATAGAACCGCAGCTCGAAACAGTTTTCGGCTTGGTGGAATTCATCATCCACATCATTATATCAAGGTCGTGACAGCACTTTGCAAGAAGCATGGAGGTTTTACACTCTTCACTTCTGCCCCACTTACCTCTTACATAGGATGTTGAAGCATGGTGATAGCTGACATGCTCAAAAGTATTTATGCTTATAATATCGCCGATTTCACCTGCAAGCAAACGCTCTTTAATAGCAATATAAAACGGGGTATAGCGGAGCACATGGCAAATCATAACTTTGTTACCGTACTCTTCAACAGTAGCTACAAGCTTTTCAAGTTCTTCCATATTAACGGCAAAAGGCTTTTCGAGAAGCATATCGTAGCCTGCTTTAAGCAAAGGAATAGCTGTTTCAACATGCTGATGATCCATAGTGCCGTTTATTACGGCATCAGCAAACTTTGGCACAGATGCAAGTTCCTCAGCACTTGAAAAGCAATTCTCCTTTGGAAATCCGAACATTTTGCGAGCCTTTTCACATCTGAAAGGGTTAGGGTCGGCAATACCGACAATCTTAAGTTTTTCAGGTGATTGAAGTGCAAGTTCAGCATAAGTAAAGGCACGGTGACCTCCGCCCACTATAACAGCTGTTATGGGATTAGTGCTCATAATTAAAGACCTCTGATCATAAAAAACATACAAGGAAATAATAGCATAATAAATTAATTAGTCAAGATAAAAAATAAAAAAACAACCAAGGCTTAACACCTTGGTTGCTTGATTGAATTTTGATAAAAATCAGAATATTGTTGTAAGAACCTTTGCAGCAAAAGCAATTACAAAGAAGCCGATACCGACAATCTTTGTGAGCTTAACAAGCTTAGCTTCCATTGTGCGGCCCTTGTTCTTACCAAAGAAAGTTTCAGCACCGCCGGCAATAGTACCGGAAAGGCCCTGAGAGTTACCCTCCTGAAGAAGAACGAGAGCTGTGATTGTGATTGAGAGAACAATAAGAACTACACCGAAAACGATTTCAAACCATAACATAATAATTCACCTTAACGCCTGCTTTTAAAGCAAGACTATTACCCTTTCTTTTGAAAATATATACAATTTCCGTTTTTATACTCGAATATTCTACCACATAGTTTTATATTTTGCAATAGTTTTTTAAAAAAACTGCAAATATCCAGGAAAAAATTTCAACACATATAAAATCAAACTTGTGTCAAAATACTGTAGACGGACAAAGGATGTTATTTAATGCGTTTGCTTCGTGCTTTCTCCGTCGGCTGTTAACGGCGGGGAAGCCTGCACTAACAGCTACATATTATATAAGCGTCATCTGCTCGCCGCTGTCTTCGGCACTGAGCAAAGCACCGGTTGAGGGAAGATTCTTTGTACGGTAACGGTAAGGCTTTGCAAACTCGCCCTCGTTATAGGGACGCACAGTCATAAGACGTTGACCTTTTTTGAGGGTAAAGACAGCAACACCCTGCGTATCTTTAGTAGTTTTGGATGAGATTGCGGCAGTATTGAAAAGCAGATGTCTGCCTGCACTTGAAACAAGTACAAGTTCTGTATCCTGTGTGATATAGAGTGCGGCAACAAGCGGGGATTTGTCACTGTATGCTTTTATGAGCTTCTTTCGGTTGGTCTTTGTTGCATATGCCGACATATCGACCTTGGCAACCTTACCGTTTTCAAAGAAGAATATCATATAGCCGTTATAATCCTTGAGCAGAGCCATATAAGCAACGGTCTCTTCCGGCTCCATATCAAGCTTTGAGGGCACATAATCACCGAGTGCGCTTGCCTTTGTAAAATCGAAGTCATCCGCCTTGGCTTTGTAAACCTGCTGTTTATTGGTAAAGAAAAGAAGCTCGACATCGTTTGTTGTATCGTAAGTTACAATTATTTCGTCGTTTTCCTTTACCTTCTGCTCACCGCTCATACGAAGTGAAAGCGGAGTAATTTTTTTGAAATAGCCTTCACGTGAAAGGAAGATATGAACAGGCTCGTTTGATACAGGCTCTTCTGTTTCCTCTTCGGCAATTTCAGCCTGATAGATAATCTCACTTCTGCGGGGCTTGCCGTACTTTTTGACTACATTCTGCAGCTCTGCAATAATTATCTTCTTTACACGCTGACCCTTTGCAAGGATTTCTTCAAGGTCTTTGATTGTGTCTTTAAGGCTTTCAATATCCTTTGTATGCTTGAGAATATACTCACGGTTGAGGTGACGGAGTTTGATTTCCGCTACATACTCAGCCTGAATTTCATCAATACCAAAGCCTATCATAAGGTTTGTGACAACCTCTTTTTCCTCTTCGGTATTGCGGATTATCTTAATAGCCTTATCGATATCAAGAAGTATCTTCTGCAGACCTTCTAACAGATGAAGTCTGTTGCGGCACTTCTGAAGTTCGAAGAATGTTCTTCTGCGTACACACTCGGTACGGAATGCAATCCACTCATTAAGGAGTTGTTTTACACCAAGCACCTGAGGCATACCTGCAATAAGCACATTGAAGTTGCAGGAGAAAGTATCCTCCATCGGAGTCTGCTTATAAAGCTTGAGCATCAGCTTATCCGGGTCAGTACCGCGCTTAAGGTCAATTGTAATCTTGAGGCCGTTTTTATCGGTTTCATCACGGACGTCACTGATTTCTTTAAGTGAGCCTGCTTTGAACTTTTCAATAATCTTATCGATTATAGCTTCAGCCGTAGTTGTAGGCGGAATTTCGTATATATCTATGCAGTTATTTGATTTATCGTAATTATATTTTGCTCTTACCTTGATACTGCCGCGACCGCTGTTAATAACATTCATCATTTCGTCACGGTTGTATATTATCTGACCGCCGCCGATAAAATCGGGAGCCTTTATTATCTCGGACACATCGTAATCAGGGTCTTTAATAAGCTCGATTGTGGTGTTACAGATTTCTTCAAGATTGAACGAGCAGATAGAACTTGCCATACCTACGGCAATACCTGTATTTGCATTTACAAGCACGCTCGGGAAAGATACGGGAAGAAGAGTAGGCTCCTTCATTGTGTTGTCGTAGTTATCGACAAAATCAACGGTATCCTTATCAATATCACCGAAAAGCTCGGAGCAGATAGACTCAAGCTTCGCCTCTGTATAACGGGATGCCGCCCACATCATATCACGTGAATAAGCCTTACCGAAGTTACCCTTTGAGTCTACAAGCGGATGAAGCAGAGCTTCGTAACCGCGTGAAAGACGCACCATAGTATCGTAAATTGCGGCATCACCATGAGGGTTGAGCTGCATTGTACGGCCGACAATATTAGCCGACTTTACTCTTGAGCCATTCAGCAGACCCATCTTGTACATTGTATAGAGGAGTTTACGGTGAGCAGGCTTGAGACCGTCTATTTCAGGAATCGCACGGGACATAATGACACTCATCGCATATGGCATATAGTTGACCTCAAGCGTATCGGTAATACGCTGGTTAACAACTTCACCTGCACCTAAAATATGTGCATTGGGGTTGATATCAGCCTTCGGCTTTTTTTCTGTCTTTTTCTTTGCCAATTAATATCTCCCCTTTCTCAGCTCACGTCAGCCATATCAATATAGAGGTGGCCGTTTTCTGCAATATACTGTTTTCTGCCTGCAAGGTTATCGCCAAGCAGCAGATCGAATTTTTCTGCCATAGCCTCGGCAAAATCAGGCTCAATTTTGATAAGGCGGCGTGTTGCGGGATTCATTGTGGTAAGCCACATCATATCCGCATCGTTTTCACCAAGACCTTTTGAGCGCTGGATTGTAAACTTCTTACCCTCAAGCTCAGCGAGCACGTCTGCCTTCTCCTTTTCGGTATAAGCAAACCAGGTTTCGTCTTTATACGAAATTTCGTAGAGCGGAGACTCCGCAATAAAAACATAACCGTTTTCAATAAGAGTCGGCATCAGACGGTAAATCATAGTAAGAATAAGAGTTCTTATTTGGAAGCCGTCGACATCGGCATCGGTACAGATAATAACTTTATTCCATCTGAGGTTATCGAGATTGAATGTAGCAAGGTCTTTTGCATGTTTTCCCTTAACCTCGATACCGCAACCGAGCACCTTAATAAGGTCGGTAATAATGTCGCTTTTAAAAATCTTATCGTACTCAGATTTAAGGCAGTTAAGAATCTTACCTCTGACAGGAATAATCGCCTGAAATTCAGAGTCACGTGACTGTTTACAAGCACCAAGAGCAGAGTCACCCTCAACGATAAACAGTTCTCGCATACTGACGTCACGGCTTCTGCAATCAACAAACTTCTGCACTCTGTTTGCCATATCATTACTGCTCTGCAGATTTTTCTTGATTGTCTGCCTTGTGGTTTCAGCCTTTACTCGGCTGCGCATATTAATAAGCACCTGGTCGCAGATTTTTTCTGCTTCAAGCTTATTTTCGATAAAGTATATTTCAAGCTGTTTACGCAGGAAGTCTGTCATAGCCTCCTGAATAAACTTGTTTGTGATTGATTTCTTTGTCTGGTTTTCATAGGAAGTCTGAGTAGAGAAAGATGAAATAACAAGAATCAGACAGTCCTCAACATCCTGGAAGCTGATTTTGGAGTCAGCCTTTGTATATTTATTGTTCTGCTTAAGATAAGCATCAATCTGTGAAACAAACGCACTTCTTGCAGCCTTATCAGGTGCACCGCCGTGCTCAAGCCAGCTTGAGTTGTGATAATACTCCTTAAGCTGTTTTTTGTTTGAAAAGCGGAGTGCGACATTTATCTTAAGCTTGTAATCCTTCTGGTCCTCTCTGTCGCGGCCTATACGCTCTGCCGACCAGAGCTGAGTCTGACTGATTGAAGAATCACCGCCAAGCTCATCAACATAATCTTTTATACCGTTTTCGTAAAGGTATTCGTATGTTTCAAAAGAGTTTGCATTACCCTTCTGATTACGGAGCACAAAACGCACACCGGGATTTACAATAGACTGGCGCTTGAGAGTTGACTGAAAATACTCAAGCGGTACATTTATATCGGTGAATACCTCAAGATCCGGCTTCCAACGGATGCGTGTACCCGTATCCTTCTTGGGATACTCCTCTTTGAGCATCTTACCTACGGGCTTACCTTTTTTAAATTTAAGTTCGTAACGGTAGCCGCCTGTTTTGATTTCTGCTGCCATATATTCGGATGCATATTGAGTTGAGCATAGACCCAAACCGTTAAGACCGAGCGAATATTCATAGCTGCCGCCGTCGTTGGTATCGTACTTACCTCCTGCATAAAGCTCACAGAATACAAGCTCCCAGTTAAATTTCTTCTCCTTGGGGTTGTAATCTACAGGAATACCTCTGCCGAAATCCTGCACCTCAACAGAGCCATCCGAAAAACGGGTGACTATAATCTTATCGCCGTGACCTTCACGAGCTTCATCTATTGAGTTTGAGATAATTTCAAAAATAGAATGCTCACAGCCCTCAAGACCGTCAGAGCCGAATATAACGCCCGGACGCTTACGCACACGGTCGGCACCTTTGAGGGAGGTTATACTTTCTACTCCGTATTCTGCTTTTTTCGGCATTTGTTTTACCTCTCTTTATACCACAGTTTGCCGACACCACCAAAAGTTGTGCCGGCAAATAATTGGTTTTATTATTCTGTTTCTTCGGTAGCTTCTGATACAGTGCTATCATCAACCTGTTCTTCCGCCTGAAAAGCACCTGTCATAATATCCTTGAAAGTTTCACCGTTCATCTTCTCGTGCTCAACGAGATACTTTGCAACAGCGTGAAGCTTATCGATATCGGTTGTAAGAATATCCTCACAGCGCTTATATGCACCGGTGATAATCGAATTAATTTCGGAATCAATCGAGCTTGCAATGTTTTCGGAATAGTTACGTGTCTGACCGTAATCTCTGCCGAGGAAAACTTCATTGTGGCCTGAGGTGAAAGAAATCGGACCGAGCTCATCGCTCATACCGTACTTTGTAATCATACCTCTTGCAATCTCAGTTGCACGCTGAATATCGTTTGATGCACCCGTTGAGATATCACCGAGAACAATAGCCTCTGCAACTCGACCGCCAAGCAGAGTAACGATATTATCGAGCATATCGGTTTTGGTTGTATAGCTCTTATCCTCAGTAGGAACAGACATTGTATATCCGCCTGCCATACCTCTGGGGATAATGGAAATTTCGTGAACGGGATCCTGTGACTCGAGATTAAATGTAGCAACAGCGTGACCTGCTTCGTGGTAAGCTGTAAGCCTCTTCTCCTTGTCGGTCATTTTATGAGATTTCTTCTCTGTACCGACAACAACCTTGATTGTGGCTTCTTCGATTTCTCTCATTGTGATAGCCTTTTTATTCTGCCTTGCAGCAAGAAGAGCAGCTTCGTTGAGGAGATTTTCAAGGTCAGCACCCGTAAATCCTGCTGTTGAGCGTGCAATTACACCGAGGTCAACATCAGGAGCAAGAGGCTTGCCTTTTGCGTGCACCTTAAGCACGGCTTCTCTGCCCTTGAGGTCGGGATAGTTAACCGTAATCTGGCGGTCAAATCTGCCGGGACGAAGAAGAGCAGGGTCAAGGATATCGGGGCGGTTTGTTGCGGCGATGATAATTACGCCTTCGTTTGCACCGAAACCGTCCATCTCAACAAGGAGCTGGTTAAGAGTCTGCTCACGCTCATCGTGACCGCCGCCCATACCTGCACCTCTGTGACGGCCTACGGCATCGATTTCGTCAATAAATATAATTGAGGGAGAATTCTTCTTTGCCTGGTCAAAAAGGTCACGCACACGCGAAGCACCGACACCGACATACATCTCAACAAAATCGGAACCTGAAATTGAGAAGAAAGGAACATCTGCCTCACCTGCAACGGCACGTGCAAGCAATGTTTTACCTGTACCGGGAGGGCCTACAAGAAGCACACCTTTGGGAATTCTTGCACCGAGGTCATTGAACTTAGTCGGGTCTTTAAGGAAATCGACAATTTCTGCAAGCTCTTCCTTCTCTTCATCAGCACCTGCAACGTCTTCAAACTTTGCCTTACGCTTTTCATCCTTGGCATTTTTGATTCTTGCCTTACCGAAGCTGAGTGTTTTATTTGTTTCGTTATTGAAGCTCTGGCCCATACGGCGCACCATAATAAACATAACCACGCCGAGGACTACCATAAGAATTATGGTTGGCATAATATTGAGCAACCAGGAATTTTCTCCTCCGCGCTCATAATCGTACTTGATCGGAGACTCCGGGTTAGCCCTGTTATGCTCTGACACAAGCGGATGTACATCGTCAATAAAAATTGATACATTGGGTACGGTATAATTCTTAACCGCATCACTGCCCTTTTCTTTGTACTCAAGGGCACCTGAGCTGAGATTGAGGCTGTACTCTGTAACAGTACCCTTCTCAAACTTCGCTATTATCTGATAGTACTGTGTTTTTTCACTTTGCATTGATGAGCTTGCAAAGTAAAACACAATGCCTATGATAAGCAGCGGCACGGTAACGTATATGAGCACCGTCCTCAGCTTTTTCTTCTTGTTTGCGTCCATTTCATAACTCCTTCATTTTTTGTTTTCACTGAATATACATAATTTAATTTTGTCGTCATTACAAGACTTTATGCTGTAGTTACGATAACAAAGCTATCGGTACCGTTATCGACAGCTGCTCTGTCGGCAACACCGACTCCGCACACCCAGACAACACCGTCATCATCGCGAAGTACAGGTATACTGCGACGAAGCTCGGGCTCAATATGCATTTCGCTGAATATGCGTCTGAGTTGTTTTGTAACGCCCCTGCCGCGAAGACGGATTTTATCGCCCTCACGGATAGAGCCGAAAAACAGCTTACCATTTATTTTATCATAATTAAGCGCATTATCCAATAGTTGTTTGTTAAAATTTTGTATATTTATTTTGTTATTTTTGTCAAAAAGTTCAAGTTTTATGTCACCGTACGGCAATTTATTCAAACCAAAGTTTGCTTCACAGCACCATTCGTCGCTTTTTGCCTTTACTCTACGAAGCGCACCTGAGCTGACACGAAGTGAAAAACCACCCGAAACCTGAGTATCGCCGCCGTTTTCGATTATATCACAGACAGCTTCAATATGGTGAAGCTGAGGTTTATTACCGGTCATTTCTTCAATAATAACTGCCACCGCTCTGCGTTTGAGTGACGGATGAAGCAAAGCTATCGGCTCGGTAAGGAATCCGTCTGCAAGTCTTGCACGCTCAACAGCTGCCACACTGAGCAGTGTCAAAAGCTCTTCATCCTCACGCAGAGAATTAATACAGCGTGAAAACGCAGCATCAAAAGACGGATTTATATTCTTGAGTTCAGGCACCGCTCTGTGTCTGATTCGATTGCGAGTGTACTCATCTTGCAGATTTGTGCTGTCTGTAACAAACTCTATATTATTCTGCTCGCAGTAGCACTCAACTTCAGCTCTCGAACAATTGATAAGCGGGCGGATAATATTACCTCTGACAGGAGGAATTGAAGTGAGACCCTTTAGCGAAGCACCTCTTGCCAGATTGAAAAGGAAAGTTTCCTCACAGTCCGACAAAGTATGTGCGGTTGCGACCTTTGCTGTCGGAGCAACGCGCTCAAAGAAAGCGTATCTCTCCTGCCTGCCGCATTCTTCTTCTCCGATGCCTCTCTGCTTTGAAAGTGCAGGAATATCCTCACTTCCTACAAACAGTTCAATCCCCATTTCACGGCAGATTTCAACGCAAAAATTCTCGTCACGCTTTGCCTCTTCGCCACGGATTCCGTGGTTGAAGTGAGCTGCACAGAGGGTAAGAGAGTATTCATCTTTTAAGCTGTATAAAACATTAAGGAGCGCCATCGAGTCAGCTCCGCCCGAGAGGGCTACCAGAACGGTATCCCCCGGGTTAAGCATATGATGACGCTCAATTGTTTGCTTTACTTTAAGGTTCATTACGAGTTTTCTCCGCATTTGAGAAGAGAGTGAACGCACCGTTCCAATGAAGCGGCACTGTTTCGAGAGGACCGTGTCTGTTCTTTGCAACTATAAGCTCTGCCTCGTTTTTCTTTGCAAGGTCCTCTTCCGTAAGAGGTCCGTCTTTTTCGTTTATATAGTAGAACGGACGATAGAGCATAAGAACTATATCGGCATCCTGCTCGATTGAGCCTGAATCACGCAGGTCAGACAGCATCGGGCGGTGAGATTTACCTCTGCCCTCTGTAACTCTGGCAAGCTGTGAACAGGCAACTACGGGAATATTGAGGTCTTTTGCCATAAGCTTGAGGTTTCGGGTAATGTCGGAAACCTCCTGCACACGCTGACCCTCAAAATTCTTATCGGATTTGAGAAGGCCGAGGTAGTCAACTACAACTGCATCGACATCACGCATACGGCGTATGCGTGCTTTCATCTCGGGTACCGTTATTGTAGAAGTATCGTCAAAATAAAGGTTACAGTTTGCAAGTGAGCCTACGGCAACACCGATACGCTGCCAATCGTTATCGTCAAATTCGCCTGAACGCATCTTCTTGACATCAACTCTCGCTTCGGTTGCAAGCACACGCTCTGCAAGCTGACCCTTTGTCATTTCGAGTGAGAACATTATAACCTTTTTGCCGCCTACTACAGCAATATTACGTGCAAGGTTGAGTGCAAAGCTCGTTTTACCCATACCGGGACGGGCACCGATGATAATAAGGTCGGATTTATTAAGACCCGAAATATATTTATCGAGAAGCGAGAAGCCCGTAGGTACACCCTTGTGCTTTTCACGCTCAACAGGGTTTGATATAACCTTAAGTCGCTCAAGCACTTCGTTATTGATAACATCATCAATTCTTGAAGGAGCGTCACTGCTGCGACCCTGACGGATATTGTAAATCTTCTGCTCTGCCGAATCAAGAAGCAAATCGGCAGAATTATCCTCATTCATAGAGCTGTCGATAATATCACGTGCAGTAGTAATAAGAGTACGCTTCATAAATTTCTCGCGTACTATTCTTGCATAGGTATCGACATTCTGTACCGAGGGTACAGCCTGAGCAAGCTGATAGAGATAATTCTTACCGCTTGCATCATCATAAACGCCCTCCTGCTTGAGATGCTCAAGCACAACAAGAGGATCAATCGGCTGAGCATTTGCATCAAGCAACACCATTATCGAATAAATCGACCTGTGCTGCGGCATATAAAAATGCTCTGCCTTTAGTAAAGTCTGAACGATAGGCATGCAGCGTGGGTCCTTAAGGACAGAACCGAGCACTGCCTGCTCCGCTTCAAGACTGTAGGGCATATTCATACCATCATAGTTGGTCTGAGTGCTGATATCCACACCGCAACCCCCTTTCTGATTTTAAGTCTTATTCGCAAACCTGAACGTAGAATGAAGCCTTTACGCCATGGTTGAATTTCACATTGACAGTATATGTGCCAAATGTCTTGATATCTTCTGCATCAAGACGCTTCTTATCAACCTTTACACCGTAAGCCTTCTGAAGCTCAGCTGCGATTTCTTTAGCAGTAACAGAGCCGAAAAGCTTGCCGTTCTGGCCGGCTTTTGCAACAATCTTGAGTGTTTTACCCTCAATTTTTGCCGCGTCTGCCTTTGCTGCCGCAGTCTCAGTTTCGATGCGGTATTTTTCAGCCTGCTCTTTATTTTTAAGTTCGGACATTGCCTGTGCGTTTGCCTCTGATGCGAGATTTCTCGGGAAGAGGAAGTTTCTTGCGTAGCCGTCTGATGCGTTTACAAGCTCACCCTTCTTACCAAGACCCTTGACATCTGCTTTAAGAACAACCTTCATTGTCCGTACACCTTCCTTTCGTGAAATAACATAAAATATATCTTAGTTTTCGTTTTCTATCTGTGTGATAAGGTCTACCCTGCGTGCGTGTCTGCCGCCCTCAAACTCTGTTTCGAGGAAGGTATCAACCATCATCAGCGCGAGACCTGCACCGATAACTCTGCCGCCCATTGCAAGGATATTGGCATCGTTATGAAGTCTTGTGTAATGTGCACTGAAGCAATCCGAACAGCAAGCACAACGGATACCCTTGACCTTGTTTGCTGCAATTGAAATGCCTACGCCTGTGCCGCAGCAAAGGATACCGCGCTCACACTCACCGCTCGTTATTGAGAGTGCAACCTGCTTTGCGATAATAGGATAGTCAATTGCCTCACCGGTATAAGTACCGAAATCTTTATACTCAACACCTTTTTCGTCGAGGTGCTTTTTAATTGCCTCTTTAAGTTCGTAACCGCCGTGGTCAGCTCCCAAAGCTATCATCATTCAGCTCTCCTTTTCTTTAATTCTCTCTCCGCCTGCGGTACACGCAGGTATACGGGAGTAAGCTCATCTGCCGAAACACGCTTGCCCGCACCGCATTCTGCCGCAAGAGCAACGCTTGAAGCACGCTGATACCTGCTGAGTACAGAAGCAAGACGTACATTATCGCAGACAGTTTTCAGATAATTATAACACAACTCTGCTCCGTCGCCAAGTATAATTACATCTTTTTTGAAATTCTTTATCATTTCAGGAATTTCGGCTATCATAACAGCCTTATCTTCACAGAGCCTTTCAACATCATTGCCGCAATCAAACATAGCCATATAAACCTGTGAGCAGCGCGCATCCATAGCACAAAGAGCAACGCAGTCAACACCCTTGAGGTTATAAGCCATAGCTTCAAGAGTAGAAACTCCGCAGCAAGCCTTACCGCCGAATGCAATGCCCTTAACAGCCGCTATACCTATACGCACACCCGTAAATGAACCGGGACCGTGAGCTACCGCAACAAGGTCGATATCGTCGAGCGTTACACCTGCGGTATCAATACAATTTTTAACCATAGGCATAAGAGTCTGCGAATGGGTCAGACCTGCATTGATATAATTCTCGCTAATAATTCTGCCGTTGTCGCAAACCGCAACGCTTGCACATACAGCTGAGCTTTCAACAGCCAATATTTTCAAGCCTGTCATCCCCCTCAAAAGTAAAAATTCTGTCGCACTCGTTTTCGCCCTTCTCTATCATAACGAAAAGCGTATTATCAGGCAAAACATTTTCTATATTCTCACTCCACTCTACCGCAAGCACCGCATCGTCATCGAGATATTCGAAGAAGCCTGTAGTGCAAAGGTCATCCCAACCGTCAATACGGTACATATCAAAATGGCAAAGTTTCGGAGAGCCGTCATAAACATTTACAATAGCAAAAGTAGGGCTGCTGACGTGACAGTCAAGCCCCATACCCTCGGCAATACCGCGTGTAAATGCTGTTTTACCCATACCCAAGCCGCCGAAATACGCCACAACATCACCCCGATGCAGAATTGCACCGAGAGATTTACCGAGCTGATGTGTAGCCTCGGGGGTATTTGTAGTTACAGTTTTTTTCATAATGCTCACCCTTTATCTAAAGGATTATAACACAATATGTCAAATATATAAAGTATTACTTGTAATTTTTTTTGAGCTGAGATATAATAACATAAATCGTTCCTTTATTTATGGAGGTGAAAGCCTATGAGTAAGGCAGGAAAATTCCTGCGTGAAACTGATATTTATATGCTCTTTCTTTGTATTGCCGCTTCAGTCGCAGGCATAATTGCTGTTTACAGTGCGACGCGCTTCAGTCTTGAGCCGGGCGAAAAAATATCGCGTGATGCTATAGTTATGACAGCCGCCGTAGTATTGGGATTTGTTATCTGCCTTATAATTTCGGCAATAGATTACGAAGTAATCCTGAAGCTCTGGCCGTTTGTTGCAGGTGCTTCCGTAGCATTAATGCTGGCACTGTTTATATGGGGTACGGGCCCTACAGAGCGAAGTGACGTTATAACCTGGCTTCCTTTTAAAATAGGCAGCTTCAGTATTTACTTCCAGCCATCGGAACTGCTGAAAATCGCATTTATAATTACATTTTCCGTACACCTTGAGCTTGCAGGTGACAAACTTGATAATATAGTTAACATACTGTTGCTTTGTGCACACGGTGCAGCACCTACTCTGCTCGTCGTAATCACGGGTGATATGGGCTCCGCGCTTGTATTCATTATGATTTTTGCAGTTATGATGTTTATGGCGGGTATTAAGCTGAGATATTTTATAGCAGCACTGCTGACCGTTGTTGCCGCTTTTCCTCTTGTATGGATAAAAGTTTTCAACGACATTCAGCGTGACCGATTTCTTGCTCTGATATATCCCGAATCATATTCGGATATCATTTATCAACAGCTTCAGGGTAAAAACGCAATAGGCTCAGGACAACTGACAGGCAAAGGCCTCTTCAAAGGTCCTTTCACACAAAACGGAATCGTGCCCGAAGCCGAAAACGATATGATACTCAGCGTATTCGGCGAAGAGCTCGGATTTATCGGCTGCATGGCTGTTATGCTGCTGTTTTTGCTACTTGTTTTCAGAGTAATCAAGGTAGCACAAATGGCAAACGACAACCCCGGCAAAACAATATGCATAGGCGTTGCGGCTATGATTGCATCGCAGGTTATAGTCAACGTAGGTATGTGTCTTATGCTTCTGCCTTGTATCGGTATCACCTTGCCGTTTATGAGTGCAGGCGGCTCGTCAAACCTCTGTATTTATATTGCAATGGGCGTTGTATTCAGTGTATACCGATTCAACAAAGATCACAAGCCCGTCGATTTCAGAATGATAAATGTCAGGACACCGTACAGATAAATCAGAACTGTCACAATAATCGAAGAACAAAAGAAACAAATATAAGCCAAAAGGATAGCAATGCTAAAAGCACTGCTATCCTTCTTAATTTTACAATATTTATTATCTGCAAAGCTCGTCTGCAAGTGCTTCAATCTGTGCAACGGATCCTTCGCTGAGTGCAGACTTTACGCTCACTTTATTCTCGGCAAAAGTTATACCTTTAAATTCGGCAAATCTCTTCTCCATAAGTCTTGCGGCAACGGGAGCCCATGAACCATTCTCAATCATAGCTACGGTTCTGTTTTTGTAGCCGCGCTCTGCAAGCATATCCATAAACGCTCTTACAGGCGGAAACAACTCAGAATTATAAGTTGGCGAAGCAAGCACAAGCTTTGACAAACGGAAAGCCTGAGCAAGAGCCTCGTATTTATCGGCACGTGCAAGGTCAAATACCTTGACATTTTCGCATCCGTTTTCTTTGAGATTCTCTGCAAGCAGAAGAGCAGCTTTTTTGGTATTACCGTAGATGCTTGCATAAGCAATAACCACGCCGTCATCTTCGGGAGTATATGATGACCACTTATCGTAAAGAGAGATATAATGGCCGAGGTTTTCTTTGAGCACGGGACCGTGAAGCGGGCAAATCATACTTATATCAAGCGTTGCAGCTTTTTTGAGCAGAGTCTGCACCTGAGCACCGTACTTACCTACGATGCCGATATAATAGCGTCTTGCTTCGTCATCCCAATCTTCAACCGAATCGGATGAGCCGAATTTGCCGAATGCATCAGCAGAGAAAAGAATTTTATCGGTAGTATCATAAGCAATCATAACCTCGGGCCAGTGCACCATAGGTGCGGCAACAAACTTAAAGTTATGTCTGCCTGTGCAAAGTTCATCACCCTCTTTGATTTCGAGTTTTTCAAATTTTATATCATTACCGAAAAACTGAGTCATCATTTTAAATGCTTTTGTTTCAGATACAACAACAGCATCGGGATACTCGGATACAAACTTTGCAATGCTTGCAGAATGGTCAGGCTCCATATGCTCAACAACAAGATAATCGGGCTGTCTGCCGTCAAGCACTGATTTCAGGTTGGCGAGCCACTCATCAGAAAAGCGAGCATCAGCAGTGTCAAAAACGGTAATTTTATCATCAATTACAACATATGAATTATACAAAACACCGTCGGGCACGATATAGAGCCCCTCAAACAAATCGATATCTTTATCAGTTACTCCGATATTGTAAATTCCCTTAGCAATTTCCATTTTAATCTCCTTAAAACTTCTTGAAAATTATTATTTACAAATGATAAGATTAATAGTATTATTAACTTACCGAATATATTATACAGGAGGAATTGAAAAATGGCAAACCTTAAAGGCACAAAAACCGAAAAAAATTTAATGGAAGCTTTTGCAGGCGAAAGTCAGGCAAGAAATAAGTATACATATTTCGCTTCAAAAGCAAAAAAGGAAGGCTATCAGCAGATTGCCGCACTGTTTGAAGAAACAGCAAACAACGAAAAAGAGCACGCAAAAATCTGGTTCAAACTTCTGAACGGTATCGGCACAACAGAAGAAAACCTCAAAGCTGCTGCCGCAGGCGAAAACGAAGAGTGGACAGATATGTACGCACGTATGGCACGTGAGGCAAAAGAAGAAGGCTTTGACGATATCGCAGCACTTTTCACAGGCGTAGCAGCAATCGAAAAAGAGCACGAGGAAAGATACCTCAAGCTTCTTGCAAACGTTGAGAAGGACGAAGTTTTCAAGAAGAACGAAAAGACAGTATGGATCTGCCGTAACTGCGGTCACATTGTCGACAGCGAATCCGCTCCCGAGCTCTGCCCCGTATGTGCACATCCTCAAGGCTATTTTGAGCTTAGAGTTATTAACTATTAATTATATCGAACAAACAATTAAACGGATAGCGTTCATTACGAATGCTATCCGTTTTTTTATTATGCAATATAATATTTATCTTCCGACCATTTGGCAGGATTATTCTCTATGTATTGCAAATGATTCAAATAGTCCTCTTCGTCACGGATTATATGGTCGTGATATGAACGTTGCCAGATACTCTGACCTATTTCTTTTGAAACCAGTACTTTAAATGAGCGAATAAGGTTAGGCACAGAAATTGTAGGGGTCGATGCCTTCATCGGCCCATCTATTGCAATTAATAAATGTATGTGATTCGGCATTATCACATATTTGTCTATTCCTGGCATAGACTCAATATATTTTCTCGCAATCTCTCCGCAGTGAGTGAGATTTGTTTGTGGGGCGATGAGGGCATCGCCCCCTACAATATGGCTTAATATACATTTGCGGTCAAGGGTACAAATCGTAATAAAATATGCACCACGACTGCTGTAATCGTAACCGTTTAATCTGTTAGGTTTTCTGCTGAATTTCATTTCGCATTTCGCTCGATAAGAGCAGCAAACTTGAGGACTGCTGCCTGGGTTTTGCCGTCCTTAATTTCGTTACCCAGCACCATATCAACCGCTTTGTCGAGAGGAATGTACTCAACATTGAGAAACTCATCCTCGTCAAGTTCCTGCTCGAGCTGAGTCAGGTCGCGTGCACCGTATAGGTAAATAACCTCGTTTGTATAACCGGGTGATGGATAAAACTCACCGAGGTTGATATACTGCGAAGCTGAAACACCTGCTTCTTCAAGAAGCTCTCTTTTGCCTGCTTCAAGAGGATTTTCACCCTTTTCCAGCTTACCTGCAGGAAGCTCAAGCACCTCTTCCATATACGGATAACGGAACTGACGGACAAAAATCAGCTGAGCATCATCTGTAAGTGCCGCAACAGTTACACCGCCGTTATGCTCTACAAATTCACGTGGTGCCTCCTTGCCGTTAGGCAGACCTGCGGTATCGACACGCAGATTGAGAATCTTACCTGTGTATATTGTATTTTTAAATAAAGTAACTTCTCTTGTTTCCATAGTTATCCCCTTAACACAATTACTTGAAATTGTGTTTATTATAGCATCTCATTGTATTAATCGCAATATAAAAAACTAAAAGCAATTATTACGGCAAAAAATTCTTCAAAGGTTATTCTTTACACTTTTGTAATATTTTGTTACAACTTTGACACAATTGGCCGATAAGAGTAACAAAGCTGTATTTTATTGTAATAGATTTGTGGTAATATTTTCAGACTGTAACACCTATAATTGGTACAAAGGAAGAACAAAGGAGAAACAAATCATGAAAAATTACATTTCAAAAAACAAAGACACTGCTTTCGCCCTTGGCTTTGCCGGCGCATTTATGAGCATTATAACCGCAACCGCCCTCCTGCTCAGCGAAATCTCTCCTGCAGCAATTTTCTGATATTGCAAAGGTAAATTTAAAAATCAGTGACAATTCATTTTGAATTATCACTGATTTTTGTTTTGTATTCAGTTTTGCTTTCGGACGATTGCATATTCGTCGTTAATCATAAAATAAGGGCAACTTCTCATACCGCCGCCGATATAACGCTCAGTATCATCCATATCCATATCGACGATGCATTCACACTCGCCTGTTTCTTCGTTATATTCGTAATTAAGGCAGTCTTCACACATTTTCATACAGCTTCGCCTCCTATCGAAACAGTATATCACAAACTCAGAGCAAGGTCAAATTTCAATCAGATTTGCAATATTGTCGTTTTGCACAAATCGTGAACAAAATCTTAAAGAATGTACATAAGGATTGACGAAAACAAAAGAAAGTAGTATAGTAATATAAACCATACCACTTTTACTACAATCCGAAAGGAACGTGAAACATTTGAAAGGCATCGTCCTTGCCGGTGGTTCCGGCACACGACTTTACCCGCTTACTATGGTTACAAGTAAACAGCTTCTCCCTGTTTATGATAAGCCAATGATATATTATCCGCTCTCAACTCTTATGCTCGCAGGCATCCGCGAGATACTTATTATCTCCACACCTGCTGATACTCCGAAATTCGAAGCACTTATGGGTGACGGCTCAAAGTTCGGCCTTCATCTTTCATACGCAGTTCAGGAAAAACCCGAAGGCCTTGCACAGGCATTCATCATCGCTGAAGATTTCATCGGCGACGACGATGTTGCAATGGTACTCGGTGACAATATTTTCTATGGCAACGGTCTCGGTTCACTTCTTCGCGGTGCTGCCGCCAACAATAAGCGTGCAACAATTTTCGGCTACTATGTCGAAAACCCCAATGCATTCGGCGTTGTAGAGTTTGACCAAAACGGCAAACCGATATCAATCGAAGAAAAGCCCGAGAATCCCAAATCAAACTATGCAGTAACAGGTCTTTATTTCTACGATAACCGCGTTGTCGAATATGCGAAATCGCTCAAGCCTTCTAAACGCGGTGAGCTTGAGATTACAGATATCAACCGCATATACCTCGAAAACGGTGAGCTTGATGTCAAGCTCATGGGTCGAGGCTTTGCATGGCTTGATACAGGTACGGTTGACTCACTTATTGAAGCATCAAACTTCATCCGAAGCATCGAAAAGCTTCAAGGTATTCAGATTTCCGCACTTGAAGAAATCGCATACAATATGCGTTGGATTTCAAAAGAGCAGCTTCTCGAATCTGTTGAGAAATACGGTAAATCACCCTATGGTCAGCATCTTCTCAGAGTTGCTGAGGGTAAGATACTTTACTCCAAAACAAATGAAAGACCTATATGGGGCAGAGGAGAAAACTTATATGACTCAGAGTAACGCGCTTGCGGCAGTGCGTACAAAGCTCGACGGTGTTATTATTGTCGAGCCGCTTGTTCACGGTGACAGCCGCGGATGGTTTTACGAAAGCTTCTCCAAACGCAAATAT
Organism: Clostridia bacterium; assembly: GCA_017516485.1. Classification (GTDB taxonomy): domain Bacteria; phylum Bacillota; class Clostridia; order Oscillospirales; family Acutalibacteraceae; genus UBA8612. Next base: position 50,545 of record JAFXCH010000008.1, read on the forward strand.
GAAGAGCTTGGAATCAAAGCAGACTTTGTGCAGGACAACCGCTCATACTCATCCCAAAAAGGTATAATCAGAGGTCTGCACTGCCAGCTTGAACCGTATGCACAGGCAAAGCTCATCACCTGCACAAGGGGTGCAATACTCGACGTTGCAGTCGATATCCGCAAGGGCTCACCTACATATATGCAGTGGGTAAGCGTTGAACTTACTGCAGAAAACAAGCGTCAGCTCTTCATCCCCCGAGGCTTTTTACACGGTTTCCTTACCTTGACAGACGATGTAGAGGTAATGTACAAAACCGATAATTATTATGAGCCTACTGCCGACAGAAGTATCAGGTTTGATGACCCTGCTTTCGGCATAGAATGGGGAATTGACACACCTCAGCTGTCTGCAAAAGACAGCAACGCTCCACTTTATGAACAAAGTGATGTAACATTTACATATTAAACACATTAAATCAAACGGCAGGGGCAAGCCCCTGCCCTACTTATGTGAGGGAAAGATAAATGAAGGTTTTGGTAACAGGTTTTGCAGGTCAGCTCGGTCACGATGTAGCCGCTGAGCTTGCAGGCAGAGGAATAAGCTGTATAGCCGCAGACAAAGCAGATTTTGACCTGACAAACAAAGAATCCGTTAACGGATTTGTCGGTGCATGTAACCCGGACGTAATAATTCACTGTGCCGCATACACTGCAGTTGACAAAGCAGAGGAAGACAGTGCAAACTGCTACAATGTAAACATAAATGGCACACGTTATCTTTGCGAGGCCGCATCAAAGAATCAGGCAAAGTTTATATATATCAGCACCGATTATGTATTTGACGGTGAGAAAAATGAGCCTTATGAGGTTGATGATGCGACTTCTCCGCAATCCGTTTACGGTGCCACAAAGCTCGAGGGCGAGCACATTGTAAGAAGCAGCACAGCAAAGCATTTCATTGTGCGTACAGCCTGGGTTTTCGGTGCAAACGGCAACAACTTTGTAAAAACGATGCTACGCCTGGGTGCCGAACGCGAAACGCTCACCGTAGTTTGTGACCAATTCGGTTCACCAACTTACACCAAAGACCTTGCAAGACTTCTGTGCGATATGGCACTCAGCGACAAATACGGCACATACCACGCTACAAACGAAGGTTTCTGCTCATGGGCAGACTTTGCTTGTGCAATAATGCATGGTGCAGGTCTTAGCGCAAGAGTTGTACCTATACCTTCATCGCAGTATCCCGCAAAAGCCAAAAGGCCGATGAACAGCAGACTTTCGAAGCAAAAGCTGATTGACAACGGCTTCACTCCCCTGCCCGATTGGCAGGATGCGCTCGGCAGATACCTTGAAGAATTAAAGCAATAAAATTAAAAGCAGTGATAATTTGTTTGAATTATCACTGCTTAATTTTTTATACCAGCTTTTGTCGCAAATCGAGTAAAATTGCTTTTTCTCGCCTTGAAACCTGAACCTGCGACATTCCGAGCTGCTCGGCGGTTTTACTCTGTGTCATACCTTTGAAATATCTCAATTCGATTATCCTGCGGTCACGCTCGGGCAGTGTAACCATCACCTGTTGTAAAGCTATACTGTCGGATATTTCCGCATCATAAGACTCCACGGGTATATCAAATTGCGAATTACGAGATTCATCATCAGCTGTAAGAGAAAACGCAGGCATAGCGGCATTGAGTATATGTGCCGTCTCCTGAATATCAAGCCCCAACGAATCTGCAAGCTCGCTCATTGTAGGCTCACGGTCATTAATTCTTGTCAGCCGCTCACGTTCAAGCATTGCAAGGCGCGATTTTTCCTTGAGCATTCTGCCAACCTTCACCGTACCGCCATCGCGAAAAATTCTGCGAATTTCGCCAAGTATTACCGGAACCGCATAGGTTGAAAACGCAAAGCCACGCTCAGGCTCAAAGCCATCAGCCGCCTTTACAAGCCCTACACAACCTGCCTGAAAAAGGTCATCATACTCGACACCTTTACCTTTGAATTTGCCTGCACACGAATGCACCAGACCCATATTTTCCGTTATGATTTTTTCGCGCTCGGCTTTATCTGTCGGCAAGTGCTTTGCCCTTTATGTATTTATCAAGCGTAACACAAGTACCTTTACCAAGAGTTGAGCGCACACTTAACTTATCGCAAAAGCTCTCCATAACCGCAAAGCCAAGCCCTGCTCTTTCACCGCCAAGGCTTGAATAAAGCGGCTCCTTAGCCTTTTCCACATCCTCAATTCCGCAGCCTCTGTCGCGGATTTTGATTTTAAACAGCCCCGATTCATAGATAGCGGCAGATATATAAATATTGCCGACACCGTCAGGATATGCATGCACAATACAGTTTGTAACAGCCTCACTGACTGCTGTTTTAATATCGCAAAGTTCCTCAACCGTAGGGTCAAGAAGTGCCGCGAAGCCGGAGGCCACAAGGCGTGCAAAGCCCTCATTTGCAGAGCGGCTGTCAAAAGTCATTGTAAATCTATTTATCGGTTTCATTGTTTACCTCCCGTCATACGGATTCTTGCAATTTTTTCAAGACCGGACATTTTCATAATCTTATAACACCATGGCGGCAGATTCACTGCCTCCAGCCTGCCTCCGTGTGCACTGACATTCCGATACCTCCCCATTACAAGTCCGACTCCCGAACTGTCCATAAAAGTAACACCGCTGAAATCCAGCACAAGCACCTGCGGCATTAGCTTGTCCGTTTCTTCATCAATCACTTTTCGTATGCTTGCGGCATTATGGTGGTCAATCTCGCCCGAAAGAAAAAACGTCATACATTTGCCTGATGTGATCATTTCCATAGTTTTCTTTGTCCTTTCAAAAAAATAAAACCTCCGTGCCGTTTAAGCATAGAGGTTTTTTTATGAAAAGTATGTCACTTTTTAGTATATGATTATAATTTTTCAATCAGCTTCATTCTCACTTCACCTGCAAGATAAAGCGAGCCGCAGACTAGCATACAGTCGTAGCTGTCAATTTCACCGAGTGCCGAATCAACAGCCTCACCTGCATCGCTTATGGCAATACAGTCAGCACAATAGCGTGAAGCAAGTGCACATAAATCGTCAGCACTCATTGTCCTGGGATTATCTGCAACACTGCAGGTTATAATTTTACTGCAAAGCGGAGCCACATAAGATAGGTATGCGTCAACGTTTTTATCTGCCATCATACCGACAACGGCAATTATGCGCTTTTTATGTTGTAAAGTATTTATACTTGTCGCAACAGCCTTTCCGCCGTCGTCATTATGACCGCCGTCAAGAAGCACAAGAGGAGATGAAGAAATCACTTCCATTCTTGCCGCAACCTTTGCAGATTCAACGCCGATTTTAATACTTTCTTCGTCAACACCAGCAATACGGCAGATTTCTATAGCAGTTAAAGCATTGTACACCTGATATTCACCGCTCATTGAGAGTTTATACGGTACACACTGATATTCAAAGCTGACACCGTCAATACGGTTGACAATATTTCTGACTGCAGTTACATCGGGCAAAGTAAAGCTATTACACTTTACATTGCAAGTTTCTTGGATAATGTCCAAAACAGCATTCTGTTGCATCGGATAGCATACAGTTTTACCACCATCTTTGATAATTCCGCATTTTTCTGCGGCAATCTGTTCAACAGTATCACCAAGAATTGCTGTGTGGTCAAGCGAAATAGAAACGATCGCACTCACAAGCGGAGTGGGAATAACATTTGTCGAATCAAGCCTTCCGCCAAGACCGACTTCAAGCACACATATATCACAGCCACTGCGTTCAAAAATCATAAAAGCAGCGGCGGTAATAACTTCAAACTCAGTAGGCTGCATATTGTCTTCTGCAAGCCGTGAAACTATCGGCACAAGCTCAGTCACAACAGAAGCAAAAAGTGATTTGTTAACCATTTCGCCGTTGATGCAAATACGCTCTCTGAAATCGGTAACGAACGGTGATGTAAAAAGACCCGTTTTTTTGCCGCTTGCCTGCAGAGCACGTGCAACCATAGTAGAAGTTGAGCCTTTACCGTTAGTGCCCGCTATATGGATGAATTTCAGTTTTTTTTCGGGGTTACCGACTGCAGCACAAAGTGCCTCAATTCGCTCAAGGCCGGGATTGATACCAAAACGGCTAAGCGAATGAATATATTCCAAAGACTGTTCGTAGGTCATTTACTTCACATCCCATATATGCGGAAAATTAGTTTTTATAAAAATGCTCATTTCGTTATCAGGCTTATTTCTCAAATCATATTTTTGTATGTAATTCTCAAAATCATCAGTAACAATTTTCATTTCGTTTGCAAATATATTTTCAAAAGGCTTTATCCTGAATAATCCCTGATTTTCATATTCTTTAAACTGTTCATAACAATCTGCTATTTCGGTAACTCTGTTTATTTCAACAGGTTCTGTAACCGTATATGCACAGCTTATCTGTGTCGGATTTCCGGTATCGTTTACATTATCACACTCATAAAGATATCCGACTTTACCTTTATAAATTTTCTCAAATGCATTTTTGTAATATTCAGAGTAAACTACCGTACCGTCACTGTCAAACCCGTAAGGATAGAAGCTGAATGGCTTCGGCACAGGCTTCACCGCATACAGCAGTGCAACAACAGGATTAGCAGAAAAATAAATGTACGGCTTGTTATGCTCCGATAAAGAAGGCATAAGCTGAGTCAGACCCTCCGTCGGACTGCCGTGATATAAGGTCATTTATTCTCACCTCTCCAACCGTTTAACTTTTCGCCATTGTCTTTTGAAAACCCCTACTGAATTTTCAGTGAAAAGTAAAGTTAACAGTAAATAAGTAAAAATCCCGAGAACTGATGTCCTCGGGATTTTTGGTGATCCATCGGAGATTCGAACTCCGGACACCTTGATTAAAAGTCAAGTGCTCTGCCAACTGAGCTAATGGATCAAGATTTTCGTTGATATAGAGCCATTCTTGAAGCTCAAGACCTTGATTTTTCAGGAAGTTGAGCCCTTGATTACCATACTTTAATATCATTTCAGTAAAGTGTAGTTTGCTCAAACATTTTGAAATTATAAACTATTATTAGTAATTTGTCAAGTGTTTTACCCAAATTTTTCTCACCAAAAACATCAATCAAAATCCGCACTCACATTTTCCGATGTGTTGTAGGGCAGAGGCTTGCCTCTGCCGTCAAATTCAATAGAACTTTGCGGAATGGTCAAGACCGTTTTCTACACTGCTGACTAAATAATTTTTCACTAACCGAGAATAACATTGTTTTATATTGCTATCGTTTAGTTCATATCACAGTATTGTTTATTGATTATCAAACACAAGTCATATATAATAAATTTATCGGTACCGAAAGAACAAACAAAGGAGTTGAATTTATGGAAATAGGCAAAAAAATAAAACAGCTACGACAAAACAAAGGTATAACTCAAGAAGCACTTGCCAATGTTCTCGGTGTCACATATCAAGCTGTTTCCCGTTGGGAAAACGAAACAACAACACCCGACATAGCTTTATTGCCGCAAATATCGATTTTTTTCGGTATAAGTATTGATGAATTATTTGAGTTTACAGAAGAATCACAATATGAAAGAATAAGTAATATGCTTAACGAAAAGGCTGAACTTACAAATGCAGAATTTGAAAGCACAAAACAGTTTCTCGAGAAGCAAATACAAAACAACCGTGTTAATTTATCGGCTGTCAAATTGCTTGCTCAGCTGTATGCACACTGTGCAAAAGCTTTGAGCGTTAAGGCGACAGACTATGCCAAACTTACATTAGAGCTCGGAGATAACAGCAAAGACATACACAATATTCTACGTGATTTTTACGGTTCACCTCACACTGACTGGAATTTTCGCAACCGTCACGAGCTGATTAAATTTTATTATAGTTACCTTGAACAATCCCCTGAAAATATGAGAGCATACAGATATATGCTTCCTGCACTTATAGCAGACGGAAGAACAGATGAGGCACAAACTTTCATCAATAAAATAAAAGTCAAAGAAAAACCGGAGCTTATTTTTGTGTTTGAAGCAATGCTTTTACGTAGAAAAGGAAAAACTTACGAATCCGAAATGCTTTTGCAAAATATGAGCAAACAATTTCCGCAAAGCTGGTACACTTGGTCAATAATCGCAGATTTCAAAGCGGATGATTGCAAATACGAAGAAGCTATCCTCTGCTACAAAAAATCGTTTGAGCTTCAACCTTCACCTAAGTATACCGATGCACTTGAAGCAATCGCTCATATCTACGAAATACAAGAAAAATACGAAGAAGCGATATTAACTTACCAAAAGATTATTGAGCTTTTGAAAAATGATTGGAACTTAACATTTGGAGCAACAGTTAACAAATATAAGCGAAAAATTGCTAACCTAAATTCTATTAGTACAACATTTTACCAATAAGATAAAAATGAGCAGACTTGTAAAATACGCAAGCCTGCTCGTTATTTTATATCTCATAACTTATGAGTTTCTGTGCCTGTTCAAGGCTTTCTTTTGCCTTGCAAGCAACCAAAGCAGTTAATACTGCACCGTAAGCCGCCTCTTCACGGTGGAGCGGAATCTGCATTTCAGCACCAAGTGCCGCAGAAAAACGCTTTTGAAGCGGAAGATTCTTACGCAGGCCGTTACCCGAGCCGACGAGAGAAGTTGCCTTAAATCCCGTAGGCTCAATCATTTCAATAATCTCGCTTACCATTCCGCCGAGGAATCCGTTCATAAGTGCAACAGGAGTGAAATTATCTATACCGAGATTTGTTATACTGCCGCGTATAGTCGGGTCAGCCCTTGTACCGCTGAGCTTAGTAGAAACAACAAGAAAATCATCATCTGCCGACTCAAGTGCGGCATCCATATATTTATAGATACTGCCATCACACTCACAGCCTGCCATCTCAAGACAGCTCTTGAAGAAATCTGCAAGCACCGCAAATGCTCTGCCGCCGCAGAGTGAACAGCCGACAAGTATATTCTTGCCCGAACACAGTGGTCTTATTTCCATATTATCAGGAGCTTTTGTAAGGTCGGTCAGCACAGATATCTGACCGCCCGTACCCATATTGACAAGGGCACAGCCCTCCATATCACGCACAGAGCCTATAAAGCTTGCCTGATTGTCGCCAATAGCAACACATACGGGTACACCGTTGTATTCACCTACCGCATCAAAATCGCAGGTAACATCGGGAAAGAAGCTGAAATCCATACCCGATTTCTCAATTGCGGCTTTATCAAAGCAACCGTTTGAAATATTGAAAAGGCTGAATGATGCAGCATCGGATGAATGAGTCAGCGGAGCTTTTCTGCCTGTGAGCACCATTGCGGCATAATCGTGAATTGTACAGATTTTAACGGCAGACTCAGGCACAAGGTTATTTTTGCTGTGATAATAATACGTTGTACCGCCAAATCCGCTTGCTGTATTATAGCCCGTAATATCCGACAAAACGGATGCATACGTGCCGTTTTCATATGGCTGATTGCCGCTTTCATCCTGCCATGTATAGAGAGGGCTTACAGCCTTACCGTCGGCATCGATATAAACTATACCGTGCATCTGACCCGTAATACCTACGGCACATACAGGTGAAAACTCATTAAAAAGCTGAGCCGCAAGTGACGTAACCTTGCTTATTATTGCTTCGGGCGACTGTATTTTTTCAAACGGCTTACCGTCGATAAAGCTGTCGTTATCAAGCGTAACCGATTTGAGCAGTTTACCCGAATCGGCATCAACGGCGATACCGCAGATTGTTGTAGTACCTATATCAAGACCTATTACATTCATAGTTTCATCCTCAGATTTTTGTGGATTCAAGGTCAAGACGGGTAATAATATCATTTTGAATTGCCGGTGAAAGGTCAAGGAAATTGACAAACGTACCGTGAATTCTCATAATGTAAACACCGCTCGGAGCATACTTCTCGGGCTCTGCGAGCACCTTACGGAGAGTATCGGGAGTAGTAATATTAAAGTAGAGATAAGAGGGCGAAAGATTTTCATTCTTCTCATTGAAGAAGATAGGCTTAAGCACCTTATCGCGAAATTCTACGCCCTTCTCTTCATAATCGGCACCCTTGAAATACTTGGGGTCGATACCGAGATGTGAAGCGTAACCGCCGTTGAATTTGCCGTAGGGCAGCTTCATAGCAGAGAGTGTACGGAAACCGAGGCCGTTGCCTGCCTCACCGTAGAGCGGATCTGTACCGTAGCCGAGCATATCTCTTGCACCTCTGCCGTCGGGTGTTGCACCTACCCAATAGCCATAGAGAAGATGTGTTGACGGGCTGGACCAATCAGCGCGGAAGGGATTGCCGAGGTAGTTTTTCTGTGAGCGTACGATATCGGAAATTCTGTTTGCAATTTCAGCAGCCTCGTTATCAACTGACTCGATACCGTTGCCGAATTTAGGTGCAGACTTGAGGAAAGCACGAAGCTCCTCATAGCCCTCAAAATTAACCTTAAGCGCCTCAATCAGCTTATCGCAATCCTCAGGACGCTCCTCAAGAAGCTTGTCGATAGCAATAAACGAATCGGCAATAACGGAAAGACCGTGGATAAGGCAACCGCTGCCGTTGTACTTTGTACCCTGCTTTTCGGGGTGACGTGTATCTACAGCACTCTCACAGCCGCCCATAAATGCACTCAGGAAAGGTACACGAAGGTGTGAAAGTGCGACGGAAGCACCGTTTGCGGCATCAGCCATAATACTTGCGTAAACCTCGGCATTTTTATAAAAAGCCGTACGGATATTCTTAAGCAGCTCCTTGCTGCTCGGATAATCAACAAATGTGCCGATTTTTTCACCTGTGATTGTTGAGTTACCGCCATTGAGGGTAAGTTCAAGAATCTTGGGCAGGTTAAACCAGCTGTTTGTTGTGTTGCCGTTATCCTTACCCATTATCAGAGGCTCCTGACAGCCTGCTACGGAGTAATCGGGCAAGTCACATTCCTCAACACCGCTTGCACGGAGAACTTCAAAAACAGTATCGTCGTTGAAGAATGAGGGTGTAAGCACACCGGGAGTAAACATAAACTTACCGATTTCACGGTATAAGTTTTCGGGAGTATTTTTGTGAAGCTTGACAGAAAGGATGGGCTGAGGTAGGTTCATATCGTAATATGCATCCATAATAGCATAGCTCATCTCGTTTGAAAGGTCGTTGCCCTCAACATCTCTGCCACCGACAAGAACATTCTGTGAAATAGCCCAGCTTCTGTCACCAACATTGAAGAATACGAGGAAGTGACGGAAGAGCTCTGCAGCCTCTTCGCGTGTTTCGCCTGACATTGCTCTGTAGGGCTCAAAAATTCTGTCAGCATTACCTACCGAGAAAGCAAAGGGATTGGGAGCCTGCTCAAGAGTCATAACCTCCCAGAGAATAAGGAAGGACTGTATTGCTTCGTAAAGTGACTCTGCACCGTTTGCAGGCACCTTACGAAGTGTCTTCTCCATAAGTTCAAGCTGAGCAGCACGCTCAGGTGAAGCAGATTCCTTCTGTTTTGCGGCAATATCTGCATAGCGGTTAGCAAGAGTAATTGTAGCCTCAAGCACCATTCTGATATCCTCGAGAGTATCCTTACGCTCATCGTTCTTTTCACTGTTAATTTTCTTGGTAAGGTCGGAAATCATCTTGTTAAGACCAACAGAAAGTGCCTTACGAAAATCGGGAATAAGGTGACCTGTTACCTGCTCGATAAAGAAAGCAACCTCGCCTGTGTATTTAGAATACTTCTCATAAACAGCACTAAGATCACGTACATAATCACTGCGCTTTGTACGATCGCGCATTGTATCGATGCGCTCCTGAGTAAACTCCTCATTTGCCTCGATATCGCCGAAAACAGCTGTCGGGTCGCAATAACCGGAGAATGTCTCAACCTGGAAAGCAGGGTTGATAAGAGCGTAGCTTCGTGCAAAAGAATCGCTCTGTGTACCTGCAAATACATTATTATCGCTGATTGAAAGCGGAAGTTTTTCGAGAATCATCTTGAGCTCACGTGCAGCACGGAGTTCTTCACTCATACCGTTGCCGCTAAAGCCTGTTGCTTTATATGCAAGCTCACGTGAAAGGAACCAACCGTCGAGCCTTTTTTTTGCCCTCTCCTCACGGAAAAGGTCCTTCGCCATCTTTGTTATTTCGCCTTTAGCGTATATGTTTTTTACTGACATAATATGTAATCCCCCATTCAGGTTCTGACTAATCTGATTGAATTATTTTTAAGAATTTCGCAAAACTCACCAAACTGAGTTTCACTGACAAATGCATCATGCATTGTGTAGCTCATACCGTTTTGTTCCCATTTGTCTTTGCCGTACTCGTGGTAGCTGAGCACCTCGAGTGCAAAGCCTTCCTTTTTCATAACATGAGATAAGACACGGGCAAAACCCTCGGCATCCGACTTATCGGCATTGAAGCCGTTGATAAGCGGAATTCGCAGAAGAAGCTGACTTCGACATTCAAATGCCGCTTTGATATTGGAGATAACGGTTTCGTTGCCTACACCTGTGTACTCTTTTAACTTTATGCTGTCGTAATGCTTGAAATCCATAATAAGGAAATCAACAAGTTCAAACAATTCCGGCAAGCGAGGATTTGTGCCGTTAGTTTCGATTGCGGTACTGATACCGTTTTCTTTAAGAATCATAAGGAGCTCTTTGAGCGCATCAAACTGAAGCGTAGGCTCGCCGCCCGTAAAGGTAACACCGCCACCGTCGAAAAACATAGGCTCAGCGGCAATAATCTGCTTTGCAATATCCTCAACCGATATTCCGCCGTCTTTAACAACCCTCATACTTTCGGGATTTGAACACCACGGGCAGTGAAGATTGCACCCCTGAAGGTGGTAAACCAGGCGGTTACCCGGACCATCCTGCGAATAGTTGAAGCCCTTGTGCAAAACTTTAATATCCGTAAAACCACCTCTTTCACCTATAGTTATTATTGTATTTTACCATAAGCGAAAATATGAGTCAATAATAATTAATAATTTTATTATTATATAATGCTTACTTTTCTTTAGGTGTTGCTATAAAAGAAACGACCAACCCGCAGAGCACTGCCGCAGTGATTCCGGCTGCTCCCGATGTCAAAGGTCCCGTAAGTGCGCCAAGCAAGCCTTGATTTTCAACAGCCTGTTTTGTGCCTTTTGCAAGCGTATAACCGAAACCCGTAAGCGGTACGGTTGCACCTGCCCCGGCCCATTCAACAAGAGGCTTGTAAAGCCCTAATGCACCGAGTGCAACGCCAACAACAACGAAAGAAACAAGAATCCTCGCAGGGGTAAGTTTGGTTGTATCCATAATCACCTGCCCTATCATACAGATAAGACCGCCTATAACAAACGCTTTTAAAAACTCCATAAAAAAATCCGCTCCTTCTCAGCTATTTTCAGCCAAAAGAAGCGGATTTATACATCACATTATATATTTGTTGAGCACAGGGATTCTGCCGATAACCCAAGTAATAACAAGACTTATCAGGAAAGTTACGACAGCAACAATCGGTACGGAAAAAACAGGATTAAACGAATAACAGTCAAAGAACAGATATGTTCTGACCACTACATGGACAAGATAAACACCAAAGCTGTATTTCGAAAGAAGAACAATACCCTTTGTAGTTTTTTCTCCGAAATTTCTGCCCGCAAACAAATCCTTGAACAAAACAAAAGTACCTAACGACAGCACACCTATAAAAGGCGACTCAAAGCCGTATAAAATCAAATAATTCGCACCGATAGTTGATGAATAGTAGTAAGTACCGAGGGGAATAGCAACCAGACTGACAAGGCTGCCGAAATAAAGAAGTGACTTCAACTTACGGCTCGGTGAATAAAACCTGAAATAACAGCCCGCCACATAATAGAATGTGTAGCCGAAAACAAACTGCATATTCAGTTTCTGATTCACGTAATAAAAAACTTCATCTACTGTAGGGTTGAGTGAATATGCGCTTATATTCGGAATCACAAACATAAACACACCGCACACCAACAAAAAGTATTCCGTTATTTTCTTGTCTGCAGTTATTTTGCGGATAATAGGTGTCAGTATATAAAGGCCAGCTATCGTAAACATAAACCAGAGGTGAAATTCACCTTTGATAAAATCCTTACCAAACGCAATAACAAACTCTTTACCAAAAGGAAGCTTTCTGTGGAATGCTTTCAGTGAAGCATAGACGAAAGACCAGAAAACAAACGCAGTAACAATACGCAATATTTTTACTTTGTACAGCTTTTCCAAAGGATATTCCTTTTGTGGATCTAACAAAAAGGCACCCGAAATCATAATAAACACAGGCACACAAATATGTGTTATACCGTCATAAACATTGCAAACATGCCAGGTAAATGTGCCTATTTCTCCGCCGTCCAGACCGACGCTTGCGGCATGGAGCATAATCATACAAAAAGTAATCACTACCCTAAGCAAATCAAGATACATAAGGCGTTGATTACTGACAGGCTTTATTTTACTCATAACAGCCTCCTATCGAATATATCGTTAAAAATTTTAGCATATACAAAATATAATCGTCAAGCAAAATTAATAAAAAGAGCGTCGCAGTAAAAACCGCAACGCTCTTTAATACATATTGATTAAAGCTCTTCAATGTATCTTACGATATCGCCGACTGTCTCGAACTTCTCGAGAGCATTGTCAGGGACTTCGACTTCGAACTCGTCCTCAAGGCTGATTGCAAGGTCAACAAGGTCAAGGCTGTCTGCACCAAGATCGTCTTTAATATTAGTATCCATGGTGACATCGCTTTCCTCAAGCTCAAGCTGCTTGCAGATGATTTCGCGTATCTGCTCAAAAGGCATAATATTTTCCTCCTTACTTTATTAACTGTGAATAACTTATTAACATAGATTGATTGCGCTTTTATCTTATAGGGTATAAGTTAGTTTGTCAAGTGTTTTACAAAAAATTATTTTAAAATCAGTTTCCGAAGGTCGAGCTCATATCAGCCTGAACAACCTCTCTTGTGACTTTAACAAACTTCGAACCTGCTATTTTTTCCTGAAGCAGTTTGAAATAAAGCTCCTTATCTATAGGCAGCTCAACGGTTTTATCAAGCCAGCTTGAAAGGTGTGCACAGTTGGAAATTGTAAGGCCGTTGATACCCTCTTCGCCTCTGCCGACAAGGTCACCGCCGCGGAGAATGTTATCGCCGAACTGTGTCATTACCTGAACGTGCTGTGACCACGGTGCGGGGTCGGGAGTAATTGTATATGTTGTTGTATCGATTCTGCCGAAGCCCTCATCTGCTGTATCGCAGAACTCCTGACAAGACTGAGCAAGCTCAATAACCTCAAGCTTGTTGTTCATACATACAATCTTTGCTTTATCAAGAGTAATCTCAAGACGGTTTGTGCCCGGATAGTCACCTGTTGTGGTGATGAACACACCTGTTGCACCGTTGGGATAATCGACATAAATTGTTACATCGTCCTCAACCTCAATGTTGTGCCACTTACCTTCGTGGAGGAAACCGCGTACCTTACAAGGCATACCGCAGAGCCACTGCCAGAGGTCGAGCTGGTGGGGACACTGATTGAGAAGCACACCGCCGCCTTCACCTGACCAGGTTGCACGCCAGTCGCCTGAATCGTAATAGGACTGTGTTCTGTACCAATCGGTAATAATCCAGTTAACACGCTTGATTTCGCCGTACTGACCTCCCTGAAGCATCTCACGAAGCTTGATATAGCAGGGATTTGTACGCTGATTGAACATAATTGCAAATGACTTGTCGCTCTTTGCGGCAACCTCATTCATCTCTTCAACCTGCTTTGTGTATACGCCTGCAGGCTTTTCAATCATAACGTGAAGGCCTGCATTAAGACCTTCGATTGCGTATGTAGGATGCAGATAGTGAGGTGTCGCAACAAGAATTGCATCAACTTCACCTGAAGCAATAAGCTCACTGCCGTCGTTGTAAACCTTTACATTCGGGAACATTTCGAGAGCTGCCTGACGGCGTGACTCTTTAAGGTCGGCAACAGCGGTAAGCTCAAACTCGGGCATACAGCCTGAAAGAATATTCTGCATATGGCTTGTACCCATATTACCGCAACCGATAACACCAAGGCGGATACTGCCCTTTGAAAGAGATTCGAGTATCTCCTTGAGTGCGTTTACGGCTGCATCAAAGGATTCATCGGAGCTTGCATATACGTAGCTCTTTTTCTTTTCGATTGACTTGATTGTGCCGTTGTCGGGTTCAAGATTCTCAAGGCCGTCAAATACTGTAAGATGCGGTTCAAGAGAAAGGAATTTATCGCCGTGGTTACGTGCAAAGCGCTTGATAATTTCAGCAACGCTGCCGTCACCTTTACCTGCAGGCACAACCTCACCGTTTTCAAAATAAGCATCCTTGACGTGAAGATATTTTACAAAGCCTGCAACCTTTTCATAAGCAACAAGCGGGTCAACACCGCATTGAATATAGTTTGCAGGGTCAACAATCGCATAGAGATTGGGAGCACAATAACGGAGCACCTCAAGATTTCTGTCGTCAGTGTCACCGTAAATCTCCTTCTCATTTTCAAGGCAGCAATAAATACCGTGCTGTGCCGAATAATCTGCAAGAGCCTTTACTCTGCGGAGTACTTCTTCACGGTTATCCTCATAGCTCTGACCCTTTGTGAAGAAGAAACTGAACATACGGATATATTTTGTCTCAAGAATTTTTGCAACCTCAACAGTGTTCTTGAATTTTTCAAAATGAGGCTCAAAATCATCATCAATTTCGATTTTGCCGTAAGGAGAACCGATTGAAGAAACCTTGATGCCCTCTGCATCAAGCTTTGCCTTCAGCTCTTTTGCCTCTTCAACGGTAAAATCAGCTATATTCTTGCCGTTGATACCTCTGGGTTCAAAATAAGACATATTGTTACGCTTGAGTGCCGCAATCTGACCGTCAAGCTCCTTGGAGGCTTCGTCTGCAAAGCCGGAGAGAATAAAATTCAACATTGTTATACACTCCTTATATTTGGATTATTATATAAATCAAATTTATTTTTTTCTGTAAAGTTTCTGATCCTGATGCTCAGGCTCGCTTGTAAGGTTTATGCCAAGCTTTTTGAGAAGGCTCTCATCAACATGAGAAAGCATAACGCTGACGTGCATCTCGCAACCTTTGAGGCGTTTGAGCTGTGCCATAGCCTTTGCCGCATTTTCGTCTGTTGCGGCACAGATTGAAAGAGCAAGCAGAATTTCGTCTGTATGAAGTCGAGGATTCTTACTGCCCATATGCTCAACCTTGAGCTGCTGAATGGGAGTTATGACCTCAGGAGAGATAAGGTGAAGACCGTCTTCAATACCTGCATAAGCCTTGAGGGCGTTCAGAAGCATTGCCGCACTGCAGCCAAGCAGAGATGATGTTTTACCCGTAATAATTCTGCCGTCATCAAGCTCGATTGCAGCTGCAGGAGAGCCTGATCCCTTTGCTTTTGCAAGTGCCGCAGAAACAACAGGACGATCTTCTTTGCTGATTTTTGCGTTACGCATAAGCAGTTCAAGTTTATAAATAACATTCTGGTCAACCTTGCCGTCACGACGCTCGCAAAGTCCGGTATAATAGCGGCGGATAATCTCGTTTTTAGCTGCCTGGCATACAGCCTCATCATCAAATATGCAGTAACCTGCCATATTAACACCCATATCAGTCGGTGACTTATAGGGAGACGAACCGTAGATGCTCTCAAAAATAGCATTAAGCACAGGGAATATTTCAACATCACGGTTGTAGTTGACAGTTGTTTCACCATAAGCTTGAAGATGGAACGGGTCAATCATATTAACATCGTTAAGGTCAGCCGTTGCAGCCTCGTATGCAAGATTAACGGGATGATTGAGAGGAAGATTCCATATCGGGAAAGTCTCAAACTTGGCATAGCCTGATTTGATTCCCCTCTTATTTTCGTGATAAAGCTGAGAAAGGCATGTAGCCATCTTGCCGCTGCCGGGACCGGGTGCGGTAATAATAACAAGCTCACGCTGAGTTTCTATATACTCATTCTTACCGTAACCTTCATCGCTTACTATAAGCGGAATATTTGACGGATAGCCCGGAATTTTATAGTGACGGTAGACTTTCACACCGAGACTCTTCATTCTTTCGGTAAATATTTCTGCCGAAGGCTGACCCGAAAACTGTGACACAACAATACTGCCGACAAACAGACCTATCTCACGGAATTCGTCGATAAGCCTGAGCACATCAACATCGTAAGTGATGCCGTAGTCACCTCGGATTTTATTGTTTTCAATATCTGCCGCATTGATTACAATAACGACCTCAGCCTGGTCCTTAAGCTCAAGCAACATCTTAAGCTTACTGTCGGGCTTGAAGCCGGGCAGTACTCTTGCGGCATGATAATCATCAAAGAGCTTGCCGCCGAATTCAAGGTAAAGCTTGCCGCCAAACTGGTCGATACGCTTTCTGATACATTCAGACTGCATTTTCAGGTATTTTTCGTTGTCAAATCCTATCCTGTCCATCTGCATATTCTCCGTCCTGCCCATTGCCCGGAAGCATAGAGCAATATTATCACAATATTAACTATCGCATTATAACACAACTGTGCAACAAGTTAAAGGGTATAAATATAAAATTTTACAGAAATTCTAAAAATTATTATATCTATTGAAATAGTAATAGAAAAGAAGTATAATAAGGGTTACCCTTGATAATGGGTTAAAAGGTTTAAATCGAGGTAAAAGCTATGATTATTAAAAACGCTACTGTTTACGGTGCTGATTTTGAGCCTGCCGTAACAGATATAGAAATTGAAAACGGCACAATCAAAGCAATAGGCAAAACTGAAAAAGACGGTGAAGACTACACAGGTCTTACCGTGCTTCCGGGTTTTATCGATATACACATTCACGGTACAAGGCTTGCTGACAGCTCATCAGGTAACACCGATGAAATAGCAACAATCAGTAAAGCACTCGCCGAGCACGGCATAACTTCATTTTGCCCTACTACCATGACTCTGCCTGCAGACACACTCGAAAAAGCATTCAACGCAGTTGCAGATTATATGGGCAACGAAGAGGGCGCATATATACACGGCATCAATATGGAAGGTCCGTATATATCACTTGCAAAAAAAGGTACTCAGGCGGCAGAGCATGTCCGCGCTGCAGACTTTGATGAATTCAGTAAGCTCAACTCAATATGCCCGATTAAGCTCGTCGATATAGCTCCCGAAACCGACGGTGCAGTAGACTTTGCGAAAAAGGCAAGTGAAATCTGCACAGTTTCCGCAGCACATACAGCAGCAACCTTCGCCCAAGCAAAGTGCGGATTTGAAAACGGATTTACTCATGCAACACACCTTTTCAATGCTATGACACCAATACAAAACCGTGAGCCGGGTGTGCCGACTGCTGTATTTGACTCCGAAGGTGTTACGGCAGAGCTTATATGTGACGGTTTCCATAATCACCCTGCAATCATCCGCATGGCATTCCGTGAGCTTGGTGAAAACAGAGTGTGCGTCATAAGCGACTCGATGTCTGCGGCAGACAACGGAGACGGCGAATATGAGCTCGGCGGTCAGACAGTATATGTAAAAGACGGCAAGGCAACGCTTGCCGACGGTACGATTGCTGCAAGTACAACAAACGTGTTTGACGAATTCAAAAACCTTATACGTTTCGGAATTGATTTTAAGTCGGCCCTCAAAGCCTGCACGGCTAACCCTGCAAAGGCTATAGATGTGTTTGACGTTACCGGCTCGGTCGAGGTTGGCAAGAGAGCAGACCTCACCGTTATTGACAGCGATGCTCAGCTCAGGCACGTATTTATTAAAGGCAAACAAGTGCTCTGATACCGAGCACGCTATATATAAAGCGGTGCAACAGTCTGCGGCTCCCCGTGGACGGCAAAATCCGCCACCGCACACCTTTAATCACCGCGTTTTTTGAGAGGTCGCTCTCACAACCATACTATGCCGCAAGGGCATAAATTGACAAAGAAAAAGGATGACAGATAATGAAAACAATAGGCGTACTTATAGCAGACATACACGAATACAATCCTTTCTGCAAATGGGCAACAGCAAACGGTGCACGCACATTTACCGAAAACGGTATGAATATGCTCGAGGGTGAGCTTTTCGGCGTAAAACTAATTGCAATGCTTACTAACATCGGCAAGGTAAATGCCGCTATAGCTGCAACACACCTTGTACTCAGATACGGTGTTGAAGAAATATACAATATCGGCTTCTCAGGTGCAGTCAAGGGTGTGCGCAGAGGTGATCTTGTAGCAGGCACAAGCTGCACAGAATGCGATTTTGACCTCACTCCTCTCGGTCTTGAGCTTGGCGTAAAACCCGACCAGAAGTATGTATATGAAACTGATGCAGAGCTTGTCGAGCAGTGCAAGAGTCTCGGCATTAAAGTCGGAGCACTCGGCACAGGAGATATGTTCCTTACAAGCAGCGAGAAGAAGGCTGATTTCCATAGCCGTTTCGGCATTGTTGCATTCGACATGGAATCCGGTGCAATTGCAAGCGTATGCGACAGATACGGCATAAAGAGCTTAAGCATACGCAAAATTTCCGACGACAGCGAAGAAACCGCTTGTGAGGATTACAGAGAGATGAACAAGAGCGAAGAAATGGGTCTGACCGACACACTTATTTCTCTTCTCAAGGTACGCTTCGATGGATAACTGTACGCTTTGCCCCCGTATGTGCGGCGCCGAAAGGCCGCTCACGGGTAAAGGTAACGGCTTCTGCGGCTTGCCTGCCCTGCCCGGTATCTGCCGTGCGGACAAGCATATGTGGGAAGAGCCCGACATCAGCGGTGAAAAAGGCTCGGGTACCGTATTTTTCAGCGGTTGCGTTCTAAGATGTGAATTCTGCCAGAACAGTGTAATATCAAGACAAAGCTGCGGCAAAACAGTTGACGCGCAAGAGCTTGCCGAGATTTTCAAAAGGCTTGAGAGTAAGGGTGTACACAACATAAATCTTGTCAGCCCCACCCCCTACTATCCCGTAATCACAGAGGCTCTCGACATTTACAGACCCGCTATTCCGATAATCTGCAACACATCCGGCTACGAGAGGGTTGAAACGCTCAAAATGCTCGAAGGATATATTGATATATATCTTCCCGATTTCAAATATTCATCAGCCGAGGCGGCAAAGAAATATTCCGCCGCCCCCGACTATTCCGATGTCGCTCTTGCGGCAATCAAAGAGATGGTAAGGCAGGTCGGTATACCCGTACACGGTGACGACGGTATAATGAAAAAAGGCGTTATGATAAGACATCTTATTCTGCCGGACAACGTCGAAAATTCGCTCGGTGTACTCGATATGATTGCGGACGAATTACCGCTAGATATATACGTTAGCCTTATGGCACAGTATTTCCCGACAGGTAACGAAAAGCACAGCGAGCTTAAAAGGAAAATCACAAAAGAAGAATACGATACAGTCAGCAGCTATATGATGCTGCTCGGACTTGAAAACGGATATATGCAGGAGCACGAATCTGCCGACAGCAGCTATGTGCCCGACTGGAATATGTTATAGTAAGGAATGATAATATGAAACTTAACCTCACACCCGAAGAATACTCAGCAAAGGCAAAAGCTCTGTTTGAACAAGGCTACAACTGTGCTCAGGCAGTATTGCTTGCTTTTGAAGATATAACTAACCTCGATATTAAAACAGCCGCTGCACTTTCCTCCTCTTTCGGCGGAGGTATGGGCAGGCTACGTGAAGTATGCGGTGCCGTAAGCGGTATGTTTATGGTTTCAGGTATTGTCCGCGGTTACAACAACCCTGACGCAACAGACGAAAAAGCAAAACACTACGCATTCATCCAAAATCTTGCCGCAGAATACAAAAAAGAAAACGGCAGCATTATCTGCCGCGAATTACTAAAATTACCGGGTGCTGAATCTCCCATACCCGAAGAGCGTACGGCAGAATATTACCGCCGCCGTCCCTGCGGTGAATACGTTGCACACGCAGCCCTTCTGCTTGCAAGAACTCTTGAAGCCGACGAAGGCTGATATAAAACAAAATTAAAACTGTATTCCTTCAAAGGTGGAACAAAACAATGGGTAAAATAATAGCTATAGTAAACCAAAAAGGCGGTGTAGGTAAAACAACTACAGCCGTAAATCTCACAGCCGCAGTCGGTGCACACGGCAAAAAAGTGTTACTTGTAGACATTGACCCGCAGGGTAATGCAACCAGCGGACTTGGTATCAACAAGCGTGATGTAAGACTTTCATCGTACGACAACATAATCAACTCAACGCCTGCTTCACAGACCATAATACATTCTCCTTTCAAGAATGTTGACGTTATTCCGTCCACAATGGACCTTGCAGGCGCAGAGCTTGAGCTTGTAGATGTTGAAAGACGCGAGGCAAAGCTTCGCACCTGCCTTGCACTTGTAAAGTCACAGTATGACTTTATTTTCCTTGACTGTCCGCCCTCACTCGGTCTTATTACACTCAACGGTCTGTGTGCGGCTGACACATTACTTGTACCGATACAGTGTGAATACTATGCACTTGAGGGCCTTTCACAGCTTATTTCAACAGTACGCAATATCAAGCGCCTTTACAATCCGCTCATTGATATTGAAGGTGTACTGCTTACAATGTACGACGGCAGACTCAACCTCACACAGCAGGTTGTTGACGAAGTAAAAAAATTCTTCCCCAAAAAGGTATTCAACACGGTTATTCCCCGTACAGTAAGACTTTCCGAAGCACCCAGCTTCGGTCAGCCGGTTATGTACTACGACCGCAATTCAAAGGGTACCATAGCCTACGATAATCTTGCAGCTGAACTTATCAGCAAAAGCTCTACATAAGGAGGACAAACACAATGGCAGTTAAAAAAGGCGGACTCGGACGCGGACTCGACGCGCTCCTTGTAGACAACTCAATCGAGAACACCTCATCATCCTCCGCAGTAAAACTTAAGCTCAACGAAATTGAACCGAATAAAAACCAGCCCCGTAAGTATTTCGATGACGAAGCTCTTTCGGAGCTTGCCGCAAGCATTGAAAAGCACGGTGTCATACAGCCGCTTCTTGTCAGACCTCTTCCCGGCGGCACTTATCAGCTTGTCGCAGGCGAAAGACGCTGGCGTGCATCACGAATGGCAGGTCTTACGGAAGTACCCGTTGTAATAAAAGAGCTGAGCGATGCTGATGCAAGTGCACTTGCACTTATTGAAAACCTGCAGCGTGAGGACCTCGACCCGATTGAAGAGGCAGAGGGCTATAAATACCTTATGGAAACATACGGTGTAACGCAGGAAGAAGCCGCTCAGAAAGTCGGTAAATCTCGCTCTGCCGTTGCTAATCTTATGCGTCTGCTTGCCCTCCCCAAAGACGTGCTTGAGCTTGTAAGAAGCAAGACTCTCTCTGCAGGTCACGCCAGAACTCTTC
Source organism: Clostridia bacterium (assembly GCA_017516485.1). Classification (GTDB taxonomy): domain Bacteria; phylum Bacillota; class Clostridia; order Oscillospirales; family Acutalibacteraceae; genus UBA8612. The sequence continues at coordinate 72,005 of JAFXCH010000008.1, forward strand.
TTCCGCTTGAGGATGCAGCGCTTATATCACAGTTTGCAAAAGAAGTTATAGAAAAAGGACTTTCCGTAAGAGAGACAGAAAAATGGGTAAAGGATTTCCTTAAACCCAAGAAGCCTGCAAAGCCCGCAGCTGAAAAAGACAAGTATTTCACAGAGGTTGAGCTTTCACTCTGCGAAACACTTGCGAGAAAAGTAAGCGTTACAGGCGGCGAAAAAGGCGGTTCAATCACAATAGAATTCTTTGACAAAGATGACCTTATGAAAATCGCAAAGCTTTTTGAGGAATAATAATGGCACTTGACGGACTTACCCTTAATTTTTTAAGAAAAGAAATTACAGACACGGCAGTAGGTTGCCGTGTTGAAAAGGTGCACCAACCCTCCCGCGAGGAGTTGGTGCTTGTTTTGCGCGGCAGAAACGGAGCACATAAGCTGCTTCTGAACGCAGGTGCAAACTCACCTAAGATACATTTTACGGCATTTCCGCCCGAAAACCCTGCAAAACCGCCTATGCTTTGTATGCTTCTTCGTAAACATCTGACTTCGGCACTGCTGACAAACGTCAGACAAGAAGGCCTCGAGCGTGCACTTTTCCTTGATTTTGATGCAACAAATGAAATCGGCAATCCCGTAAAATTCACTCTTTGCATTGAAATTATGGCACAGTACAGCAATATAATTCTTATAAATGAAGAAGGAATAATACTTGATGCCGTAAAGCGTGTAGACAGCGAAACATCTTCACTCAGGCAGATTCTGCCGGGTATGCTGTACAAAATGCCGCCAAAGCAAAACAAGCCCGACCTTACGGAAATAAGCTCATTTGATGCATCTGTCAGTGCATCGGAAAAAGACGGCAAAACCGCAAGTAGTGCTATCCTTGCAAGCGTACAGGGTCTCTCCCCTATCGTCTGCCGCGAGGTTGTAAGCAGAGCAATCGGCGAGGATAAACGTGCAGAACTGCTGACTGAAAACGATATTGAGCTCATTGCCGCGGAGCTTGACGCACTCAAATCCTGTGAAGCGAAGCCCTGTGCAGTAATTGACCCAAGCGGTAAACCGCTGGATTTTTCATTCAGAGAAATCACACAGTACGGCGATAATGTGCAGCTTAAGTTCTTTGACACATTTTCTGCTTTGCTCGATGACTTCTACTATGAAAAGGATAGAATTGAACGCACAAAACAGAACTCATCCGAGCTTCAGAAGCTTGTCGCAAACCTAATACAGCGCACAGCCCGAAAGCTCGACCTTCAGCGTGCGGAGCTAAGCCAGTGTGCCGACCGTGAGCAGCTGAAAATCAATGCTGAGCTTATTGCAGCCAATATTTATCAGCTTCAAAAGGGCGCACCTTTCTATGAGGTGTATAACTACTATACAAATGAAATGATAAGAATCAACGTTAACCCTGCACTGACTCCCAACGAAAACTCACAGCGGTATTACAAAGAGTACCGCAAGGCTAAAACCGCGGAGCAGATGCTGACAAGGCTTATTGCTCAGGGTGAAGACGAATTAGCTTATCTTGACACCGTTGCCGATACCCTCTCACGTGCCGAAAGCACGGCACAGATTGCTGAAATCCGCGCAGAATTAAGCCATACAGGTTATCTGAAATTCAAACAAAAGCCGGGCACCAAAGCTCCCAAACCTTTAAGTCCAATGGAATACGAATCATCTGACGGATTTATGATTCTTGTAGGCAGAAACAACGAACAGAACGATAGACTTTCACTCAAATCAGCCTCAAAAAATGACCTGTGGCTTCATACGCAGAATTTTCCAGGCTCGCATACAATAATAGTAACCGAAGGCCGAGAAGTGCCCGAAGATACGCTTATTGAAGCAGCTATAATCGCTGCATATCACAGCAGAGCAAGACAAAGCTCGGGCGTACCTGTCGATTATACACCGGTGAGAAACCTTAAAAAGCCGCAAGGTGCAAAACCCGGCAAGGTTATATACCACGTATACAATACGCTTTATGTCACACCTGACCGAGATATTGTAAACAAGTTAAGCAAATAACAAAACGGCTTGCCCGGGTCAAAAACCTGAGCAAGCCGTTCGAATTTTATTTGATTTTACTGTGTAAGATCTGAGTAAGCATCCTTAAGCTGCGAATCTTTTTCAAGCTCATCAAGTGAAATTGCAAGCTTTACCGAAGAATCGATTTCGGATACAACGTCGGGCTCTATACCCTTACCGTCACAGTATGTGTTACCAGAATAGGAAACAACCTTGGCAACAGTAAGCGATATTGCACTGCCGTCCTCAAGTGTATAAATCTCCTGAATGGTCATTTCACCGGCAGTTGTTGTACCGACAATCTTTGCTTTTGAGAAATCCCTGAGCTGTGCCGCAATAAGCTCTGCACCGCCTGAAGTACCGCCGTTGACAAGTACGATGACTCCGCCCGGGAATGTAAGCGCCTTTGTATCGGAAGTGAAGTTTTTATAGTTAGTACCGTCTTTCTTTACAGCGCTTGCAATTGCTTCTGCGCTCTCAACGCCGCTTGGTAACAGCTGGTCTGCAACAGCAGAAGCGTAATCGACAGAACCGTCTTTACAGTCGCGCACATCGATTATAAGCGATGTAACGCCTTGCGCATTAAGGGCATCCATTTCATACGCAAATTGCTCGGCAGTGTTTTCGTAAAAGCCTGTAATTCTTACATAACCTACATCGCCTAAGAATGACGAGCTGACTGTTTTTGCAAAGCCACGCATTACGGTTACCGTTTTTTCGGCACCATCACGCAAATAAGTAAGACTTACCGACTCAAAACGTCTGCCGAAACGAAGCGAATCTATAACGGTTGCAGCATTTTCAGCAGTAACACTCTCACCGTCGACCTCAGTAATTACATCATCTTTCTTAAGCTCGGCATTTTCTGCAGAAGAACCGCTGTAAACCTCGGTTATTATGAGCTTACCTTTTTCAGCATTGTACGCTGCATCGATACCTATACCGCCCTCACCTTTCATACGGCGTGTATACTCGATATACTCCTGAGGAGTCATATAGAAGCTGCCCGCATCGTCGAGAGCCTTAAGATATCCGCGTGCACTGCTTGCAAGCAAAGCATCGTCATCAAATTCACCGTAGAAGTTTGTTCGGACATAGTTATCAATCGCAGAAAAGCCGTCATAAAGCTCAAATCGGTTGGAAAGCCTCGAGATAAGACCGTTGTAAATATTCTGCGAAACAGTCATAGTAATCGCAAAGGTTGCAGTAATGCTGATAAATATGAGGGCGATTGTAAGCCCTAAAGAAATCTTTTTGTTCATTCGCCGTCACACCGGCCTTTCTGCATGGGATTTATCATCAAGGAAGCTTGATATATCCGTTCATCGGGTTGGTCGTTGAACCGTCGATACGAATTTCAAAATGAAGATGCGGAGCGGTTGAATAACCTGTATCGCCAACCTTACCTATAGGCTGACCCTGCAGCACTTTATCACCGACAGAAACTTTCATAGAACCGTCCTGCATATGTGCATAACAGGATGAAACACCGTTGCCGTGGTCAATAATAACAAAGTTACCGTATGCCTTGTGCTTCTGAGCATAGATTACCTTGCCGTCTTTTACAGCGTAAACAGTCTTGCCGTTGATTCCCGAAGCACAGAAATCTGTACCTGTATGAAGTTTGTAGACACCTGTTACAGGATGAGTACGCATACCGTAAGGTGAAGAAATATATACACCGCTGCACTTGAGCGGGAATATCATTCCGCTGGAGAATACTGTTTCAGTACCGTCAAGGTAAGGATTATCCTTCGGCTTTTCTTCTTCGCCGTCAGTCTCTCCGCCTTCTGGCTTGTCTGTATCGGTTGAAGGCTTGTCTGTATCGGTTGAAGGCTTGTCTGTAGTTGAAGAACCGTTGTTTTTGATGAATTCTTCCATCTGTGCAGAGAGTGCAATAAGCTCATCTTCCTGTTTGCTTATTATAGCCTTGTACTCGTCACTCTCTTTATCGAGATTGGCGAGTTCTTTCTCCGCTTTATTCATCTCTTTCTCAAGCTCCGCCTGCTTCTCTGCAAGCTTTTTGCCGTTTTCCTCAATATCAGCCTTGTTCTTTTCAAGGTTCTGAGTCTTGGTATCAAGCTCGTCACGCTTCTTTTTTTCTGCAGCTATATCAGCTGAAAGCTCTTTTTCAAGCTGAGCAAGAACATCAATTTCAGAGGAAAGAGAATTCATAAGATCATTATCGTGCTTTGCTACACGAACAAGAAGCTCTGCCCTTGTAAGCAGCGTTGAAAAATCCTCCGACGTAAGCAGAAACTCAAGTGTTGAGCCGTTACCTGCCATATACATTGCACGGATTCGCATCTTGAGCAGGTCGTAAGTTGCATCAAGCAAAGCCTGCTTTTCTTTGATATAATTCTCGGTGGATTCAATCTCTTCAGACAAAGAAGTAAGCTGAGAAGAGATAACACCAATCTGCTTTTCTGCATTATTTATTTCGTTATTGAGATAATTCTGCTGTGTAAGAAGAAGATTCACTTGACTCTGTGTGTCGTCGATTTTATTGCCCAAATCATCGACAACTTCTTCCTGAGCATCCATATCATCCTGCACCTGGTCGAGCTTTTCCTGATTCTGCGACATCTCTTCCTCGAGCTTATCGTACTGACTCTGCAGCTCATCAAGCGACTCGGTTGCAGGTGCAGCTTTAGTCGCACCGTCTTCTGCATAAGCTGTAACGCCAAAAACCGTAGAAACGGCAATTATAAGCGCAATTACTTTAAGCAGGCGGCGGCGCAAATCATTCACTGACATTGTCACTGTCATAATCCTGCTCCTTCAAATATTTATTCATTGAAACTATACTGCCGAATGCACCCGTAATAACACCTGTAGCAACGAATGCCGCCAGCATAACAAGCACATAATCTTTAAAAGGTACGGGCTTTACTGCAAATACGCCGCTGATATCGGCAACAGCATCTGATGCAAAAAAGTAAATTACAAAGACTATGCCAAGAGAAATCAGGCCGGAAATAACGCCGAGCACGATACCCTCGACAATAAATGGCCAGCGGATAAACCACTTTGTTGCGCCAACTGATTTCATAATCTTTATTTCAAGGCGGCGGTTATACATTGTAACCTTAACCGTATTTGAAATAATAAAGAGTGAAACGACAAGCAGCATCAGTATAACTGCAATACTGATATATCCGCCTGTTGTACGGATATTGGTAAGCTGACTTGCAAACTCACGGTTATGTCTGAGCTGTATGACGTTGTCAAGTTTCTCAAGCTCCTTGACACTTGCATCATATTTTTCCATATCGTTCAGCGTGATTTCGTAAGCATCAGGAAGCAAATCAGACTCCATTCCCTCAAAAAGAGCAGCAGCAGAGCCTATGGATTCCATAACCTCAGGGAAAGCCTCTTCTTTAGGAACAAACACAGCTTCTTGAACATTCTCTATATCACGGATTTTGCGACCCATTTCGACAATTTCATCGTCAGTCGCATCATCTTCAATAAAGACCATAATGACATTTTCCTGAGAGATATCGCCAAGCATACTGTCGATATTTACGAAGAGAAGAAATGCAACACCAATCATAATAAGACATGACATCAATACGCCGACAGACGCAAGTGACATCAGGCTGTTTGAACGGATATTGCGAAAACCTTCTTTAGTAAGGTACGTGAGGCTCGCTGAGCCTCCTCTTTCGGATTTATTGCTCATCGGTCTCACCTCCCTGCTGTTCAGGTGTGCTGTCTTCAATTGTGCTGTTATAACTGCGTATAAACTCATCCGCCTCGCGGATCGCGCGCTTACCTGCGATATCCAGATCACCGAACACCTGAGAATCGGCAACCGGCTCTACACTGATATTCGAAATATCGTCAGACACAATCTTGCCGTCTTTTATTGTGATTATTCTGCGGCCGAAACGGCGCACAAGCTCCTCAGAATGGGTAACCATAATAACGGTTGTACCTGATGCGTTGATCTGATTGAGCATTTCAACGATTTCAAAAGAGCGCTTTGTATCGACATTACCGGTCGGCTCATCGGCGATAATAATATCGGCGTTATTTACAATTGCACGCGCTAAAGCGACCCTCTGCTGTTCACCACCCGAAAGCTCGTTGGGAAGGCACTTCGCCTTCTCCGCCAAGCCGACGCGGCCGAGAACATGAGGGACTCTGTTAGTGATTTTTTTCTCTTTTGCACCTATAACACGCATTGCAAACGCAACGTTGTCATAAACTGTCATATTAGGTATCAGCCTGAAATCCTGAAAAACGATTCCGAGGTGACGCCTGAAATAAGGGATATCGCGTTTTTTCATCGTGTTGAGTGAACGGTTTTTGATAACAACACTGCCTTCGGAAGCAACTTCTTCGCGCATCATTATCTTGAGCAAGGTACTTTTACCTGCACCCGAATCACCAACAATAAACACAAATTCGCCCTGCTCGATACGCAGATTTACTCCATCGAGGGCTTTTGTGCCGTTACTGTAACTTTTAGATACATTTTTGAATTCGATCAAAGTATTTTCCTATCCTTTTTGCGTGCCGACATCTTCGCGTGCCGCTTCGCAGATTCGGCTGAGAATCAATACTTGACGGGGTTAGCGTCAAGGTACTTCTTAACCATCAGAGCTACTTTGAATACGATAGCATCATCAAACTCACGAAGGTCAAGACCTGTGAGCTTATTTATCTTTTCAAGGCGGTATACCAGTGTATTTCTGTGAACGAAAAGCTTACGTGATGTTTCGGAAACATTGAGGTTGTTTTCGAAGAACTTCTGAATTGTGAAAAGTGTTTCGTGGTCGAGCGTGTCAATAGAGCCGCGCTTGAACACTTCACGCAAGAACATTTCGCACAGTGTGGTGGGAAGCTGGTATATAAGGCGAGCTATACCAAGATTATCGTAGCTGACAATCTCCTTCTCTGTATCGAATACCTTACCTACCTCAAGAGCAACCTGAGCATCCTTGAATGAGCCTGCAAGCTCCTTGATACCGTCAACAACGGTACCGATACCGATAAGGCAGTGGATAAATGCTTCACTGTTGAGAGAATCGGCAATAGAGCGCGCGAGCTTTTCAAGGTCACGTGTTTCAATATTAGATCTGACCTCTTTGACAAGAGCTATATCTGTTTCGTTGATATTTATAACGAAATCCTTATTCTTGTCGGGGAAGAGATTCTGAATAATATCAAATATAGAGATATCATTATGCTCGGGAATGCGGATAAGAAGGACAACACGGGAAGTATCGGTAGTAAAACGAAGTTCCCTTGCCTTGAGATAAATATCGCCGGGCAGGATATTGTCGAGCACGACGTTTTTGATGAAATTACCTCTGTCGTATTTCTCGTCATAGAGTGTCTTGACGCTGCCGAGAGAAAGAGCGATAACATCGACATATTTCCTTGAAAGCTCGTCGTTACCGTCGACAAAGACAACATACTCAGGGTGAAGTGCAGAGCCGAAGGGCTTATAAGTCTGACTGTCCACCGTGAAAATTTCGTTGCGCGCAAGATATTCCTCAAGTGAGAACGAGCAAACCTCGCCAATTCTGCCAAGGTCGCTGCAGGAAATAATTGTGCCTGTTTCGTCTATAACGCCTACGGACCTGCCGATAGCGTCACGCATTTGGTGAATCATACCCTGAAAAAGTCTGTTTGACATCCGGAAAACCTCCATAACGATGTTTTGGCTAAAGTGCCCATAATGACAATGTACATTTTACACAATTTTTTATCTTTTTGCAATAGTTTTTGCGATATTTTTTGTCTTTTTTCGTAAAGTTGCAAAAAAACAAATGTCTGATTTGTATTTATTGCTTAAAAGTACAGCAAAAAACGAGAACAAATCCATTGGCAATTTGCACAAGTGCAATATGCACAGTTAAGGTATATATAAGGTAAAATCAGTTGACTTTATCATAAAATATTGGTATTATACTATACATACGGTGGCAAGCGGCTAATCTGCTACCAAAAATATTTTTACGGGAGGAACCGAAATGAAAAAACTCATATCCATCATTATGGCTGTTGTTCTTGCAATGAGCGTTTGTTCAGTTATGGCAACAGCTGCTGATTCCGATGTCTCACTCACTGACGGCAAGCTCATCCTTGCAACAGGCTCCGAAAAAGGTACTGCTGCCAAATTTGCTTTCGGCGAAACAGTATACGGCGAAATCGCAGAAGACGAAATCGCTTGCTACTCAATCTTTGCTGAAGAAGCTGAAAACACCAAGATTTCACTCAGATCAAGTGAAAAGGTTGAAATCACAATTGAAAATTCCGACGGAACTTATTCAACAACCTTAACAAACAACACTTCATTTGATGCACCCGTTATCCTCAGCGACGGTTACTACTTCATCACAATTAAAAACTATGTTGAAGCACCTGCAGATAACGAAGGCGAAAATGAAGGCGAAGGCACTCCCGAAGGCGCTGCAGCTGATGCAGATACAGTTACCGAATTCTATTTCAGCATAACATGTGACGAGATGCCCGAGCTTTTCGTAAACATCAACAAGAAAGAAGCAGAGCTCACATCCGGTGAAAGTGTCCAGCTTGAGCTTTCCGATTGCACAGTTGAAAACCTCAACTATTACTGGAGAGTATTTGACGACCCTGCAACCAAGATTGACGAAAACAAAGTTGCTTCCGTCACACCCGATGGTCTTGTTACAATCAAGATGACAAACCCCTCCTTCACAAGCGATACAACCATCAAGGTACAGGCTGTTATCTATTACGGCAACGCAGAGCTTACAAAATCCTGCACAATCAAGGCTATCCCTGCTAACATCTTCCTTAACCCCTATTTCGATACAAGCGACGAATACTGCCTCAAGCTTGGCGTAGGCGCATACAGAGGTATCGAGGCTACAACAAACCTTGCTGACGGCATACTTAAATGGGAAAACGGCGACGAAGCTGTTGCAACAGTATCTGAGGCCGGTAAAATTACCGCAACAGGTATCAGCACAACAACCGTTAAGGTTACACTTTACGATAAAGATGGTAATAAGATTCTCTCCAACTCAATCAAAGTTGTAGTCAGCGACAACTACACATCTGTTATGGGTGTTACACTTGATGCTCACACAGCAAGCGTAAGAGCAAACGAGAGCTTTGCACTCACATACAAGTTTGAAACTCTTCCCGACAACGGTAAGGCTCCTTCAAACAGCAAGGTAACATTCATTTCCAGCAACCCCGAAATCGCAACAGTTGATGTTGACGGTAACGTTACAGGTGTTGCTGAAGGTACTGCAACAATCACTATCGTAACTGAAGACGGCAGCTACACCGACGAGTGTAAGGTAACCGTTACAAAGGGTATTCCCAACTGGCTTATGGTTATCGTTGCTCCTCTCAGACTTATCTACAACCTCATTCTTATGATTCTCGGTAAATAAGTAACATACGCAAAAGGGATGTATCCTGACGGATACATCCCTTTTTAAATGACCGATGCGGCTTAAAACTCGGTCAGTACAACTGAATCAGGCTGCTTTATCGGCAAGTTCACTCTCAAGGTTTTCGGCGGTTTCAATCATAGTCTCGGCAAATATAGCGTAGCCCTGCTGCGGGTCATTGACGAAAACGTGCGTCACAGCTCCCACAAGCATACCGTTCTGTACAATAGGGCTTCCGCTCATACCTTGCACAATACCGCCTGTTTTTTTAATCAAATCTTCATCAGTAACTTTTATTACCATATTTTTCTCGCCATCATCGCTACGGTGTATTTTTGTTATTTCGATATCAAAATATTCAGGTCCGTTACCGTTCACCGTAGAAACAATCTGTGCCTTGCCCGTTTCAACCTCGCTGCTCAGTGCAACGGGGATTTTTTTCGCTGTGCTGTCCTTTTCGGTTATAACACCATATACTCCGTCAGAACCGTTCACATACAGCTCTCCGAGCTTTTGGTTGCCGAAAACTCCGCACAATTCACCCGGCGTTCCGGATGTTCCTTTAACGCAGCCTCTGATACTTACGTTCAACATATCACCGTTTTTAATCGGAATTATATCGCCCGTATCTGCATCGCATATCGCATGGCCAAGGCCTGCGACCGTACCGGTATTGTTGTCAACAAAGGTAATGGTGCCTACACCTGCAGATGAATCACGAACCCACATACCAAGCTTGTATTTACCGTCTGCAGTATCCTTTGCAGGTACAACTTCAACCGTTTTTGTTTTACCGTCACGAACAAGTTTCACGCTGAGCTTTGCACCGTTACTTTCTTCTATCGTGCGTGAAACATCATGATTGGAGGTTACTGTCGTACCGTTAATTTCTTTGATTACATCGCCTTGCTTAATGCCTGCTTTTTTTGCAGGTGCAACAGTTGTACCGCCTGAAGCGAGTGTACCTACACCTGCCACAATCACACCGTCTGCAAAAATGCGCAGACCGAATACGTTTCCGCCAAGGGTAACATACCGTCGGTGTACCACCGTTACAGTCGAATTTTTGACGGGTATTGTGCCCCAAAGCTTGATTTCGGCAGGATAACTCCGCGCAAAATCATTGTCAACAGCAGACACAACTTCATCGCATTCACAGGTAAACAGCAAATTACCCGTGTCTGCATACCGAGCATCTGTAGTAACAAATGACTCGGGAAGATATGCCGCACCGTAACCGACAAAGCCAAAAACCAAAGCACAAAGCAAAGAAACAACGACACTGACAGATTTAATTGCTTTTTGCATAACTCACCTCCAAAAAAGGAGAAAAAGTAAGCCGCAGATATAATTTGTGCCGTCAGATTGAAAATAACAATGGTAATTAAAAGAAAAATATCAGTTATGCATCTAAATGCCGCTTTAAAAAACACGGACGCCCGATTGGCATCCGTACACAGGGCAACATACAAAGCCGTCATATGTTAATTTCGCCTTTTATTTCACTTCACAATTCTCAATAGCAAACTCCAGTAAAGCATTTATCAATTCATTTCTTGAACGGTTAGATAGTCTTGAAAGCTCATCAAGTCGTTCTACAGTATCATTTTTTATTCGTATTGAAAAAGTTTTGTAACCATCTTCCCCTTTCAATCCTTTTTTATTAATGACAAGTTTCTCGCTCATCTCATTCACCTCACCATTATTATGGCTTGACAAATGTTATAAATATATGTTATAGTTTGTAACATAGGCGATAACATCGTCTAAATACACATCAGGAGGTCAACAAATGGCTGAAAGCTATTTTGGAATGTGCGGAATGTGTACATTTTGCGATCTTTATAACAAAAACGGAAATCATTTTAAATGTGTTGAAGTAAGCGGAAGATGGGTTCTCGCTACCGAAAAAGCCTGTAGTCGATTCAAACCGGACAGCAGGAGAACTCCCAGAGATATCGACTATGCTCGTGAGCATTCGAAAGGCTTGGCATAATATTAAGGAGATAATAGAAATGGGACTTTTCAGCAGACAACCTAAAGAATCTTTTGAAGAAATCCAAAACAGAATAAATAATAGTGAAGCAAGCGAAGCTTTTCTTAATGAATTTATAAATCATTTAAACATCGGCAGTGATTGGTGCAATTTTCTGCTTGGCAATTCAAAAAAGCGTTCAGTTTTCCTAAAAGTTGAAAAAAGAGGCATTGTTGTAGAATTTCTTGACTTTTCTAATAGAAACAACTATACCGTAGATAAACAAAGTTACGGATTTGGTGTAAGTGGATTTGCAGATTTGCCCAACTTAAACTACGTAATTGCCCTAAAAGAATATCTTGTTTACGGATTAGAAAAAAACTGTCCATATCTTGAAGTTAGACTTTCCAATCCCGATATAATAATCAAAATTAAAGAAACTGCAAAAGCAAGTTGGTAAAAAAGCAACGATAATTCCTTTAATTTTTTCAACAAACAATCAAACCTTAACATATTTTCAGCAAAAAAACCGGCTAAGACAGTTTTAACTGTCTTAGCCGGTTAAATATTTCGATTTTATTTAATTAATACATACCGCCGCCCTGTGCTGCCATTGCTGCTGCAGCTGCTGCATCAGCCTGGGGGTCGGGCTTATCTGTAACAAGTGACTCTGTTGTGAGTACCATTGCTGCAACAGAGGATGCGTTTTCAAGAGCAGAACGAGTAACCTTTGTCGGGTCAAGGATACCTGCTGTAGCCATATCGACATAACCGTCAGCAGCAAAGTTGTAACCGTAGCCAAGCTTGCCGCTTGAACGGATTTCGTTTACGATAACGCTGCCTTCAAGACCTGCGTTTGCAGCAATCTGGCGAACGGGAGCCTCAAGAGCCTTGAGTACAATCTTGATACCTGTCTTAACATCAGCATCGTCTGTTGTATCGAGAAGAGCCTCAACAGCGGGAATAGCGTTGATAAGAGCAACACCGCCGCCTGCTACGCAACCCTCTTCAACAGCTGCCTTTGTAGCTGCAAGAGCATCCTCAATACGGAGCTTCTTCTCCTTCATCTCAGTTTCTGTAGCTGCACCTACGCGGATAACTGCAACACCGCCTGCAAGCTTTGCAAGGCGCTCCTGAAGCTTCTCACGGTCGAAATCAGATGTTGTTGTGCTGATCTGAGTTCTGATCTGAGCAACTCTTGCTGCGATAAGCTCCTTATCACCTGCACCGTCAACAATAATTGTGTTCTCCTTGGAAATCTTGACCTGGCGTGCACGGCCGAGCTGTGTAATCTGAGTATCCTTAAGTTCAAGGCCGAGTTCCTCTGTGATAACCTCACCGCCTGTGAGTGTTGCGATATCACGGAGCATTTCCTTACGTCTGTCACCAAAGCCGGGAGCCTTGACACCTACGCAAGTGAAAGTGCCGCGGAGCTTATTGACAAGGATTGTTGAAAGAGCCTCACCCTCAAGGTCTTCTGCAACGATGACAAGCTTCTTGCCTGCGTTGAGAATCTGCTCGAGAAGAGGAAGGATCTCCTGAATGTTGGAGATTTTCTTATCTGTGATAAGGATGTAAGCATCATCAATAACAGCTTCCATCTTGTCTGTATCTGTTACCATATAGGGAGAGATATAACCGCGATCAAACTGCATACCTTCAACAATATCGGAATCTGTAACTGCAGTCTTGCTCTCTTCAACAGTGATAACACCGTCTGCAGAAACCTTCTCCATAGCGTCAGCAATAATCTTGCCGATGTCAGCGTCTGCAGAAGAAATTGTTGCAATCATCTCAATATCAGCAGAGCTTGTAACGGGCTTGGAATTCTCCTTAACAGCTGCTGTAGCAGCCTCAACTGCGAGCTTGATACCCTTCTTGACTACCATCGGGTTTGCACCTGCAGTAACGTTCTTGAGGCCCTCACGAACAAGCGCCTGAGCAAGAAGTGTAGCTGTTGTTGTACCGTCACCTGCTACATCGTTTGTCTTTGTAGCAACTTCCTTAACAAGCTGAGCACCCATATTCTCAAAGGGATCCTCAAGCTCAACTTCCTTAGCGATTGTAACACCGTCGTTTGTGATGAGGGGTGCACCGTACTTCTTATCGAGAACTACGTTTCTGCCCTTAGGGCCGAGTGTGATTTTAACTGTGTCTGCGAGCTTATCGATACCCGCCTGAAGAGCCTTGCGGGCATCTTCACCGTAAATAATCTGCTTTGCCATTTTTCATTTCCTCCTTATTATTCGATAACTGCGAGGATATCGCTCTGACGTACGATTGTGTACTCTTCTTTACCGAGCTTAACCTCTGTACCTGCATACTTGCCGACGATTACCTTCTCGCCGACCTTAACGTACATTTCTACTGTTTTGCCGTCTACTTCACCGCCGGGGCCTACAGCAACGATTTCTGCATACTGAGGCTTCTCCTGTGCGGATGCAGCAAGAATGATTCCGCTCTTTGTTGTTTCTTCAACAGCTGATGCCTTTACGACAACTCTGTCTGCAAGGGGTCTGATAGTCATTTATTTCTCCTCCTGAAAAGTATTAACAAATTCGTTTTAGCACTCGACACTCTCAAGTGCTAAAATCTATTTTAACGCTTTTTTTATAAATTTCAAGCCCTTTATGCAAATTTATGTAAATATTCTATCTTTTTACAATTCATTAATATTTCATTTCTGTGTCATTTCACCGTAGGCAAGCGGCACCTTTCCTACTATTATTGTCTCCGCAACGAGCATATTCATTGTATATGCGGTTGTAACGGTAGCCGTAGGAAACACTATAAGAAGCGTTACTGTTGTTTTGAGAAAAATCTGATGACGTGTCTGATTGACGCCTGCACTGCTGAATTCATTGATAAACTGCGTCTGTGCACTACCCGTAAGGCTTATTATTACATTCAGCCTCGGACCTCTGCCGTTGAGCAAAGCCAGACCCGTAAGCGAACCAAGCGGTATGCCGAGCTCTTTACCGTCGAGATTGGAAAGTGCGGAAGCAACAGCCGTATTGATACCTGATTTTATCTGATTGATACGCATCGCATCAGTTTGTATCGAAACAATATTTCCGCTTGCATCGCGCACGATTTCAACAAGCGAAGAATAATCTGCACCAGCTTTATGTAAAACATCAGGTACAGCGGCACCTGCAACGGTTGCCGCATAATTCTGTGCCTGCACCGTTGCGGTGTTGCGCACAAACGGCCTCAGCCTTGCATCAAGAAGCAAAAAAACAGTCAATCCTGCCATAAAACAGCTTATAGTAATGAATATATATTTTCTGTACCTTCTCGGCTTATAATAACGCAAAGCCGCACCCCCGAAAGTATTATATGCACAGCTGATAATAAATGTAACTATTTAACACGCTATCTCTCTTGACTAATCGGCAAAATCAATGTAAAATAAAAAGCATAAATGAAAAGAAACGGAGAAACAATAATTATGAGCAAACAGTACGATCCCGATATAGTAAGCGTAATTGACGAAGACGGTAAGGAGCACACCTTTGAAGAGCTCGACAGAATTGAGACCGACAAAGGCAGGTATGTTGCTCTGCTTCCTATTTTTGACGACGCAGAAGAACAGCTTGAGGACAGCGGTGAAATAATCATCCTCAAGGTCAGCGAAGAAAAAGGCGAAACCTACCTTTCAGCTATCGAAGACGATGCCGAGTTTGAAGAAGTAGGCAACCTTTTTGAAGACAGACTTATCGACCTTTTCGAGGTTGACGAAGAAGTCGAAGAATAATAAAACTAAATACACACCCTGCCTTGTGCGATAAAATTACGGCAATACTAACCCAACACTCATATCTTAGGGAAGCCGTCTCCGTTCAGCGGATTGCAGACCTCCCGTCTTTAAGACGGACGAAGGGAGCGTGAACCTGCGGGAGGCCACCCACCTGCTTTAGACGCAGGTTATTATTCGCCGTATGACGGCTTGGCGGGGTTTTAATAAATAAGGTGAGAAGATTTTGAAAAAGATTACTGATTCCAAAATATTCGGTTTACTGCCGGTTAACGGCGGATTCCTTTACATAAAACCGGAGGTTATGCCCGACGGCAGAACAAGAGCAGATTTTTTCGGCTACGAAGCAGCTACAAAGCGCACAATGCCGATTACAAAATGGACATATTTCGAAGGCAAATTCGGCCCCGCTTATAAAGAGATATGCTCGCAGATTAAAGACTATGTCAACTGCGAAACAGGCACACTTGCAAACAATCACACTGTGCTGATTTATCCTGACGGCGATGTAGGCGTTTTCAATGCACGAGGTGTCGCTGTATGGACAGGCAACCTCAAATATAACGATTGCCCTGCAAAAGGTATTGCACCCGACGGTAAAAATTTCTGGAGCGTAGTCCCCGAGCTTAACGCAATCATCTGCTATGCCGTAGACGAAAGACGTGTACAGATGCGTATAGGCGGCGGCAACTCAACAGCATTTGTCGACCCCGTATCCATAATCAGATATAACGACAGACTTTTTGTATGCAACAAAGGCTCCAACAAAGTACGCACAATTACTCTTGGCAACTACGCAGTAAGCGATTACCTTGAATTTGACGAGCCTGTTTTACAGTATTTTATCGCAGGCGAAAACGAGTTTGTAAAGCTCGAATCAGGTCTTTATCAGCTTTAATAAGAATTCAGACGATATGCAAAATCAGCCGCTCTTCCGATGAAGAGCGGCTGATTTGTTTTGCCGTGAATTATTCTTCTATATTGACGCCTCTTTCCTCTCTGAGCTCAGCAAGCTCTCTGAATACCCTGTTCTTCTTTTCACCTGTAAGGTCGTAGAAGAAGAGCGGAATTGCACAGAGAAGAAGGCTAAGACCGGGAACGATTGTTACGAGTGAGAACATCGCAAAGTTCTGTGTTGATGACATACTGTTAACAGCCTGAACAACTGCATCACCGCTGCCGACGTTGAGCTTTGAAACATCAATGTTAACGATGACATACATAACAATAATCATAACAGTTGCAAATGCGTTACCAATCTTGTTAACAAATGACTGGCAGGCTGAACCGAGACCTGTGTTTCTGAAGCCTGTTTTCCACTCGATAAAGTCAAGACAGTCGCAAACCATAGCAAAGGAAACGTTGTTGATAACACCGAGAGGAATTGCGGAGATAAGCATAAACGGAATACAGATAAGAAGGTTCTTTGTAGTCCAGCCGACAATAAGTGTAAGGCAGGTTGCAACGAAACCGCCGAGGCAGGAAACAATCATAATATGCTTATACTCAAACTTCTTGTAAAGTTTGGGGAGAACAAGCATTGCGCCAAACATACCGATAGCTGCACAAACCTGGATAACAAGAGCAACGTTTGAAATGTTCTTGTTGATCTCTTCAACTGTCTGGGGAGCTTTAGAACCGAGATAGAAGCCGGAATAACGTGCAACGTGAGGTGCTGCAGCCTGAAGCATATATCTGCCGAAAGAAAGAACACCCGAAAGAACTACAAGCATAAGGGGCTTGCAGGTGAAGATTCTCTTAAGTGTGGAAGGCTCGCCGGGATCTCTCTTCTTTGCATCGGGCAGCTGAATTCTTTCCTTGGTTTTGAAAGAAGCTATCGAGAAGAGCGGCATACCTATAACAGCCATTGTTATAGCCATAATAGCGTATTTGAGTATATTAGCACGCTCGATAGCCATGTCGGCAACAAAATAACCTACAATAATGGGAAGCGCAACCGTAACAGCAGAACCGATACCGCCGACAGTCTTACCGTAAGAGATAATTTTGCCGCGCTCCTTGGCATTGGGAGTCATAACATTTGGTAAGCTCCAGAAAGGAACGTCACTTGCAGTATAAATCATACCCCAGGCAACATATACAACCGAAACGAAAACATAAAGCCAGATTGACTGATTCTTCGTATCAAAGCCGGGATTTACAAACATAAGTATTGTAAGTGCGGCAATCGGAAGTGCTGTCCATATCGGATACGGCTTCATTCTGCCCTTCTTTGTTGTTTTTCTGTCCATAATCATACCCATCATCGGGTCATTTATTGCGTCCCATACACGAGCAAGGAGCATGAGCAGAATAACAAAAATTGCATCGAGGTAAAGAACATTCATGTAGTAGTCTGTTATGTAGCTGGACATACAGCTGTAAACCAGACCCTGACCCAAAGCAGCTATTGCATAAGCCCTGGATTCGCTTTTGGGCACATAATTCTTCATTTCTTCTTGTTTTACTTTCGCCATAATTAACCTCCGTAATATTATGGATACTTTGTAATAATATCATAAACACAGCGGATTTTCAATTTAATTTGATATTATTCAATATAGAAAAAAGAAAAAAATTTTTGTGCCTTTTAACAATAAAAAATCGCTCTGACGGATTTTTTATCAGTCAGAGCGATATATAATCAAGCAAAAATGGTTGTAAAAAAGCTGATTATCATCTCAAAAAACATAATAACAGCTTCAAAAAAAGAAACAATCAAGCTCGGCTCGGAATCGGGATTATCGGGAAGTTCTGTATCAGGCTCACCGATATCAGGGCTATCAGGTTCATTGGGATCGGGATTTTCCGGAATATCCGTACCGGGTTCATCGGGAAGCTCGGGATCGGGTGTAAGAACACCGCCTGCCGCAACATACATCTCAAGTGCCTCTGCAGGCTCTCTTACGGCAACTCTTCTGTAAACGGAAACCTGAATATCAGAGGTATTTCGGCTGTGATAGTAAAGATATTTGCCCGTTACAACTTCGGGATCAATGCCGTATTTTTCGGCAGAACTTTTTACTATAACTACCGAATCTTCGGTTGGCGGCTCATCAACAAGCTTGCTTGCCTGTCTGTAAATTGCTCGTATAAGCACATCCTCGGGTTGATTTTTAAATCCGCCGAGACCATCTATAGCGGCTGTGATAACATCACTGTTCACACCGTTATGTACGGCACGCGACCAGATTACGTTTTTGAGTGCTATAGTGTAATTATCAACATCAAAGCCTTCATAACGCTTCTCGAGTTTTTCTACAACAACATCATAAAAACGAGCTTTTGTAAAGCCGTGCTGAAGAGAAAGAAAAGTATCGGGAGACTCTTCGGCAATTTTCTTCCACTCTGCAATAAAGTTTTCACCGTATGTATTTTCGTCAAGCTCGTAAGCAGCCTTGAGTCGGTTACCGATTTCAACGCCCTTGCCTGAAGAAACGCACCAGTTAAAAAAGGTCTTCGGCACATCAAAACGGCTTGAAAACTGGTAAGCACCGAATGAAACTCCGCCGTAGTCACCGCCGCCCGAAACAGTACCGGGGTTACCGCTTGACTCATACTTTGCAGAAAGGCTGCCAAGCTGCGAATCCTCGTCCGTTCTGTTGAGCATAATAAGGTAATCCTCATCAAGCCCGTCAAGAACATATCTGCCTCCGAAAGCCTGAGCACCAAAAGTAAAGCTTGATGCCAAAAGCGAGACGATAAGCAGCAATGTAAGAATTTTTTTCATTTTCATATCACTCCTTTAAAGTTTATTTTACAACTTTTCACTGTTTCTTGTCAACCTTAACATCTGACGAAACGGTATGCAAAATTTGGAATAATTTTTGAAAATAACACTTGTTAAATTGTAGTAATTTTGTTATAATACAATTAATTATAATAAAATGGGGATATAGGAGGTGTTTTCAACGGAAGATTTGACATTTATCCTTTTATTGCTGACTACTGCCCTGCTGATAGTAGCTGTTACGGCGATTTTTATTCTGATAAAAAAGAGTAATAACAATCAGCAACACGATGACAGCGAAAAGTTACAGCGTCTGCTTGCCGATGAGTTTGAGCGAAGCAGAAGAGAGATGTCACTCGGTCAGAACGATATGCGTGCACAGACTGCACAGAGTATCGGCGAAATGGCAAAGAAGCTTGACGAAATGACAAAAGCAAACTTCGAAAGTCAACAGCGTATGACTACTACACTCAGCGAATCGCTCGGCACAATCAGAAACAATAATGCAGAGCAAAACGAAAGACTGGCAAGAAATGTTTCCGAAGCAATAGGAAAGATGCAGGAGAGCAATGAAAAGAAGCTCGACCAGATGCGTGAAACCGTTGATGAAAAGCTGAACGCAACACTAAACGAAAGGCTGACAAGCTCATTCCGTACAGTATCCGACCAACTTGAAAACGTAAACAAGTCACTCGGCGAAATGAAAGAGCTTTCAACGGGTGTTACCGCAAACGTATCTTCTCTTAACAAGGTGCTTACAAATGTTAAGGCACGCGGTACGTGGGCTGAGGTTCACCTCGAAAACATCCTCGACCAGACAATTCCCGGAATGTACGTCAAAAACTATGCTCCGATAGAAGGCAGTCAGGCAAAGGTTGAGTTTGCAGTAAAAATCCCTTCGGGTGACGGCAGCGGCAACGTTACATATCTGCCTATCGACTCAAAATTCCCGATGGAAGACTATGTCAGACTTTGCACTGCAGCCGAAAATGCTGACCCTGTTGCACTTGCAGCAGCAAGAAAAGCGCTTGAAGCAAGAGTCAAGGACGAAGCAAAGCTCATCACAAAATACATCGTTGTACCGCAGACAACACCCTATGCAATAATGTACCTCGCAACCGAAGGTCTTTATGCGGAGATTGCTGCATCACCCGACGGTCTGCCCGAAAAACTCAGAAGCGAGTACAACATAATGATTGCAGGACCAACCACCATAACTGCCCTGCTTTCCTCTCTGTCAATGGGCTTCAAAGCCGTAGCAATAAACGAAAAAGCAAACGAAGTCCGCCAGATGCTGGCAGTCGCAAAGACGCAGTATGACAAATTCGGTGACCTGCTCGAAAAAGCAAGATGCCGCATAGACGATGCCGGAAAGGCACTCAGCGAAGCACAAAACCGCAACCGCATTATCCAGAAAAAGCTCAAGGGTGTTGAGGCTATCGATTCAGCCGAAGACGCCGCTATGTTAGAAGAAAAATTTTTTGAAGGGGAATAAATTATGGCAAAATACGAAGAACTTCTCAACCAGCTTACTCTCGAAGAAAAGGCTGCACTTTGTGACGGTGCAGATTTCTGGCACCTGAAAGGTCTCGAGAGATTCAACATTCCTTCTTATATGGTATGCGACGGCCCTCACGGCCTTCGTAAGAAGGATTACAGCAAAACAGGCGACAGCCTGAGCAACAGCGTACCTGCAATCAGTTATCCTACAGCCGCCACAACAGCATCTTCATGGGATCCCGAGCTGCTTTACAAAATGGGTGTTGCACTCGGAAAGAAATGTCTTAAAGAAGAAGTCGGCGTACTTCTCGGCCCCGGCATCAATATGAAGCGTTCTCCCCTGTGCGGCAGAAACTTCGAATACTTTGCAGAAGACCCGATCCTCGCAGGTGAGCTTGCAGCAGGCTTCATCAACGGCGTTCAGTCAATGGGTGTCGGCACATCACTCAAGCATTTCTGTGCAAACAGCCAGGAAACACGCAGAATGACTTGCGACTCTGTTGTTGACGAAAGAGCTCTGCGTGAGATTTACCTTACAGCATTTGAAATAGCAGTTAAGAAGGCTCAGCCCTGGACTGTTATGAACTCGTATAACAAAATCAACGGCTCCCATGGCTCTGAAAACAAGCACACACAGCTTGATATTCTGCGCAAAGAGTGGGGCTTTGACGGCGTAGTTGTCAGTGACTGGGGCGCAGTAAACAACAGAGTACTCGGCCTCAAGAACGGTAACGATCTTGAAATGCCTTCATCAGCCGGAGCAGGTGCAAAGAAGATTGTTGATGCAGTCAGGAGCGGTGAGCTCAGCGAAGAAGTAGTAAACGAAAGAGCCGGCAACATTCTTAAGCTCATAGGCAAAATTGCCGACGGCGCACAGAAGAACTATGCTTACAACGATTTTGACGATCAGAGCTTTGCAAGAGAAATCGCCGCAAACTCAATGGTACTTCTCAAGAACAACGGTATTCTTCCTCTTGGCAAAGACAAGAAGATTGCCGTTATCGGCGAGCTCGCAAGAACTCCCAGATACCAGGGTGCAGGCAGCTCTCACATCAACCCCACAAAGCTCGACAACGCTCTTGAAGAAATCCAGAAACTCGGTTACGCAGTTGAATTTGCTCAGGGCTACGAACTTTCCAACAAGAAAGCAAAGAAGAACGAAGCACTTATCGCACAGGCTGCTTCACTTGCAGCAACAAGCGAAGTTGTCGTACTCTTCATCGGTCTTACAGATGAATACGAGGCAGAGGGCTTTGACAGAAGCCATATGAATCTTCCTGCAGCTCACGACAAACTCGTTGAAGAGATTGCAAAAGTCAACAAAAATGTAGTTGTTGTACTTGCAGGCGGCTCACCCGTTGCAATGCCCTGGAACGATTCAGTTTCCGCAATTCTCAACTCTTATCTCGGCGGTCAGGCAGGCGCAGGCGCGGTTGCCGACATCATCAGCGGTAAAGTTAACCCCAGCGGTAAGCTTCCCGAAACATATCCGATGATATATGCAGACACACCTGCAGTTAAAAACTTCCCCGGCAACCCTGCAAGCGTTGAATACCGCGAGAGTATTTACATCGGCTACAGATACTACGAAAAGGCAGGCAAAGCTGTTCGCTATCCCTTCGGTTTCGGCCTTTCATACACAACCTTTGAGTATTCCGACATCAAGCTTGACAAAACATCAATGAACGATGACGAAACTCTTAAGGTCACATTTACAGTTAAAAACACCGGTGCTGTTGCAGGTTACGAAATTGCACAGCTTTATGTTGCTGATAAAGAGAGTACAATCTACCGTCCCGTCAAGGAGCTTAAAGGCTTCAAGAAGATATGGCTTGAGCCCGGCGAGAGCAAGGAAGTTGAAATTGAGCTTTGCAAGCGTGCATTTGCTTTCTACAACATAAACATCAATGACTGGTGTGTTGAAACAGGTGAATTTGATATTCTCGTAGGTGCTTCCAGTGCCGATATCAAGCTCAAAGCAACAGTTACAGTCAACGGCACAACAGAAAATATCCCTGACTACTCACAGGTAGCTCCTCTCTACTACACAGGTAATGTTCAGGATGTTCCCACAGAGCAGTTTGTTGCAGTGCTCGGCAGAGAGCTTCCGCCCACAAACTACGATCCCAACAGAGAGCTCGGCATTCAGGATACATTCGAAAGCTGTGCACACACAAAGAACGGTAAACGCTTCTACAAACTTCTCACAACACTTATTCCTGCAGGCTTTGCTCAGGCAATCGCAATGCAGACACCGTTCCGTGATTTCATCAGCATGAGCGGCGGCGTATTCAGCGAGCAGATGGCTGAAGGTCTTGTAAAATGGCTCAGCGGCAAAAAGGGCGGCATCCGTCTTATTGTCAAGGATATCCCCAGAGCAATCAAGGGCATCGGTCCGCTTCTTAAGCAGATCTAAAGGTTTAGCAAAATAAACCAAAATTTGCCGGAATTACCACAAATGTTTGGCGTATTTTAGATTGCAGTTTCGGCAAAAATAATATATATTTATAAAGGATTTTAATTTCAAGTGCAATATCGAAAGGAGTCAACAAACTATGGCAAATCTCACAACAAATAAAAGCGTTCTCTCCTGGATTGAGGAAAAGGTCGAGCTTGTAAAGCCCGACAAAATCGTCTGGATTGACGGTTCTCAGGAGCAGATCGATGCACTCAGAGCAGAAGCTTGCTCCACAGGCGAAATGATCAAGCTCAACCAGGATCTTCTTCCCGATTGCTACCTTCACAGAACAGCTGTCAACGACGTTGCTCGTGTTGAAGGCAGAACATTCATCTGTGCTCCCACAAAGGAGCTTGCAGGCCCCACAAACAACTGGATGGATCCCGCTGAAGCATACGAGATGCTTTACAGCATTGCAAAGGATTCATACAAGGGCAGAACAATGTACGTTATCCCCTACTCAATGGGCCCCGTAGGCAGCCGTTTCTCCAAGATCGGTATCGAGCTTACAGACTCTATCTATGTTGTTCTCAACATGGTTATCATGACAAGAGTAGGCACAAAGGTTCTCGAGGCACTTGGCGACAGCAACGACTGGGTACGCGGTCTCCACTGCAAGTGTGAAATCGACGAAGAGAAGAGATATATCTGCCAGTTCCCGCAGGACAACACAATCATCTCCGTTAACTCAGGTTACGGCGGAAACGTTCTTCTCGGTAA
>JAFXCH010000009.1 GCA_017516485.1 Clostridia bacterium
GATGAATATTTTACTTTTAAAATTTGCTTATAAATTTTTATCGGAATAAATATTGACATTGAAAATAAAGGTCGTATAATTGATTTATTAACTTATTGAAACGGAGCGAAAAGAAATGAGAGAGATATTAAGATCCGATAAACTTGCAAACGTTCATTCCGATATAAGAGGTCCCGTATTTGTCGAGGCAATGCGAATGAGAAAAGAAGGCATCGATGTTCTTCGTCTTAACACGGGTAACCCCGCAACGTTCGATTTCAAAATGCCCGACAGCGTTAGAAACGCTCTTATCAATAATGCCGACAAGGCTGTTGCATACTGCGACCTCAAGGGTATGCCCGATGCAAGAGAATCCATTTGCGAATATCACAAGGGCAAAGGTATTGAAGGCATCACACCTGACGATGTATTTATCGGTAACGGTGTAAGTGAGCTTGTAACAATGGCTCTGACTGCTCTGCTTAACTACGGCGATGAAATTCTTGTCCCTGCACCCGACTATTCACTGTGGACAAATTCTGTCTGGATTGCAGGCGCAAAGCCCGTACACTATATCTGTGATGAAGAGTCAAACTGGTATCCCGACATTAACGATATAAAGTCCAAAATCACCCCCAAAACAAAGGCTCTCGTAATCATCAACCCCAATAACCCCACAGGCGCTCTTTACCCCAAGGAAGTTCTTGAGGAGCTTGTTGCCGTTGCACGTGAGCACCAGCTTGTAATTTTCTCTGATGAAATTTATGACAGACTTGTTATGGATGACCTTGAGCATATTTCAACAGCTACTCTTGCTCCTGACCTTCTTGTCTGCACTATGAACGGTCTTTCAAAGTCACACATCATCTGCGGCTTCCGTTGCGGCTGGATGGTTGTAAGCGGTGCAAAGGAAAACGCAAAAGACTTTATTGCCGGTCTTGTTCAGCTTTCCGCTATGCGTCTTTGCGCCAACGCGCTTATGCAGCTTGTAATTCCTGCTGCACTCAATGACCCGCAGAGCACACGCGAAATGATTGTTCCCGGCGGCAGACTTTACGAGCAGAGAGAAGCAACCTGCCGTGAGCTTGAAAAGATTGACGGTATTTCATTTGTCAAGAACAGCGCTGCTTTCTATATTTTCCCCAAGCTCGATATAAAGAAGTTCAACATTACCGACGACCAGCAGTTTGCAATGGATTATCTGCACAGCAAGAACGTTATGATTATTCCCGGCAGAGGCTTCAGCTGGGATAAGCCCGACCACTTCCGCATCGTTATGCTTCCCGAGCCCGAGAAGATTGCAAAGGCTATGCGCGACCTCGGCGATTTCCTCAAGGATTACCGCCAGAACTAATCGTACGCTTCAATAAGCTGCTGCAATTCATCATCGGTTTGGATGTCTATTCCTGCCGTAAGCCTTTGCGCTTCGTTATCGGGCAGGGATTTCAGCGGACATTCGAGCACCTCAATCGGGTAGGTGCTGCCGAAGCTGAACACTGCAACGTTCCCGTTATATTCTTTTACGGTATATTTATATCCGACGGCTGTATTTTCGCTGTCGGATATATTTTTTTGTCCACCGTTTTCTGTTTTTATAATCGTGCCTCCGATTACACCGATACTAAGGCAAAGTGCAAATATCAGAATAAGCCTGCGTTTCATAATATCACCCTTAATATTTTTTAACATAAGTATTGCTCGGTTTACAGGTGAATATTAAAGATATTTTGAAAATACACTTTATTTTTCAGAAATCTATGATATAATAAGGTAGATTAATATGGCTTAATATACTTGTTCACGATTAATCGAGGTGTCACAATGAAAGGAAACTCAAATAACGTAAAGAAAAAGAGCGGTCTGAGCATCAGCAAAAAGACGGTTATTATTTCCGTTCTTGCTTTTTGTATGCTTACGGCAATTATTGTCTGCGGCTATGTGTTTGCTTATATGTCTTCCGTTGTTAACGGCGATATGGTTATTGACCTTAACGATTACAAGGCCAATCAGAGCCAGACTTCAATAATTTACGCCTACGATGAAGACGGTCAGATTTATGAAATGCAACGCCTTCACGGCACGGAAAACAGAATTTACGTCAGCCTTGATGAAATTCCCAAGCACCTTCAGGATGCGTTTATTGCGCTTGAGGATGCTCGTTTCCCCAAGCACAGGGGCGTTGACTGGATTCGTTTTATTGCAGTTTTCGTCAAAGACCAGCTTTCTACCGGCGGCTCAACGATTACTCAGCAGCTCGTTAAAAACCTTACCGATGAGCGTGATGCAACCTTTGTGCGTAAATTCAAGGAAATATGCTATGCGCTTAACCTTGAAAAGCATTTTGACAAGGACGAAATTCTTGAGGCATATCTTAATACTCTTTACCTCGGCGAGGGCTGTTACGGCGTAAAAACCGCCTGTGAGGTATATTTCGGCAAGGATGTAACCCAAATCAACCTTGCGGAGGCTGCTTGTATTGCCTCCATAACAAAAGCACCGTACAAGTATGACCCGCTTATCAATCCTGAAGATAATGAGGAACGACGCGAAGAAAAATGCCTCACAGCTATGCTTGAGGAAGGTTATATTGACCAGGCGCTATATGACGAAGCTGTTGCACACGAAATAATTTTTACTAACAGCGAAAACTACGTGCCCGACAAGAAAAATGAAGAAGAAAAAGCCACGGGCACTTCCGATATCTGGAGCTTTTACACCGACTATATCGTTGACTGTCTGTACGATCAGTTTATGAACGAGTACGATATGACCGAACGCCAGGCAACACAGAAGATATATTACGGCGGCCTTAAGATTTACGCCGCCGTTGACCCCGAAATACAGGAAATCGTCGAAGACGTTTACTATAACCGCAAGACCTTCCCGAACGAATCGGGAAAGGATGTCAAAGCACAGTCCGCTATCACTATTATGGATTATTCGGGCAGGGTTGTTGCAATCTGCGGTGAAGCCGGCGAAAAGACGAGGAACAGAGGTCTTAACCGTGCCTCCGATTCACCCAGACAGCCCGGTTCATCCATTAAACCGCTCAGCGTTTACGCACCTGCCGTTGAAGAGGGTATTCTGACCTGGTCAACGCTTTATCTTGACAAAGCCTTTGCTTATCAGGGCAAACAGTGGCCTAAAAACTACACCGGCGATAAGGGCACGGGTGCTTCCGTAACCGTACAGAATGCTCTTGCACGCTCGCTCAACACTGTTCCCGCAAGAATTGCTTACTATGATCTGGGCCTCAAAAAATCTTATCAGTACCTTACCGAAAGGTTTATGATTTCTACTGCCAATCCGCAGGCAGACGTAGCACCGGCACCGCTTGCAACGGGTGCTATGAACGTCGGTATAACCACGCTTGAAATGGCGGCGGCTTACGCTGTTTTTGGTAACGGCGGCGTTTACCACGAGCCCTACTGTTATTATAAAGTTACCAACAGCGACGGCTCAACTGTTTATTTTGACAATACCGTAAATAACGGCGTTCAGTCCATCAGCGCCGAAACCGCAGACATTATGTGCGAGCTTCTTCAGACAGTTACAACCTCAAGTGTCGGTACGGGTACCCGCTACAAGGTAAGCGGCTTCCAGACTATGGCAAAGACCGGTACAACAACAGATGATTACGACCGTTGGTTTGTCGGCGGTACACCGTATTACGTTGCGGCTGTATGGTACGGCTATGACCTTAACAAAACCGTTTCAAACGTCAGCGGTAACCCCTCTGGTAAGCTTTTTGCCGAGATTATGAACAGAGCACATAAGGGTCTTCCCGAAAAATCCTTCCCGAAATCAAGCCTTACCACTGAAAAGAAATACTGCACGAAAACCGGCTTGCTTGCAGGTGAAAACTGTCCTTCAACTGCAACTGGCTGGTACTCAATCAAGAAACTGCCGAAGACCTGTACAAGCTGCACCGGTACTCCTCATAACGAATCGAAAACGGAAAACTCAGGTATCCTTGAGGAAATCACTAACGCTCTCGATTCGCTCGGCAATCTTATTCCGATAAATTAAAGAAAGGTCTGAGGGACTGTTTGTTCTAAACAGTCCCTTTCTTTGAAAAATGATTATTTTAAGTGTTGATTACGGCGATGCAAGAACGGGTGTAGCTGTGTGTGACAAGCTTGAAATGCTGGCTTCACCCGTAACGGTTATTAATGAAAAATATGAGCCTAAGCTGATTAATGCTCTTTTGGAAATTATTAAATCAAAAAAGCCTGAGCTAATAGTCGTCGGTCTGCCTAAAAATATGGACGGCTCACTCGGCTTCAGAGCTGATGCCTGCACTCAGTTTGCCGAGCATCTTAAGGAAGCTTGCGGTATTGAAACGGTTATGTGGGACGAAAGGCTTACGAGCGTTATTGCTCACAGGCAGCTTCACGCCGCAGGAAAAAGGGAAAAACAGCACAAAGGAATTGTTGATGCGGCTGCGGCAGTTGAAATACTTCAAAGCTTTATTGACAGCAGAAGGCGCAAATAACAATGAAAAAGCTATTTAATTCTAAACTGATTTTTTTAATTCAGGTGCTGCTTGCCTCAGCTTGCTTTATTTTGCTTTCACTTCCTGTATTCAATATGACGGGGCTGATTATAAAACCGCTTTTGATTTGCGTTATCGGCGGTGCTGCTGTAAGCTTTGTGCTGTCTTTCCTGCCGAAAGGTGAAGCGGTATGCGGCTGCGGTTTACTTGTGTTTGTCGTTTTCTGGGCGGTGTTTTCGTTTATCGGCGAGCTAAAACTGCAAATTGCTCACGGATTTCCCGGGAAATGGATTGAGTTCTTTTATTTTGATAAGCTCCTGATGGTCGGCACAATCTGGCTTGCCGCCGTTTCTGTATTTGCGCTTATGCGTCTGCTTGGTAAAAAAGCGGAAGAAGAATACATCTTATTCTTTAAAACGAGTTCAGCCGCATTCATTGTGTTTTATTCATTCCTGCTGATATATTCCTTCGTACTGATTAGGCTTGAAAAAGGTGTGTACCCTTTGAATTGGGTACCCTTTAACACAATAAACGAGTATATTTCCGATTATTCAAGCATACCGTACGAAGTGTTTATGATGTTCTTCGGCAATCTTCTGTATTTTACGCCGCTCGGTCTTATTTTTTATCTTATTTTAAAGAAACGCAAGGCGGTCATTCGGGTGATTGTTATTTCCGTCTTTCCGCTTGCGGCGTTTTCTCTGCTGGAATTTTCACAGTATTTTTTTCAGAACGGTTTCTGCGAATTTGACGATATGATGATGAATTCCGTTGGCTTCTGGCTTGGCGCTTTGTCGGGCGTTATTGCAGATGCTCTTGTAAAAAAAGCGACAAACGGCAGATATACTTCTATTTGGAAATGAAATAAAATTTAAGCTTTAAACATACCTATCTGTGAGGTGTGTTTATGAAACGATTGTTAATAGGAGTTTTTTCAGTTTGTACCGTTTTGCTTTGCTGTGCCGTATCCGCCTTCGTTAATAACAAGAGTGATACTGCTTCGGCAAATCCTGCCGACGAAGGACTTTATATTATTATTGATGCAGGTCACGGCGGTATGGATTCGGGCACGTGTGCCGCAGACGGAACGAGAGAAAAAGACATCAACCTGTCTGTTGCCAATAAGCTAAATTCATTTCTCCTGGCATCAGGCTATAAAACGGTAATGCTTCGCTGTAGTGATGAGCTGATAGGTGACAACTCGCTTTCGACAGTCAGAGCACGCAAGGTTTCCGACATCAGAAAAAGGCTCGAAATCGCGGAAAGCTATCCCGATTCAGTACTTATCAGCATACATCAGAATTATTATTCTGTACCCAAGTACAGCGGAGCTCAGGTGTTTTATTCTCCTAATTCCCCAAAAAGCAGCGTTCTTGCACAGTCGGTGCAGGACAGCATAGTAGCTTCTTTACAGCCCGAAAACAATAGAAAAGTCAAGGCTGTCGGAACAAATATTTACTTACTGTATAATTGCACAAGACCTGCAATTATGGTCGAGTGCGGATTTTTATCCAATACTCAAGAAACAGAAAAACTGAAAACAGACAGCTATCAGACACAGATGGCGTTATCAATAATGCAAGGAATAATAAATTATCTGGAGTGATAATATGGCTAAAGCAAAATCATTATATATTTGTTCGGCGTGCGGCTATGAGTCGGCAAAGTGGTACGGCTGCTGTCCCGGCTGCGGTGAATGGAACTCGATGAATGAGGAAATCATATCGCAAAATGTTGCAGCACGGGCAGGCGGCGTCAGAGCAGCGTCTGCAAAAAAGCTGAACGAAATTGAGAACGATGCTTCTGTCAGATATTCAACCGGTATGAACGAGCTTGACCGTGTTCTCGGCGGCGGTATCGTTAAAGGCTCGCTTGTACTTCTGAGCGGTGACCCCGGCATAGGCAAGTCCACGCTTTTATTACAGATTTGCAAAACCCTCAGCGACAAATTAAACATTCTGTATATTTCAGGTGAAGAGTCTGCACATCAGATAAAGCTTCGTGCTGAGCGACTCGGAGTCAGCAATACACGGCTTTCGATTATGTGCGAAATCGATGTGCTTGCAATTACGGAATACATACGGCAGAATAAGCCGGATTTAGTCTTTGTCGATTCGGTACAGACTATGGATTATGCCGAAGTAAATTCTTCTCCCGGCAGCGTAACACAGGTCAGAGAATCTGCAAACGTTTTTATGCGTACCGCAAAATCACTCGGTATACCGATTGTACTTGTCGGCCACGTCAATAAAGACGGTAATATTGCAGGCCCCAAGGTGCTTGAGCATATCGTTGATGCCGTGCTTTATTTTGAAGGCAACAGAAATTTTTCATACAGAATACTTCGTGCTGTCAAAAACCGCTACGGCTCAACCAATGAGATTGGTGTTTTTGAAATGCGTGACAGGGGACTGGCTGAGGTTGAAAACCCGTCGCTTATGCTGATTTCTGGCAAACCTAAAAACGCGTCCGGCTCCTGCATTGCCTGCACTATGGAGGGCTCAAGACCGATTATGGCGGAGGTGCAGGCGCTCGTAACACCTACAGGCTTCGGAAACCCCAGAAGAATGTGTACAGGCTTTGATTACAACCGTGCCGCAATGATTCTTGCCGTGCTTGAGAAATAGGCAGGTTATTTTTTCGGTACTATGGATACCTACATCAATATTGTCGGAGGTCTTAAAATTGACGAGCCTGCAACAGACCTTTCGGTTGCAATGGCACTCGTTTCAAGCCTTAAGGATACGGTTGTTGCCGACGATACGCTTGCCTTCGGTGAAATTGGTCTTGCAGGCGAAATCAGAGGTGTAAACAACTGCGAACAGCGTGTGAAAGAGGCAATAAGGCTTGGCTTTTCACGTTGTATAATACCTCGCCACAATCTCAGGAATCTTTCCTCAGATATATGCGTCGATACTGAAATCATAGGTGTCAGAAACATACGTGAAGCCTTTGAGGCACTTGTGAAATGAGCGGATATTCATTTTTAAAAAAGCCTAATTTACCGGACGGAAAAGTTGTTCACGCCGTTGTTTCGGCGCAGTATCCGCAGATTGTTTTAGAGCTTGAAAAATCGGGCGTTGTGCCGGTTACCGTTACAAGCTGTGAAAACGTACTATTTCCTCTTCGCAACCACGCAGATATGCTTTTTACATATCTCGGAAACGGAGTTTTTGCCGCTGAAAAAAGCCAGAATAAATTAATTAATCAGCTTAAAAGCCTCAATGCTGACTGTGTTAGTGACAGCATTCATTTAAATCCGGTTTATCCGTCGGATATATTGCTTAACTGCTGTATAATCGGCGAAAGCATTATCTGTAAAAGTGACGTTACTCCTGATTTTCTGAAGAACGGAAGAAGAGTAATTGACGTAAAGCAAGGTTACGCAAAATGCTCCTGCGTTCCCGTTGATGAAAATTCGCTGATAACCGATGACCCGTCAATCCATATTGCGGCTGTCGCTTCGGGAATTGATGCTTTGCTTGTCCGAAAGGGCAGCGTTATGCTGGAGGGCTTTGATACGGGCTTTATCGGCGGCTGCTGCGGTAAGCTGACAAAAGACGTTCTCGCTTTCTGCGGTGATGTGAAAAAGCACGCCGACTATGAGCTCATTAATTCGTTTCTGCGTGAACGTAGCGTTTATCCGCTTTCACTTTCAGGCGGTGATTTAACCGATATCGGCTCAATTATACCTGTTACCAACGTTTTAACTGCACCGTAAACTGACGGTGCAGTTAATTTTTTGCCGTGTTATGGTTGTGTCCGAAAATTTTTATTGCATAAAATAAAAATAAGTGTTATAATTTAAAAATATTACTTAAGGTGGTGAAACAATGAGCAGAAAATTATGGCAGGTCAACAAGGTTGACAAGGCACTTGCCGCTTCTCTTGCGGAAACACACACACTTTTTCCTATGGCTTCTCTCATTGCTTCTTCACGAGGAATTGATACTGACGAAAAAATCCGCTCGTTCTTTTTTGACGAGCTTGAGTTGTCATCTCCGTGGGATTTTCCTGATATGGATAAGGCTGTAGAGACGATTTCTGCAGCCCTTGAAAATTTTGACAGAATTGCGGTTTTTGGCGATTACGATGCCGACGGTATAACGGCAACAGCTTTGCTGTATTCATATCTTTCCGACCAGGGTGCAGACGTTATGTGCAAAATCCCCGACAGGTCAGAGGGCTACGGACTTAAGTGCTCTGATGTCGATTATTTTGCCGAGCAGGGTGTGAAGCTTATTGTTACCGTTGACTGCGGAATCAGCAATATTGAGGAAGCTGAATACGCAAAGAAAATGGGCATTAAAATGGTTGTTACCGACCACCACAGGGTAGGTGACGTGCTTCCCGACTGTTGCGCCGTCGTTGACCCGTACCGTGAGGACTGCACCTGCCCGTTCAACAGCTTTGCAGGTGTTGGTGTTGTATTTAAGCTCCTTTGCGCTATGGAGGATTCCGACTATGACTTTGTACTCGATGCCTACAGCGATATTATTGCGCTGGGCACAATCGGCGACGTAATGCCTCTTATTGATGAAAACCGATACATTGTCAGACGCGGAGTTGAAATGATAAACAATTCCGAGCGCTTCGGAATCAATTCACTTCGTGAGGTTGCCGGTTACAGTAAAAAGAGAATGAGCGCAGGTGCGCTTGCATTTACGCTTATTCCCAGAATAAACGCTGCAGGCCGAATGGGCAGCCCTTCAAGAGCGCTTAATCTTCTTCTGTGTGAAGAGCCGTCTGTAAGCGATGATATAGCTGAGGAAATCGACTCGGCAAACATACGTCGGCACAACGTTGAAATTGAAATACTCGATGAAATAAAAGAAAAATTCAAGGCAGAACCGCTTCTCAAATATGACAGAGTACTTGTTGTTGACGGCGAAAACTGGCCCAACGGCATTATCGGTATTGTTGCCGCCAAGCTCGTTGAGCTTTACGGTAAGCCTGCTATTGTTATTGCACGTGACGGCGCTGAGGCAAGAGGCTCGGGACGCAGCTTTGAAGGCTTCTCGCTTTACGATGCCATTAAAGCCGCTTCAGACTGTCTTGACCATTTCGGCGGTCATACGCTTGCTGCGGGTATAGGTCTCAAATGCGAAAACATTGATTATTTCAGAAGAAAAATCAACGCCTACGCCGCTTCGCTTGGTGAAGAAAAATTCCCCGTGCTTAATATCGACTGCCGTCTTAACCCTGCCGCAGTAAACAAGGAACTGCTTGACGCTCTTTCAACTCTTGAGCCCTTCGGTGCAGGCAATCCCGTTCCGGTATTTGGATTGTTCAATATGAAAATTGACGGTGTACAGGCTGTAAGCGAAGGAAAGCATATCCGTCTTATGCTTTCAAAGGGCGACGCTAAGCTTTCCGCTATGCGCTTCGGCGTATCGCCGCATGAGTTTTCGTTTAAAAAAGGTGATACCGTTGACCTTGCCGTTACGGTTGAACCGAACGAGTATCTCGGTGAAATCAGACCGAGCGTTCATATCAAGGCCGTACGCGGTACGGGAATGGACGATATGTCAGTGCTCAAGGGCTTTTCGCTCTATGAAAAAATCAAGCGCCGTGAGGCTTTGACCAATGAGGAAAAGAGCTTTGCACGGCCTGCAAGAGAATTTATGCTCGATGTATTTAAGTTTATCAAAGCTAACGGCGGCTGGAAGTACGATATTGAAACGCTTTGCTACCGTCTCGGCGATAACGGCACACAGCTTTGCAAAGTTGCCGTTTCCCTGGATGCAATGCTTGAGCTGAACGTTCTTGTACGAGACGAAAACGGAACAATATGCCTGCCTAAGGTTTCCGTTAAGGCAGATTTGACTTCATCCTCATTACTTAACTATCTCTCATAAGAGGAGGTGCCGAAAATGTGTAAAACCGAAAACGTTGACGAAGTAGCCGTTCTTTATTCGGAGCTTAAAGAGTTAATTGCCGAATCATATACTGCCGAACAGCTTGAGCTGCTTGACAAAGCTTTTGCTGTTGCAAAAAATGCACACGAAGGACAGCTTCGTAAATCCGGTCAGCCCTATATCATTCATCCCGTTTCCGTTGCAACGATACTTGCACAAATGGGTATGGATGCCGAATCTCTTGCCGCAGCACTTCTGCACGATGTTGTTGAGGATACCGAATACACGAGTGAGGACTGTGAACGTGATTTCGGAAAGAATATTTCGGCATTGGTTGACGGCGTAACAAAACTCGGTAAGGTTTCGCTTGCAAACAAAGAAGAACAGCAGGCTGAAAATCTACGCAAGATGCTTATAGCGATGTCGCACGATATTCGTGTTATAATCATAAAGCTTGCCGACCGTCTGCACAATATGCGCACACTCGGCTTTATGAGGGAACAAAAGCGCCGTGATATTGCACTTGAAACTCTTGAAATATATGCACCAATTGCTCACCGCCTCGGTATCAGACCTGTAAAAATTGAACTCGAAGACCTTGCAATCAGTTACCTTGACAGCATTGGCTATAAAGAAATTGAAGAAAACCTTGCCAATCAGTTGACTCAGCGCAACGAATTCTTGCTTGACGTTAAAGAGCGTATCGTTGCTCACATTGCCGAAACGGGTATTAAAGCCAAGGTTGACGGCAGAATTAAAAGCGTTCACGGCATATACAGAAAGATGTATATGCAGAACAAGAACTTTGATGAAATTTATGATATTTATGCGGTCAGAATTATCGTCGATACCGTTATCGACTGCTATAACTGCCTCGGTGTCATTCACGATATGTTCAGACCTTTGCCCGGCAGATTCAAGGACTATATCTCGACACCCAAGCCCAATATGTATCAGTCGCTTCATACGACCGTAATCAGCAAAGAGGGTATTCCCTTTGAGGTTCAGATAAGAACGTGGGAAATGCACTATACCGCCGAATACGGTATTGCCGCACACTGGAAATACAAGCTGAATATGTCAGGCGGTAAAAAGTCGTTTGATGAACGTCTGTCCTGGATAAGACAGCTTCTTGAAAGTCAGGATGAGGCTGCAGGCGTTGATGAAATTGTCAGCACGATTAAAAGCGACCTTGTGCCCGACGACGTTTACGTATTTACGCCAAAGGGCGACGTTAAGAATTTACCCGTAGGTGCAACGGTTATCGACTTTGCTTATGCCATTCACTCTGCTGTCGGCAACAAAATGACCGGTGCCAAGGTTGACGGCAGAATGGTTTCACTTGATTATAAGGTACAAACAGGCGAAATCGTTGATATTATTACATCTTCGCAGCCCGGAAAGGGTCCGAGCAGAGATTGGCTGAACATTGTCAAAACAAGCGAAGCCAAGAGCAAAATCCGTTCCTGGTTCAAAAAGGAACGCCGTGAGGAAAATATTGAGCAGGGCAGAGAACAGCTTGAGCGTGAGTTCCGGCGTGCCCTTATAAGACTGCCCGAGGAAGAGAGCGAAACCTTCCTCAAAAAGATTGCGGAAAGACAGCGCTGTCAGTCCATTGACGATTTTTATGCCGCAATCGGCTACGGCGGTATTCTCCTGAGCAAAATTATGCCCAGAATCAAGGAGGATTACGCCAAGCTCGTTTCGTCCAAACAAATCAGAGTTCCCGTTGAAGCACCCAAAAAGCGTGTCAAGAGCAGCGAGGGTGTTATTGTTGAGGGCATAGACAACTGCCTTGTAAAATTTGCACATTGCTGTAATCCGCTTCCCGGTGATCAGATTATCGGCTTTATCACGAGAGGACACGGTGTATCCGTTCACGCAAGAAACTGCACCAACGTTCCTGCCGATATTGAAAAATGCGCCGAGCCATACAGATGGCTGAACGCATATTGGGATAAGGGTGTAAAAGAAGAATATAACGCCAATCTTCTTATTACCGGTATTGACAGAATTGGTATCCTTGCCGATATTTCCGTTATGCTCAGCAATATCAGGGTGCTTATCACCAACATCAATTCCCGTTCACTAAAAGACGGCTCGTTTATTATGACCTGCACTATTTTTGTTGACGGAATTGAACATCTTAAGAGCGTTATTTCAAAAATCGAAAAGATTGACGGCGTTTTGAAAGTTGAAAGAAAGTAAGCGGTGTAAAATATGAAAGCTGTTATTCAGAGGGTCAGCAGAGCACAGGTTGACGTGGACGGAAAAACCGTAGGCGAAATCGGAAAGGGCTTCCTTATTCTTCTCGGTGTTGTCGAAGGCGATACGAAAAAAGAAGCTGAGCTTCTTGCCGCCAAAATTGCGAAGCTGCGTATTTTTGAGGATGAAAACGAAAAAATGAACCTTTCGCTTACCGATGTTGACGGTGAGGCACTTGTTGTTTCGCAGTTTACTCTTTGTGCCGATTGCAAAAAAGGCAA
Source organism: Clostridia bacterium (assembly GCA_017516485.1). Taxonomy (GTDB): domain Bacteria; phylum Bacillota; class Clostridia; order Oscillospirales; family Acutalibacteraceae; genus UBA8612. The sequence continues at coordinate 12,819 of JAFXCH010000009.1, forward strand.
CCGTCCGTCGTTTACTCCTTCGGCTGCGCCAGATGTTGCTGACGCCTTATATCAAAAATTTTCGGCTTTATTGCTCGAAAACGGTGTGCGTAAGGTTGAAAACGGAGTTTTCGGTGCTGATATGCAGGTTTCGCTTATCAATGACGGCCCTGTTACGATTGTTTTTGACACAGACCTTTGGAGGAAATAAAAATGAATATACAATGTCTTCCGCTGGGTGAATACGGAGCAAACTGCTATATACTGACAGATGAAGCTGCAAAAAGTGCCGCAGTCATCGACCCCGGCGTACCCTCAGATGAGCTAAATGCCGCACTTGACGAATTTAATCTGAAATACATTCTTCTTACCCACGGCCATTTTGACCACGTTTTCGGCTGTAAGGCTTTAAAAGAAAAGTATCCGGAGGCAGAAATCTGTATCCATTCGGGCGACGAAATGTGCCTTGCAGACAATAAACTTAATCTTGCCGGCGATTTTGAAGAAACTCCCGGTGTTACGGCAGACCGAATTCTCGAAAACGGCGACACTCTTTCCTTTGGTGATACCTCATTTCTTGTGTTGAGCACTCCTGGACATTCTCCCGGCTCGGTTTGCTTCGTCGATGAAAAAAACAAGATAATATTCAGTGGTGACACCTTGTTTTGTCTTACCGTTGGCAGAACGGATTTCATCGGAGGAAGCTTTGACGATATGATGAAATCGGTTAAACTGCTTTCGGAATATGATGATGACTATGCGGTTTATCCTGGTCATAACCGTGCAACCACAATTGGCTTTGAGCGAAAAAGAAACAGATATATGAGGAAGCTTTGATGACAGTTTTTATTATCGGTCACAGGTTTCATTTTGAAACGGAAAATCTGTGCCGTATGTTTTATCCCAACAGCGAGGTTGTTCTTGAATACGAGCTGCGTGAAGTCAGCGGTGATTATATTATAACTTCTATGAGCACTTCGTCTGAATTATCGGTGCTGAACGTTGAAGCACATATCGGCGGTATTATCGAAAAATCAGAGCGCAAAGCCATTGCTTGCTCAGACGATGAAGCAGAATATACCTTGGCGCTTTGTCTTTACGACTGTCTGACAAGAATAACGGGCTATACACCTGCTTGGGGCTTGCTGACTGGTGTTCGGCCCTCCAAGCTTATGAACCGCCTTATTGATGAAAAAGGCGATGAAGGTGCCAAGGAGTATTTTCGTGAAAAGCTTCTTGTAAGTCAGGATAAAACTCAGCTTGCCTTTGATGTTGCCCAGGCCCAAAAGCAAATATTCAAGGAAAACAGACCGGAATCCTTCAGCCTTTACGTTTCGATTCCTTTTTGTCCCAGCAGATGTAGCTATTGTTCCTTTGTTTCGCACTCTATAACGAGCAATAATGCAAAAAAACTGTTGGTGCCGTATATTGAAAACCTTGCAAAAGAGATTATGATTACTGCTGAATATGCGAGGAACAACAATCTCCGCCTTGAAAGCGTTTATTTCGGCGGCGGCACACCGGGTGTTCTTTCTGCCGAGCAATCTGAATTTCTGATTGATACAATAAAGAATAATTTTGATATGACCTTCTGCCGTGAGTTTACCTTTGAATCCGGCAGGGCAGATACGGTTACGGAAGAAAAGCTATTGTCGCTTAAGAAAAGCGGTGTGGACAGAATAAGCATCAATCCGCAGACATTTGATAACACCGTGCTTGAATTAATCGGCAGAAAGCATACTGCCGAGCAGACCGTTGAAGCGTACAGACTTGCTGAAAAGATTGGCTTTGACAGCATTAATATGGACCTTATTGCAGGCTTACCCGGTGACACCGTAGAGGGCTTTATAAATTCTGTTGACACAGCGGTTTCGCTTCGGGCAGAAAATATTACCGTTCACTCGTTGGCTCTCAAGCGTTCAAGCACTCTTGTTGCAAAGGAAAACACAGAACTAGCACGGGATATGACGGCGGCAAAAATGATTGATTACGCCAACAAAACGCTCTCGGAGCACGGTTATATTCCTTATTATATGTACCGACAGAGCCGCTGCGTAGGCAACCTTGAAAACGTCGGCTGGTGTTTGCCTGGCAAGGAATGTCTTTACAATGTTTATATGATGGAAGAAATACATACCGTTCTTGCTGTCGGTGCCGGAGCAGTTACCAAGCTTAAAGCACCGTATGACAATCATATTGAACGTATTTTCAATTATAAATATCCGTATGAATACAACACGGGGTTTGATACTCTCTTGGAAAGAAAAAACAGAATATCCGAGTTTTATTCTACATACAATTAATTCAAGTATAATTGTTCGGAGGTTCTGCGTATGGCAGATGTTATTAACACGCTTTCACAAATTAACTACGAAGCAGTCAACGATACGGCGGATTTTATTTCGGCGGCAGAAGAGAGGTACAGCTTTGCGCTTGACTGTGTTGTAGAAAGAATTATAAATAATAACTCACTTGAAATCGTGCTTCTTGCAGGTCCGAGCTGTTCGGGTAAAACTACAACTGCCAATAAGCTGAGAGAAAAGCTGGAAGAAAAAGGGCACAGGGCTTATACAATTTCTCTTGATGATTTTTACAGAAATTCCGTTGATGCTATAATAGGGGATGACGGTAAGCCCGATTACGAAACAGTATATGCGCTTGACCTTGACCTGCTGGCAAAGGTACTTACACAGCTTGTTAACGAAAGAAAGGCAACTATACCGAGATTTGATTTTGATACGGGAATCAGAACGGACGGTGCCTTTGAAATATCTCTTGACGAGGGTGACGTTGTTATACTAGAAGGCTTACACGCTCTGAATCCTCTTATTTACGGTTATCTTCCGTCGGATGCGCTTCTCAAAATTTATATCAGCGTATCCACGAGAATCTACGATGATTACGGCTACGTTCTTCTCACCAAGCGTGATTTAAGGCTTATAAGGCGTACCGTCAGGGATTTTCACTCAAGAAGCAGTTCGGTTGAAAACACCTTTGATATGTGGGACGGTGTTCTTGAGGGCGAAAACAAATATCTTGCACCGTATAAATACTGTGCCGATATTCTGATTGATACCATTCATAATTATGAGCCGTGTGTTTTCAAAAAGAGAGCTCTTGAGCTGTTTAAAACGGTAAAACCGGAAAGTGCTTGGTTTGACGAAACGGTCAGGCTCACCGAAAAGCTTGTTCGTTTTTCGGATATTGAGGAGGAAAAAGTACCTCGCTCATCATTGCTCGTCTGTGAATTTTTAGGTTAATTATATTCCAATATGTAAGGAAGTGTTATTTTGGGACAGGAGAAATCTGCAGTTAAGGGGCAGTCGATGCTCAACGGAGCGCTCATTCTTGTTGCCGCAACACTCATCGTTAAGGTTATAGGCGCAATTTATAAAATTCCGCTTACCGCCCTTATCGGTGAGGTCGGCAGGGGATATTTCAGCTCCGCATACGAAATTTATACACCCATTTATGCTATTTCTATGGCAGGTCTGCCCGTTGCGGTTTCAAAAATGGTTTCCGAAAGTGTAACTCTCGGCAACTACCGTGACGCAAGGATGATATTCAAGGTTGCTCAGCGCCTTTTCCTTATTGTCGGCGTGGTCGGCACGCTTTTACTTGTGTTTATTGCATTTCCGTACGTAAAGCTCGGCAAATGTGAGGACAACCTCTGGAGTATTCTGATGATTGCTCCCTCCATATTCTTCTGCTGTGTTATGTCTACATACAGGGGTTATTATGAGGGTCTGCGCAATATGACTCCGACTGCCGTTTCACAGGTTATTGAAGCACTCGGTAAGCTTGTTCTCGGTCTCGCTTTTGCCAAAATCGTAATGTCCTACGGTCTTAATAAATTCAGCAGCGGTGAAGCTGTATTAGGCAAGGTTTGTGCCGATGAGTCCGAGGCGCTCAGCGTTATCTATCCGTTTGCTGCTGCTGCCGCCGTGCTTTCGGTTACAATAGGCACTATGGTTGCTCTTGCGTTTATGATAATTCATAAAAAAATCAAGGGTGACAGATTTACGAGGACTATGCTTGTCAATTCACCCAGACCCAAATCCTCCTCGGAAATTACCAACGCTATGATAACCATTGCAATTCCTATGGTTATCAGCGCACTTATTACGAATGTAACGAATCTTATCGATAACTTTACAATTCGTACCCGTCTTGCTCACGCCGTTGCCGATAATCTTGAATACTTCAAAACTGTTTTTGCGGCTTCTCTTCAGGGTTCGGGAACGCTTGATAAGGATATAGGCACATATCTTTACGGCTGCTATTTCTCAGCGCTCGACTTTAAAAACCTTATAACCTCAATCACGATGTCGCTTGGTGTCAGCGCAATACCTGCTCTTGCTGCCGCAATAGCAATAAAGAACAAAAAGGAAACGGGAAGCATCATTAATTCAGTTGTCCGTGTTTGTATGCTTGTTGCCGCACCTGCAGGCCTTGGTATTGCCGCATTGGCTGAACCTATTATGACTCTGCTTTACGGCGGTACGGCAGCGGAGAATCTTATTCCGATTTCTTCACCAATCGTTATGATTTACGGTATAGGCACCTTCGTAATCGCTTTGTCAACACCGCTTACCAATGTTCTGCAAGCAATGGGCAGGGCTGATATTCCTGCAAAAACGGTTGCTGTAGGTGCAGTTATAAAGGTAATATGTAACTTTATTTTCGTCGGTATACCGAAATTCAATATTTACGGCGCAACAATCGGTACGCTCGTTTGCTATACGGTTATCGTAGTTCTCAATATCTATTTTGCAATCAAGATTTCCGGCTGTAGGGTCAAATTCATTTCAACAATCGTTAAACCGATGCTTGCTGCTGCTGTGTGCGCATTTTCCGCTTATGCCACACAGGCTGTATTCTCAAACATCCTTACCTTCGGCGATGCCGGCAGCAGACTCAACGGCTACAATTTCTCAACGCTTCTCGGCGTCGGTGTTGCGGTTGTTGTTTACGCCGTTTCGCTGCTCGTTATCAAAGGAATTTCCAAGGATGATTTATTAATGCTTCCGAAAGGTAAAAAAATTGCAAAAACCCTTGAAAAATATGACTTAATAGGGTAATATTGTTTATGTACGGTGTTTTTATGCGTACAGGGAGTTAAAAAATGGTAAATAACTTTGAATTCAAAAAGAATTACGTGTTTGACGACCTTGTCAATATAGTTGCAGTCCTTCGCGGTGAGGGCGGCTGCCCGTGGGATGCGGTGCAGACACACACCACAATCAAGAAGGACCTTATTGAAGAAACTTACGAGGTTATAGAGGCAATTAATAAGGACGATAAGACACTTCTTTGTGAAGAGCTCGGCGACCTAATGCTTCAGGTCGTATTTCACTCACAGATAGAAACCGAAGCAGAATGCTTCAGTATTGACGATATCTGCGACGGTATATGCAAAAAGCTTATCGAACGCCACCCTCACGTTTTCGGCGAAGTTAACGTTGACGGTGTTGAGGATGTTCTCACAAATTGGGATGATATTAAACGCCGCACCAAGGGCCAGAAAACCACAACCCAGGCTATGCAGGCAGTACCCCGTGAATTGCCTGCCCTTATGAGAAGCACGAAAATTCAGAAGAAGGCTAAAAAAGCCGGCTTTGACTGGGATGATATTTCCGGTGCTCTTGATAAGCTGGAAGAAGAAATTGCAGAGCTTCGTGAAGCAATTGAAGCACAGGACGATAACGCTTGCTTTGATGAGCTTGGCGACGTGCTTTTCTCCGCTGTTAATGTTTCAAGGGTTATTGATGTTGATGCCGAGGAGGCTCTCACGGCTGCAACAGACAAGTTTTTCAACCGCTTTTCAATAGTTGAACAGCTTGCCGAAAAGAAAGGCATCGATATGAAAACAACTTCACTTGAAGAGCTGGACAGGCTCTGGGATGAAGCCAAAAAAGTTAAATAATACTAAGGTTAATAATACTGTAGTATTATATATAAATTCAGGAGGTTTAACAAAATGAACAAAAACGAACTTATCAGCGCAGTAGCTGAAAAAACAGGTCTTTCCAAGAAGGATTCCGAAAAGGCACTCAACGCAACACTTGACGCTATCACCGCTGCAGTAGCAAACGGCGAGAAGGTACAGCTTATCGGCTTCGGTACATTCGAGCTTCGAGAGCGTGCAGAGAAGCAGGCTCGCAACCCCAGAACAGGCGAAACAATGACTGTTCCCGCTTGCAAGGCTCCCGCTTTCAAGGCTGGCCAGGCTTTCAAGAACGCTGCAAAATAAGTCATTTTTTATGGCTGCCTTTTCAGGAAGGCAGCCACTTCTTTTGTTAACCGCTGCAAATAAAGGAGTAATCGTTTTATGAGATTGGATAAATATCTTAAGGTTTCAAGAATAATTAAAAGGCGTACCGTTGCAAACGAGGTATGTGACGCCAAACACGTAACCGTAAACGGAAAAATCGCCAGAGCCTCACTTGAAATAAAGGTTGGCGACGTAATAGAAATTCAGATGGGCTCAAACCTCACAAAATACGAGGTTTTAAACGTCAGCGAGCACGCAACCAAGGAAAATGCCGCGCTGATGTTCAGACAGCTTCAATAACATATTAAGGCGCTCTGCCGCATATTTAATAGTGAATACTGTAAATAGGGGAGAGCGCATTGGAAGAAAAAAACAATAATTTGTTGCCGCACAATATCGTTCTTGAAGACAGAAAGCACCTTACCGTTTCAGGTGTTAAGGACGTAGACAGCTTTGATGAAATGAACATTACGGCGTTAACTGCGCTCGGCGAAATGACTGTAAGCGGAAGCGGACTTCGCATAAACAGGTTCAGCACCGACGTAGGCGAGTTGGCAATTGACGGAGATATCTGCGCTATAACTTACGCCGAAACAAGCCGTGAGCAGGGCGGACTTTTCAGCCGAATCTTCAGATAACTATGTATATAGACGATATTTCATCACAGCTTCAGGTTTTTATGAGCTCGGTGGGCTTCGGCTTTATACTGGGCTTAATTTATGACGTTTTCAGGCTGATAAGAGTATTGATTATAAAAAACAGTAAGTCGGTTATTGCGCAGGATGTTATATATTTCCTGCTCTGCGCCGTGCTGACTTTTGTTTTCTTGCTGGTTATTAACAACGGCAGATTTCGGTTTAACATTCTGCTGGCATTAGTCATCGGGTTCGTTGTTTATTACGTCACCTTGGGCAGGTTTGTCGGTGCTGCAACCGTCTTTTTTGTAAAACGAATCAAGAAAGCACTATACTTTTTTGCCGGAATAATAACTGCTCCGTACCGCTTGGTAATGGTTTTGTACGCAAAAATCACACGTAAACTGCCCAAAAATTATAAAAATATTAAATTTTCAAGAAAAAAAGCCGAAAAACCTCTTGAAAATAAAGAATAATATAGTATATAATTAATTCAAATATCTTTAAGTAGGTGCATCATGAACAAGAAAAGCAAAGGAAGAGTAAGCATCGTCCTTGTTCTCGCTCTGGTTGCATTGATTGGCTATTTTATTATTAATTCGATACAGCTTCGTATGGACATAAAGGACAAGACCGACGAGGTTTCCGAACTCTCTGAACAGATATCTGTTCAGGACGAGGAAAACAAGCAGCTTGAAGACATTCTCAACAACGAAAACGAATCCGAATATCTTCAGCAGTACGCACGTGAAGAGCTTGACTACGTTATGCCCGGCGAAAGAGTATATGCAAATTCAGCAACCTAAACTATTTTCAGAGGAGAACACAGGTTTCTATGCAGATTGAAGTTGGAGCAATTATTGAAGGTAAGGTTACAGGCCTTACCAATTTCGGTGCCTTCGTTACTCTTGAGGGTAACACAACGGGTATGGTACATATTTCCGAAGTATCCAACACTTACGTCAAGGACATAAAAGAACATCTTTCCGAGGGCCAGCAGGTAAAGGTAAAGGTCCTCTCAATAGGTGCAGACGGTAAAATAAGCCTTTCCATCAAGCAGGCTATCACTACCGTTCAGCAGGCTGCGCCTGCTCAGCAACATAAGCCCAGAAACAGCCACTCAAGACCTAACGTTTGGCAGGGTCAGCCTCAGCAGACTTCTAACGAGCCTGCATCTTTTGAGGATATGATGGCAAAATTCAAGCAGGTCAGCGACGATAAGTTTTCAGACCTCCGCCGTTCTAATGACTCACGCTACAGCCAGACAAGCTCCAGAAGAGGTAACAGAAAATAAAAAATCTGCACTGTGAAGCCGAGCTTTGCAGTGCATTGTTTATATGGTGATAAATATGAGAGAAATCGACGTAAAAACCCTGTCCGATGCCGTAGCTCTGCTTTGCATACAGGCAAACAAGAACCTGCCGCACGACCTAAATAAACTAATTACGGAATTTTCCGAATCAGAGAGCAATACTCTGGCTAAGTCGGTTATGAACGATATTATTGAGAATATTTCCGCTGCGAAAGAGCTTGATATTCCGATTTGTCAGGATTGCGGTATGGCAGTTATATTTATTGAAATAGGTCAGGACGTTCATTTTATAGGCGGAAATTTTGAAGAGGCGATAAACGACGGCGTCAGAAGGGGATATACCGAAGGGTATCTTCGCTGCTCAGTTGTTGCCGACCCGATTTTGAGGAAGAATACGGATGACAATACACCTGCTGTAATCCACACAAAAATTGTTGACGGTGATAAAGTTAAAATCACCGTTGCACCCAAGGGCTTCGGAAGCGAGAATATGAGTAAGCTTAAAATGTTTACCCCTGCCGCAACAAGAGAAGATATTGTCGAGTATATTCTTGACTGTGTTGTTAAGGCGGGCGGTAATCCTTGTCCTCCGATTGTGCTCGGTATCGGCATCGGCGGTGATTTTGAGCAATGCGCATATCTTGCAAAGAAAGCTCTTTGCAGAGATGTGAGTATAAGAAACAGTAATGAGTATTATGCCGATATGGAAAAAGAAATTCTTTCTCTTGTAAATTGCCTCAATATCGGTCCGCAGGGCTTCGGCGGTAAAACAACTGCACTTGCAGTCAATATAGAAACAGCCCCCACACATATTGCAGGTCTGCCCGTTGCTGTTAATTTCGGCTGTCACGTTACCCGACACAAAACGGTGATAATATAAAATTGGTTATATGATATAAAATTTTTATATACCCCTTTACAAATTATGTGCAATATGATATAGTGAAATTGAAGATAGGGGAAATACTAACAACACAAGCTCTATCTTAATTCCACAAAAAGGGGATGTAACTATGAAAATCACAGCTATCGGTCGCAAATGCACACTCAGAGATTCTTTCAAAGAACACGCGGAGAAAAAGCTTTCTAAAATTGAACGCTTCTTCGGCGATAATGCAGAAGCCAAAGTAACCGCAACGGTTGAAAAAAACGTGCAGATTGTTGAAGTCACCGTTCTCAACGGCGGTATGGTATTCCGTTCACAGGAACGTGCCGAGAATATGAACGATGCTCTTGACCTTTGCGTAGATTCTCTCATCCGCCAGATTCGTAAGAACAAAACACGAATCGAGAAAAAGCTTCGTGACGGTGCCTTTGACGGATACGTCGGTGAATACGCCGTTGAAGAAGAGCCCGAATATGAGATTGTCAGAACAAAGACGGTTAACCTCCGTCCCGAAACGGTAGATGAGGCCATTCTTAAAATGAATCTTGTCGGTCACCGCTTCTATATGTTCCTTAACGCCGAAACGGGCAACGTTTGTGTCGTTTATGTACGAAACGACGGCGGCTACGGTCTGCTTGAGCCTGAAATTGATTAAAAAATTAAGTTGACTATATCAAATATTTTATTTATAATAGGGAGTGGAGTAATCCGCTCCCTATTTTTCAGAAAGGCATTATAATATGCTTATAAATTTTTGTATTCCGTGTCTGCTTGGTCTTGAAGGCTTTATTGCCGATGAGCTTCGTGCTCTTGAGGCGCAGAATGTTCAGGCCGAAAACGGCAGAGTACTTTTTTCGGGCGATGAAAATATACTTGCCCGTGTCAATATCTGTTCAAGGTTTGCCGAGCGTGTACAGATTGTTGTCGGCTCGTTTACAGCCAAAACCTTTGAAGAGCTTTTTCAAGGCACTAAAGCTCTTGAATGGGAACAATGGATTGGTGCAAGAGATGCTTTTCCCGTCAAGGGATATTCAATCAATTCAACGCTTTTCAGCGTAAGAGACTGCCAGGCCATTATAAAAAAGGCTGTCGTTGAAAGGCTCAAAAGCAGGTACAACGTTTCGTGGTTTGATGAAACAGGTCCCGTTCATCAGATTCAGTTTGCGTTCAATAAGGACGTTGTAACGCTTCTGCTTGATACCTCGGGCGCCGGTCTTCACAAACGCGGCTACCGCCCGCAGTCTAATTCCGCACCCATCAAGGAAACACTTGCAGCATCTCTTTGCGCCGCTTCAAGGCTCAGACCGTACCACACGCTGTATGACCCTATGTGCGGCTCGGGAACAATACTTGTCGAAGGTGCAATGATGGCTATGAATATTGCACCGGGTCTGAACAGAAACTTCTCCTGCGACCGTTGGGAACAGCTTGACAGAGCAATATGGGCCGTTGAAAAAGAAAGAGCAAGAGACCTCGAAAAGCGTGATTGCGACTTCCTTGCAATTGGCTCGGATATTTCTTCCGAATCCGTTGAGCTTGCTAAAATCAATGCTCGGCAGGCAGGAGTTGCGGATAAAATAAAAATAAGCATTGCTGATGTTAAGAATTTTAAAGGTGAAACAGAAAAGGGTACGCTTATATGCAATCCTCCCTACGGTGAAAGACTGCTCGATATTGAAGAAGCATCAAAGCTTTACTCCGTAATGGGCAGGGTGTTTGAACGTAAGCACGGCTGGTCTTATACAATAATCAGTCCGTCCGAAACCTTTGAGCAGGATTTCGGCAGGAAGGCTGATAAACGCCGCAAGCTCTATAACGGTATGATTAAATGTCAGGTATTTATGTACTTTAAATAAGGAAAGGAATGTGGGCTGAATGAAACACGTATTTATCGTCAACCCTTGTGCCGGTAAAGGCAATAACCAAGCATCAAATTATATTATTCCTAAAATCAAGGAATACTTTTCAAAAAACAGCGGAGATTATGAGATTCACGAAACGACAGCACCTTACGAGGGTATCAACTTTGTAAAGTATTACCCCGTTGGTGAGGAAACCGTTCGTTTTTACGCCTGCGGCGGTGACGGCACACTCTTTGAGGTTGTAAACGGTGCCTACGGTAAGGAAAACGTTGAGGTTGCCGTTATTCCTCTTGGCTCCGGTAATGACTTTATCCGTCTTTTCGGTAACAAAGAGGACCTTATCGATGTCGAAGCACAGGTAAACGGCACACCGATTAAGCTCGATGTTATCAAGTGCCTTGGTAAGATTGCAATTAACCAGTGTTCAATGGGTCTTGACGCAGAGGTTTGCGCAGGTCAGGCTAAATTCAAGAAAATTCCGTTCATCAACGGTGAGGCTGCTTATACAGCATCTCTGCTTTATTCTTTTATCGGCAAAATGAAGAGTGTATTTACCGTACAGTTTGATGACAAAGAGCCCTTCACGGCTCCTACACTTTTCTGCTATTGCGGTAACTCCCGTTGGTACGGCGGCGGTTATATGGCTGCACCGCACGCAATGCCCGATGACGGTCTGCTTGATTTTGTTCACGTTAAAAAGAATATGCCCAGAGTAAAGCTCCTCGGTCTTATCAATAAATATAAGCGCGGTGAGCACCTTGACTGGGATATTACAACGTTTGAAAGAGGTAAAAAGCTTGTAATTCACAGCGACAGACCGGCCGCAGTCAACATTGACGGCGAATGCGAGTATGTAAACGACTGTACCTTTGAAATCGTTGAAAAAGGTATTACTTTTGTTATCCCCACAAGCTCTTGGTACTTTGACAGAGTGGAAAAGGGCATTATTTGTGATAACAAACCAATGAAATAAGATTTAAAGCGCAGTTTTAATTACTGCGCTTTTCTTGTTTTTCTATATTTGCCATTATCGCTGTTCCTGCCGTAAGCATTGCAACGCCTGAACGAAGAACAGTTATTAATTCAAGGCTCAGAACTCTCATATCATAGTAATAGCTTGTATATTCGGCAAGATAAAATGATAATGACGAACAAATGATAACACTCAAGGCAAATGCAAGTGTGCAGTTGAGCAATATAAGCGTTTTCGGAAATGATTTATAATTATTTTTGAAAAAGCTCTTCACATAATCACCGAAATAATGATAATATAATAATATAAAAAAATCAAAGCCAAAATTCTGCCAAAGGAAGAAGAAATATGAAAACCGGTATGTCCAGCGCCTGCTTTTATCCGCTTGAAACAGAAAAGGCCGTCAGAAAATGCGGAGAGATGGGTTTTAAGAATATTGAAATATTCGTCAATTCCTATTGTGAGCTTAACGGCACAATAAGAGATGAGATTAAAGCTATCTGTGATTACTACGGTATGAAGGTCTGCTCAGTGCATCCGTTTACATCGTTTGCGGAATCCTTTGTATTTTTCGGCAGTTACTCAAGAAGAATTGACGATGGAATTGAATTTTACAAAAATTACTTTGAATTTGCGTCTTTCCTCGATGCAGGGGTGATTAACCTGCACGGTGCAAAAACGCAATATACCGTTGATAACGAGGAGTATTTTGACCGTTACGCAAGGCTTTTTGAAGCGGGAAAAGAATTCGGTACAACTGTTTCCCAGGAAAACGTAGTTGATTACCGCTCACAAAGCCCCGTGTTTATCAAGCGGATGAGTAATTACCTGGGTGATAATTTCGCTTTGACGCTTGACCTTAAGCAATGCCGCAGGGCAGGGGAAAAGGCTCTTGATTTTATTGAAGCTGTCGGCGAAAAGATAAAGGCAGTTCATATCAGCGATTATATTGACGGCAGGGACTGTGTTCCGCCCTTTGAAGGCAAAGAGGATTTTGACAGTATAGTAGGTGCTTTAAAAGCAAAGGGATATAAAGGTAATTACTTTATTGAGCTTTACAGCAACGGCTTTGAAAGCGAAGCGCAGATTATTACAGCGGCAGAAAAATTTGACAAAATACTATTGTGATGTTATACTTAATTTAAACTATACAATATATAGGAAGTGTTAGTGTGAAGTGTCCGTTTTGCGGTTATGAAGAAAGCAAGGTTATAGACTCCAGACCCACAGACGAAAACGAGCGTATACGCCGCCGCCGTGAGTGTATCAAATGTGCAAAAAGATTTACAACTTACGAAATAATCGAAAGTGTTCCGGTTATTGTCGTCAAGCGTGACAAATCGCGTGAGCCCTTTGACAGAGAGAAGCTTTTCAACGGCCTTCTCAGGGCTTGCGACAAGCGTCCCGTTTCCGTTGCACAGATTGACGAAATTGCAAGCAGCATAGAGCTTACCATTCAGAATTCTCTTGACAGAGAGGTAACTTCCGTTTATATCGGTGAGCTTGCTATGGACAAGCTCAAGGCAGTTGACGAGGTTGCATATATCCGTTTTGCTTCGGTTTACCGTCAGTTCAAGGATATAAACACATTTATGTCAGAGCTTTCAAAGCTCCTGAGCGAGAAATAATATTTGATTTTAAGGCTTGTACGTTACCTGTACAAGCCTTATTTTTGTATCGCCTCAATCAATATGCATTTTATAGTTTTTAACCTTATACGTCACAGAGCCATCGCTTTTAGAGTGTTCGCTGTAGCTTTCAAATTTCAGACCGCATTTTTCCATAACTCTGCCGGAAGCAGGGTTGTCAACGGCATGACTTGCAGTAAAATCCCTAATACCGTGAAACTCATAAGAGTATTTGATTATTCTTTTTGTAGCTTCGGTTGTATAACCTTTGTTCCAATATTCATATCTTATGTTATACCCGAAGCCCCATACTCCATCATCGTTACCTGCCGGACCTATGCTGATGCTCCCGATAAGAATATTGCCTTCTTTCAGTACAATTCCCCAATGAAAATCATCTTCAAATGGGACTATTTCTTTAAGCCAACGAACAGTTTGACAAATATTGGTATAAAGCGGATATGACATAAACCTGTTTACTCTCGGGTCGCTGTGCCATAAAAATGCCGTTTCGGCATCTTCCGGAGTTAACGGCCTTAAAATCAGCCGTTCTGTTTCAAGAACGGGAGTTCTTTCATAATATGATTCTTTATTAATTTTATTCATTGCCTTTTTCCTTTCTCTGTTTCAACCGCAATAAACGGTATTATCATTTCTTCCTCGGTAAAGCCTGCGTGAACACCAATAAAGTTGATATCTTCACGCTGAATAAACAGCGATTTTTCGCCCGTTGCAATTGCAAGAAAATCGCCGACGAAATCACTGGTTCTCGGGTGAGGTGTACCGTAACCGAAAATGTTTTTATCAAATACTTCTTCTTTAGTCAAAAGTATAAAATCATCGGCAAAAATACGGCTGAATTCCTCTTTGAACTTATCAGCCATTCCGTCATTAACGAACAAACTCAAGGCTCTGCTCGCCTCGATTGAAGGCGGTCTTTTAAGCATAGCGGAAAGAGCAGTGTAGTCCTCCAGATATTCGTTTTTGCTGTCGCAATGTCCGTGGTCGGCTGTGATAATAACGAGTGTATTCTTAAGCTTTTTGCAGAGCTTTTCAACCTCGCTGTTAATCAGCAATATCTGCTCGTGTGTCTGTTTGCTTTTTACTCCGTAACCGTGCATTGCCTTGTCGGGCTGATACCAATAAGTGTATATGTATTTTTTCTTTCTCTTTCTCGACAGGCGTTTAACGATTTTGCAGATATTCCTTACGCTTTTTGAATGATAGTTTGAAAACGGAGAAACACAGTAAGCCGTACCTTTGCCGTTTACCTCTTCAATCTGCTTGAAAATATCTTTATATGGAATATAACGCCAAGCGACATTGTAATCAGCTGCAGGCTTGCCGTTTTTCTGCAATGAGTTACGGAATACGGCCACGTTTTCGCCGATTTCCTTAAAATACAAATCCCAGCCGAGCCAGCCGTGTTCGGCAGGGGAAAGCCCAGTCATTGCCGTAACCGTAGCGGCAACGGTGGTTGACGGAAAAACGGATGAAATACCGCAAACAAGGTGCTTTCTTAAAAATGAATCCTCGGGAAGATGCTCATTAATCGCAGATACACCCAGTCCGTCAAACAGCATCAATACAACGTTTTTATAATTTTTCTCCAGAAGCTTATCAAACTCGGGCAGGGGAGAGTGCTCGGCTTTTACGCCGAAATGCTTTTGCACCGAGGCAGTTAAGGATAATATACTTCGTTCATAATTCAAATGCTTAAACATAAAATTACTCCTTTTTCAAAACTTCAAGTGTATGCGGCGACATTCCTATTAAATCCTGTCGTTCGCAGTTTTTAAAATGATACCGCAGGTAGGTTTGGTACGTGAAATCGTCCATTTTTTCTACGGATTTATTCATATGCGGTGCATAGCCGTCCGTAGCCACGAAATGAAGCCTTCGAGCACCAAGAGGATTAGTCAAATCGAAAATTTCATCCCTTGTGTACAGCTTGAATACACCGTGCGGTGGAAAGAACGTTTCAAAGGTATCAATGTTTATTAATTCGGTATCAATAAACTCCTGCAATCTGTTTTCGGCAAAAGCCCGTGTGAGGACAGAAGGGTCAAGCATACAGTACGCAATAAAAATATAGCCGTCTGTTTTTGTAATGCGCATTGCCTCAGACAAAGCTTTTTTCTGCTCTTCAGGTGTGTAAAGGTGATACATAGGACCCAATAGCAGCGTTACGTCAAAGCTGTTATCATCATAAAACGACAAATCAACGGCATTTCCTTGCCTTATGTTGACTTTTTCACCAGGCAAGGTGTTGGCTTTGAAAATTTCAATGTTATGGTCAATCAATTCAACCGCTTCAACCGTATATCCTTTTCTTGCATAATGGTGAGAGTATCTGCCCGTAGCTGCACCGATTTCTATGATATTCATATCCTTTTTCAGATATTTATCAATGTATTTTACGGTTGTCAGAAACTCAATTCGTCCGCATTTGGACAGCAGGCGAGAGTCCTCATCAATACGGTTATAGAAATCGACAAGGTGGTTGCCGGTTTTTACGGGGCGTCTTTTAAAAAGTTTTTTGAATAAATCAAATATTTTCATAATAAAGCTCCTTTAGATATAAAAAAATTAACGGTGCAAGTATCTGCAGCTACTTACACCGTTATATACATTATGAAATATATGCTTTTACAATTTCAAAATGAATACAGAAGTGTAAGCCTGCAAGCGATACTGATAATCGTGCTGTGCAAGCCAATCCATATTCATATCTGATTTTCTGATAAGACTGAATATCATAATTTTTACCTCGTTGGTTTTTGACAATATAGCACCAAATCAAAAACTTGTCAAGCAATTTCTTAAAAAATTAAAATTTCAGTTGTTGCTCTGATTGAGGCAGGGGGCAGCAAAACCATTATACAAAAGGTGCTTTTTGCGAAATTGCGAGTTATACAAAATTAATCTTTTGTATAATTTAGGGGATGGACAAACGGTAAATTATAGTGTATAATATAAATAGATTAAAGTCTCACAATCATTGATATTTCAACGTTTTCTCTTGCATTTTACATATTTTGTATTGATTATTCTTTTACGCAGTATTACAATTAACATTGTTATCAGAAAAATTTTTCTTTCATTTGTTTTTTCTTTTTATTTTTACACTTGTATCTGCGCTGTTAGCTGTTTACTTGTGTTATTCAATTTATTGTTGTCCGTTTTTCAGCCAATAGAAATTTTTAAAGCGATACTTTGGTCACTTCAAAAAAACTGAGCGGATTGCAATTATGATATATGATTAACTGATAACGCATACCGGCCATTCAATGTCTTAATTCTTTCTGTTTTCCAAATTGTAAATTATTTATTCATATATCAGGTCGTCGCTTCAATTTCTCATTCGTTAAAAATATCAAATTCTGTTTTTACTACCCTTTTATTACTAATTTTCAATCCCCTATAAACAAATGTTCGGCGGAGGATTTTATTTTTATGAAAAAAGATGAATTGCGCTTTTTACCAGAAATTGTTAAGGGTTATCTTGATTATCAGACTGCTGTACGTAATAAATCCGATTTAACCGTGCTTGAATACGCATCGGATTTGAGGACATTTTTTCGCTGGTATCTGATGTCAAAGGATAAATCCAAGAAACCAAAACCGCTTAACGAATACGATATTTCGGCAATTGATGAAGATATAATACGCTCAATCAGACTTAACGACCTTTATTCGTTTCTTGCCTACTGCCAGCGAGACCTAAAAAACAGCGGCAAAACAAGGGCACGTAAGGCATCTACTCTGCGCGGTTTCTTTAAATTCCTTAAAGCACACGGAATTATAGAAAAAAACCCTGCCGAAGACCTGGATTCACCCCGTGCAAAAAAAGCCTTACCTAAATATCTTTCCCTTGATTCAAGTATGGCTCTGCTCGATGCCGTTGAGGGCAAAAATTTTGAGAGAGACTACTGTATTATCACGCTGTTTCTCAATTGCGGACTGCGTCTTTCAGAGCTTGTCGGGCTAAACCTTAAAAGCATCGGCGGTGACGGCAGCTTACGTGTACTGGGTAAAGGAAATAAAGAGCGTGTCGTTTATCTCAACAAGGCTTGTGCCGATGCACTAAACAGCTATCTTGCAGTAAGACCCAGAGACGGTGTCAAAGACCGTGAAGCGCTGTTTATCAGCCGACACAAAGCCAGAATCAGCCCCAAAACTGTTCAGCACATTGTAAAAACATATCTTGAAAAAGCAGGTCTTGAGGGCTATTCAACGCATAAGCTCCGCCACACAGCCGCAACGCTGATGTATCAGCACGGCAACGTTGACGTAATGCTTTTAAAGGAATTGCTCGGTCACGAAAGCCTTGCAACCACGCAGATTTATACTCACGTTGCAAACGAGCAGATTCGTTCGGCAATTAATGCAAATCCGCTATCACAAGTAAAAAAAGAAAAGAAATCAGTAGAGTAATGCTTTTCCGAATTTGCTTATACAAACCGCTTGTAATGCTGCCACGGCAAAGCAGACGGTAAAAATTACGGCAAATCTCAGCAGAAAACCTTTCAGCTCTCCCCTGCCCTGTCTTTTTAAAGAAAATAAGCTTCCTGCTACTATTTCGGAAAGTATAAGTCCTTCATTACTTCCTATAAGAAGCATTAAAAAAAACACTACGGCACACGGTAAAATAAGAATCAGCGAAAATACTGCGCCGTCAACACCGAAATTACAATAAAGATATGAAATCACGGCGGATAAAAACGCCGCACATACGGCAGGACAAAGCAGAATGAGCGGCAGACCGAGTGCGCTGAAGGCTGAAAGTGCCGTTATTACCTGCGGAAGCAGACAGGCCAAGGAAATTATCCGCAAATTTTGTGAAAAACCCGCCTCCAACAGCTTTTCAACCATTATTTTTATATAATTCGATACTGCCTGTGCAGAATTTGAAAACAGCACAGCACCCGCAAAACATCCCCCTGTGAAAACAGCATACAGCAGTATAAGCCGCCTGTGCAGGGCGGCTTCTTCTTTTATTCTGTCAAACGGTAAGCTGAATTCCTTTAAATTAACGGTCAATGCTTTCATTTAACGTACCTCTTATCTTCTTTTAATCTTTTTTCTTTTCTTCTTTATATTCACAGCGGCAACACCGCCGATTATACCGCCAAACAAACAGCAGGGAGCAACAATCAACTCAAAAACGCTGAAGCCTTTGTATGCAACGGACATTGCAATCAGAACAATTACGCACGGTATAACGCTTGCTGCCAGACCGTTTACAAGACCGTTTTCCCGCTTTTTTCTTACGGCTGTAAAGCCGCTTGCAATGCCGCTTATTGCTGAAACAATCATCAGCAGCGGCAGATAAACATCTCTGCCCAAATCCGATTTCAGCAACAGCCAACACACAGACAGCGTTAAAACTATGAATATCGCAGTTCCTGTTAAGCTGCCCTTAATAATTTCGGAAAAAACGCTGTTTTCTTTGGCTTTCGGCATAAAAAATTCCCCCATATCCTCTTGTTAGAAGATATGAGGGAAACAGAATAAATATTACAATTATTCCTCGTCGGACTTTTTCTTCTTTTTCTTTGAGAATTTCTTGCCTTCTTCTTCAATCTTGGCGTCGCGTTCAGCCTTCTTGGCTTCTGCTGCGGCAGCTCTTTCAGCCTCAGCCTTTTCGGTTGCTGTATTGTTGGTCTGGATAGCCCAGCGTGTAATCTTCATCTTGTTACGGTCTGCGCCGGTTTCAATGATGAGAGAATCGTCCTTGATTGTAACAACTCTGCCAACGATACCGCCGATTGTTGTGATTTCGTCACCAATCTGGAGAGAGTCACGCATCTGCTGCTCTTCCTTCTGCTTTTTCTTCTGGGGACGGATCATAAAGATATACATTGCGCCGAACATAACAGCCATAATAAGAATCATAGAAAAAGGATTGCTCTGCTGTGTTCCGGTGCTGCCGCTTGCAGCGGTTGAGCCCATACCCATAAGAAGTGTCATAAAGTTCATAGTAAGATTAACCTCCAAAAAATCAATGTACCAATTATACAGTATTTATATTCTTGTGTCAAGCAAATCCACGTATTTATCGTGAAACTGAGCAAAAGTGCCGTTGTCCAGTTCGTCACGGATACGCTGCATAAGCGTATTATAAAAGTGTAGGTTATGCATAACACAAAGACGCATTGCAAGCATTTCCTTTGCCTTGAAAAGATGGTGTATATATGCTCGGGAATGCCGCTGACAGGTCGGGCAATCACATTCGGGGTCAAGCGGCTGTTCGTCAAGAGCGTATTTCGCGTTATTCATATTTATAATACCGTTCCAGGTGTTAATATGACCGTGGCGTGCGTTTCTGCTGGGCATAACGCAGTCGAAAAGGTCAACACCTCTGTACACACCTTCAATTATATTGCCTGCTGTGCCGACACCCATTAGATAGCGGATTTTATTCTTGGGCATATAAGGCTCAACCGCCGAAATAATGCGGTACATATCCTCCTTGGGTTCACCTACCGCAAGACCGCCGATAGCATAACCGTCCATATCAAGCTCGGCTATACGGCACATATGCTCAACACGCAGTCTGTCAAAGGTACAGCCCTGGTTAATACCGAAAAGAAGCTGATTTTTATTAACTGTATCGGGCAAAGCCTTAAGTCTTTCCATTTCCTCTTTGCAGCGGATAAGCCAGCGTGTCGTTCGTTCGCATGAAGCCTGAGAATAATCGTATTTTGCAGGGTTTTCAACACACTCGTCAAACGCCATTGCAATGGTTGAGCCGAGATTTGACTGAATTCGCATACTTTCCTCAGGACCCATAAAAATCTTTCGGCCGTCAATATGAGAGGCAAAGTACACGCCCTCTTCTTTGATTTTACGCAAAGAAGCAAGCGAAAACACCTGAAATCCGCCGCTGTCGGTCAGAATCGGACCCCTCCAACCCGTCATCTTATGAAGACCGCCGAGTGCCTTGACTTTTTCGTCACCGGGACGCAGATGCAGATGATAAGTATTTGAAAGCATTACCTGACAATGGATTTCTTCAAGGTCGTAAGCATCAAGAGCACCCTTGATTGCACCGCAGGTAGCAACGTTCATAAAGGCAGGTGTCTGCACCGTACCGTGAACTGTTACAAATTCGCCGCGTCGGGCTGTTCCTTCGTTTTTGATAAGTTTATACATCAGTTTACCTCTGTAATCATCATACTGTCACCGAATGAGAAAAATCTGTATTTTTCTTCAACGGCGGTTTTATAAGCATTCATTGTGTTTTCGTAGCCTGCAAAGGCGCTGACAAGCATAATCAGCGTGCTTTCGGGCAGGTGGAAATTGGTAATCAGCGAATCAATACACTTGAATTTATAGCCGGGATAAATGAATATATTTGTCCAGTCATCATCTTCGGTTATTCTTCCGTGCTTACTTGCTACCGATTCAAGAGTTCTGCAGGTTGTCGTACCAACCGCAAATACTCTGCCGCCGTTTGCGTGAGTCGTATTTATAAGCTCGGCAGTTTCGGCAGGCAGATGATAATGCTCGGAATGCATTAGATGATTTTCAATGTTTTCTTCCTTTACGGGTCTGAACGTACCCAGACCGACGTGAAGCGTAACTCTGCCGATTTTTATACCCTTTTCTTCAATTTTTGTAAGAAGCTCGGGTGTGAAATGAAGTCCTGCAGTAGGTGCTGCGGCAGAGCCTAAATTAGCGGAATAAACGGTCTGATAACGCTCTTTGTCGTCAAGCTTTTCGGTTATATAATGCGGCAAGGGCATTTCGCCGATTTCATCGAGTATATTATAAAAATTACCCTCATAAATAAACTTAACAAGTCTGTTTCCGCCGTCAAGCACGCCAACAACCTCGGCGCTCATAAGACCGTTAAAGTCGAAAACCGTACCGGGCTTTGCACGTCTGCCGGGACCTGTTACGCACTCCCAAACATCCTGCGAATGCTGACTGAGAAGCAAAAATTCTACAACAGCACCGGTTTCTTTTTTAACGCCGTATATTCTTGCCGGCAAAACACGGGTGTCGTTTAGAATAAGACAGTCATTTTCCGTAATGTAATCGAGTATATCAAAGAAGTGTTTGTGTGAAATTTCGCCACTTTTCTTATCAAGAACCATCATACGAGAGCTGTCCCGAGGTTCAATCGGTGTTTGTGCGATAAATTCTTGCGGTAAATCATAATAAAAATCTGATTTTTTCATTGCAAATCCTTTAAATATATGTTATTATTACTTGTATTATATTGCAAAGTGCGGCTTATTGCAAGCGGTTTGCTTAATTTTCCGGAGGTAAAGTTCAGATGAAAAAGTATAAGGTTGGTATTGTAGGCGCAACAGGTATGGTCGGCCAGCGTTTTATCACGCTGCTTGACAACCATCCCTGGTTCGATATTACTGTTCTTGCGGCAAGCTCCCGCTCAGCAGGTCAGAAGTACAAGGATGTCGGCGGTAAGCGCTGGATGATGGATGTCCCCTTCTCAGAGAAGGTCGGCGAAATGGTAATTATGGATGCAACGGCTGACGTTGAAAAGATTGC
>JAFXCH010000010.1 GCA_017516485.1 Clostridia bacterium
ATTTTGCGAAGCAAAAGACTGAGGGTTGTTATAAAAAAGCAAATCAACATTTAATCTTTGCAATCCTCCGTCATTGCTTCGCAATGCCACCTCCTTTAAAAAGGAGGTATGAGAAACGGCATATCTCTTTTACCACGGGCGAACACAGTTCGCCCCTACGGTGTGTATAAAAACCGATGTCATTCTGAGCGTCAAGCGAAGAATCTTTACGTTTTTAAAGATCCTTCGTTTCACTCAGGATGACATTGTTTTTGTCCTGATGATTTGCTGATAGGAATAATTGCGTGTTGCGAATTGATTTGTTGCATAATATGTAAAAATATTTTGTTTTATTGCGGAGATTTATGCAATAATTACTTGATAATTGAGTTTAATTTATGTATAATATACCGTGAGATTGAATGGCTCAGAAATCAGAAAGGAGAATACAACAATGAACTATTCACATGAAGTGGAAAAAATGTGTATCGTGGCTAAAGGCCCGCATCACGGTCCCGCTCCTATCCCCGAAGAGGGCAAGTGGGTAAAGGCATACGAAATTAAGGACATCTCCGGTTTCTCACACGGTGTGGGCTGGTGTGCTCCTCAGCAGGGTACTTGTAAGATTTCTCTCAACATCAAAGAGGGTATCGTAGAAGAGGCTCTTGTTGAGACAATCGGCTGCTCCGGTATGACTCACTCCGCAGCTATGGCTGCTGAGATTCTTCCCGGCAAGACACTCCTCGAGTGCCTTAACACAGACCTTGTCTGTGACGCTATCAACGTTGCAATGCGTGAGATCTTCCTTCAGCTCGTCTACGGCAGAACTCAGTCCGCATTCTCAGAGGACGGTCTTACAATCGGCGCAGGTCTTGAGGACCTTGGTAAGGGTCTTCGTTCACAGGTCGGTACAATGTTCTCCACAAAGGCAAAGGGTGTACGTTACCTCGAAATGGCTGAGGGTTACGTTACACGCATGGCTCTTGACGAGAACGATCAGGTTATCGGCTATGAGTTTGTAAAGCTCGGCAAGATGCTTGAGGATATCCGTCACGGTGCAGACCCCGCAGAAGCATACAAGAACAATATGGGCAGCTACGGCAGATTTGCTGACGCTGCAAGATATATTGACCCCAGAGAAGAATAAGGAGGAGGGAGAACAATGGCTGTTACATTTGAAGGTAAAGAAAGAAGAATGGAAAAAATCGAGGCTTGCCTTGCACAGTACGGCATCGAAAGCCTTGAAGCTGCCAGAGATCTCTGCCTCTCCAGAGGCATCGATGTCGAAGCTATCGTTAAGGGCACACAGCCCATCGCTTTCGACAACGCTGTCTGGGCATACACTCTCGGCGTAGCTATTGCCCTTGCACAGGGCATCGAGAATGCTGCTGACGCTTCAGCTGCTATCGGCGTAGGTCTCCAGGCATTCTGCATCCCCGGTTCAGTTGCTGAAAACCGTAAGGTCGGTCTCGGCCACGGTAACCTCGGCGCAATGCTCCTCAAGGACGAAACAAAGTGCTTCGCATTCCTTGCTGGTCATGAGTCATTCGCAGCTGCTGAAGGCGCTATCAAAATCGCTCTCACAGCTAATAAGGTTCGTACAGAGCCTCTTCGTGTTATCCTTAACGGTCTCGGTAAGGACGCTGCTATGATCATTTCCCGTATCAACGGCTTCACATACGTTGAGACAGAGTATGATTTCTACAGCGACGAGCTCAAGGTTGTTAACACAACACCTTACTCAAACGGTGACCGTGCTCTTGTCCGTTGCTTCGGTGCTAACGACGTTCTCGAAGGCGTTGCAGTTATGAAGCACGAGGGTGTTGATGTTTCCATCACAGGTAACTCAACTAACCCCACACGTTTCCAGCACCTTGTTGCAGGTACCTACAAGAAGTGGGCACTTGAAAACGGTAAGGAGTACTTCTCTGTTGCTTCCGGCGGCGGTACAGGCAGAACTCTTCATCCTGATAACGTTGCTGCAGGTCCTGCTTCCTACGGTCTTACAGACTCTATGGGCAGAATGCACGGCGATGCTCAGTTTGCAGGTTCATCCTCTGTTCCTGCTCACGTTGAGATGATGGGTCTCATCGGTATGGGTAACAACCCGATGGTTGGTGCTACTGTTGCTTGCGCTGTTGCAGTTGCAGAAAGCTACAAGAAATAATAAACAAACCACGACTTAAAGCTGTTGGGCGGAGCAATCTGCCCGACGGCTTACAGTATTATTAAGGGGATAATAAAAATGAAAAAATCATTCCTTAAAGTAATTGCTCTTGTTATGGCAGCAGCAATGCTTTTCTCACTTACAGTATCGGCTGCTGATGATTTTTCAGCACAGCCCGAAAACACTCTTCAGTTCGGTGAAGACGGCAAGTTCCGTATTCTTCAGATTGCCGACACACAGGACGATATGTTCCCGTCACCCGGTATGATCAAGATGATTGAAACAGCTGTTGAAAAGTACGAGCCCGACCTTGTTATCTTTACAGGCGATAACACAGGTACGGTTGATCTTAAGATCGATGCAAAGTACGCAATCAAGGCTATTATCGATCCTATTGCCGATGCCGGCATTCCTTTTACCTTTGTTTTCGGTAACCACGATGCAGAGAACGTTTCAAAGGAAACTCATTTCAGCGCTTACCGCAGCTATGAGAACTGCCTTGCTTACGATGCAGACCCCGAAATCTACGGTATGGGTACACATAACCTCACAATCAAGTCTTCCGACGGTACAAAGGTTGCTTACAACCTCTGGATGTTCGACTCCAATATGTATGACGAGAACGGCAACTATGATTACATACACGATGATCAGCTCGATTGGTACGTAAACACATCCAATGCTCTCAAGGCTGAAAACGGCGGCGAGGTTGTTCCTTCTATTGCGTTCCAGCACATCGTTCCTTACGAAATCAAGGAATATGTTGTTGAGACACCTGAACTCGATCCCAGCGGTTATACAGACAAAAATACAGGTAAGCACTATGCTCTCAACCCCGAGTATGCAGAGGAAGGCTCAATCCTCAGAGAGTATCCTTGTCCCTCAGCTTTCCACGGTGCTCAGATGAGCAAGTTCGTTCAGCAGGGCGATGTTAACGCTGTATTTGTCGGTCACGACCATGTTAACGACTATATTGTTCACACAAGAATGAACGCTGCTGACGGTGCCGCTATCGATATCGTCAATACACCCGGTGCATCATTCCAGTCTTATGGTGATGATGAAATGCGCGGTTGCCGTATCATCGACCTTGATGAAAGCAATCCCTGGGAGTATGAGACATTCAGCCCCACATTCTATGATGTTGTTGGCGATACAGAGGAAAACAGAGCACTCGCTTATGTTTCCGACAATATCGTATGGTACTATGTATCTTTCATCGCAAGAATCATTCCCTTCTTCGGTGAGCAGCTCCAGCAGATGCTTATTTCTGCAATCTACAACGCATTCAAATAATTTTTAAATGAAAGAACGGTGAAAAACAATGGATGCTTTTCTCCAGTCAATTTATGAGTTTGACCTGTCTGTTTTCAGTGCGGTTTTCTCAATTGCCAACGATGTGCTTGACCACATAATGTTCTGGCTTACAAAACTTGGCGACGGTATGATAATGCCGATTGTAGGCGTTATTCTTCTCTTCTTTAAGAAGACCCGCAAAGCAGGTATGGCTATGCTCGGCGCCCTCCTTGTTATGGTTATTCTCAACAACGAGATTCTTAAGCCTATGATTGCAAGAGTAAGACCTTGCTTTATCTTTGATCCCGTAGCTCTTGAGGCTAATAAGGCTGAACTTGGCAGCAAGTTTGATAAGATACTGGCAACAGTCAACGAATATGCACAGAGGTTCCCTGAACTCAAAGCAAAATGGATTGAGGGATATAAATTCCCGGAGATCGGCTATCCGAATCTCGCTGAGAAGCTTCCCTTTATCGCTTCTGAATTAACACATACTATGCCTCACAGCTGGTCATTCCCCTCAGGTCACACATCTTCTTCTTTTGCATTCGCAACAGCTGTTTTCGCAAACAACAAGAAGTGGGGCATTGCTGCATACGTTCTTGCAGCCCTTATCGGCTTCTCCCGTATCTACCTTGGCGTACACTACTGCACTGACGTTCTTGCAGGTGCAGTTCTCGGTATCGTTTACGGTGTTATCGGTGTACTTGTTGTCGGCGCAATCATCAAGCTTATCAAGAAGAAAGACAACAAGCTTTCAAAACTTTTTGACTAATAATTTAACGAAAGGATGCTACTAAAATGAACAAACCTGTTCTTATCGAAACATCAGCACGTCACGTTCACGTTTCCCGTAAGGACCTCGATATCCTCTTCGGTGAAGGCTATCAGCTTACACATAAGAAGGACCTTTCACAGCCCGGTCAGTTCGCTTGTGAAGAGCGTGTAGCAGTTATCGGCCCCAAGGGCAGCTTCCCTGCAGTTTCAATTCTTGGCCCCGAAAGACCTGCAACTCAGGTTGAGATTTCCGCTTCAGACGCACGTTCAATCGGTGTTGTTGCTCCCGTACGCGAGAGCGGCGTTATCGAAGGCAGCGGTGCTTGCAAGCTTGTAGGCCCCAAGGGTGAGGTCGAAATAAGCGAGGGTGTTATCGTTGCAAAGCGTCACATCCACGCAACTCCCGAAGACGGCGAGAAGTATGGCGTACAGGACAAGCAGATTGTTTCCGTTAAGGTTGAGTCCGACGGCCGCAGCCTTATCTTCGGCGACGTTGTAGTCCGTGTCAACCCTGCATATGCTCTTGCAATGCACATCGACACAGACGAGTCAAACGCAGGCTTCTGCACACCCGGTATGATGGGCGACATCATCACTGACTGATTTAATTTTATTTACAGCGGCAATTCCGTTATCGGTTTTGCCGCTGTTTTTTTGTTGTATGTCATTCTGAGCGTTAAGCGAAGAATCTTTACGTGTTTTAAGATCCTTCACTTCGTTCAGGATGACATTATTTTTGTGTTGATGTATTTTGTTCGCTCGGTTTTGTTGTAGTACAGCTTTACAATTGATATGCTTCATTACAATTGACAAAACACTTGTTATAATGTATAATATAAATATCCTGACAAGAGGAATTTTCCGACTGAAAGGTGCAGTTATTTTTTGTATTCCAAAGGGCTTACTATACCCATATACGATTAAAGCCGCACCTGTATCAGGTGTGGCTTATTTGTTTTTTAGGAGGAGTAAGTATGGATACAAGAGTTGCCGTAATGGGCATTATTGTTGAGAATAAAGACAGCGTTGAGCAGCTCAATTCTCTGCTTCACGAATACGGCAATATTATTATCGGCAGAATGGGCATACCATATAAAGAGAAAGGTATAAGCATTGTCAGTATTGCGGTTGATGCCGCACAGGATACCATTTCCGCTCTCTCGGGCAAAATCGGCAAGCTCGACGGTATCAGTGTCAAAACTGCTTACTCAAATGTGATAAGTCATGGATAAAAAGATAAAAGATATTATAGAAAAACTTGCAGAGTGTCACAGCCTGAGTGCGGATGAATATAAATTGCTTATTACCGAGCGTGATGAAGAATCTGCAGAGTTGCTTAGCATAAAAGCGGATGCTGTGCGTCGTGAGCACTACGGCACAGATATCTATATCAGAGGTCTTATCGAAATCAGCAATATCTGTAAAAACGACTGCTTTTACTGCGGTATAAGAGCAGGCAACAAAAATTGCGAGCGTTACAGACTTACCGAAGAGGAAATCCTCTCCTGCTGTAAAGAAGGCTATAAGCTCGGCATCCGTACCTTTGTACTTCAGGGCGGTGAGGATTTGCATTTTACCGATGCAGTCCTTTGTAACCTAATACAGCAGATTAAAATTAATCATCCGGACTGTGCGGTTACTCTCTCACTCGGTGAGCGTAGCAAAGACAGCTATAAGGCACTCTATGATGCAGGTGCTGACAGATATCTGCTCCGACACGAAACGGCAGACAGTGAGCATTATTCAAAGCTTCATCCGTCAGCTATGTCGTTTGAAACCCGTATGCAATGTCTGCACAATCTTAAGGATATAGGTTATCAGGTCGGTTGCGGATTTATGGTCGGTTCGCCTTATCAGACAGTGGATAATATTGTCAAGGATTTGCAATTTATCGAGGCTTTTCAGCCCGATATGTGCGGCATAGGTCCCTTTATTCCGCATAAGGATACGCCTTTTGCTTCTTTTGAGCAGGGCAGTGTTGAGCTTACCTGTTATCTGCTGTCAATAATAAGGCTGATATGTCCGAGCGTGCTTTTGCCTGCAACAACGGCACTGGGCACAATCGATAAGCAGGGCAGGGAGAAAGGAATACTTGCAGGCGCAAATGTAATTATGCCAAACCTCTCACCCGAGTCTGCAAGGTCTAAATATGAGCTGTATAACGGTAAACTTGCCACAGGCTCAGAGGCGGCAGAAAATATATTAAAAATCAAAAACTCAATTAAAAAAATCGGTTACCGTATTGTATGTGCACGCGGTGACGCTAAACGATAGAAAGAAGGCTAAAACTATGGCAAACTACAATCCTAAATCACTCAAGGCTGAAGAATTTATCAGCCACGAGGAAATACTTGCAACGCTCGAATATGCCGAGCAGAATAAGAATAACGTTGAACTTATCGATTCTATTCTTGAAAAAGCACGCCCCAAAAAAACTGCTGACGGCACAGTCTGTGCAGGCCTTACATACCGTGAGGCGAGCGTGCTGCTTGCATGCGAAATTCCCGAGAAGGTTGAGCGTATATACGAAATCGCCAAGGAAATCAAGCTTGCTTTCTATGGCAACCGTATTGTTATGTTTGCACCGCTCTACCTTTCAAATTACTGTGTAAACGGTTGCGTATACTGCCCTTATCACCTTAAGAATAAGCATATCGCACGTAAGAAGTTGACTCAGGAAGAGGTTAAGAATGAGGTTATTGCTCTGCAGGATATGGGCCACAAGCGTCTTGCAATTGAAGCAGGTGAGGACCCAGTAAACAATCCGATTGAGTATATTCTTGAGTGTATCAAAACTATTTACAGCATCAACCACAAAAACGGTGCAATTCGCCGTGTGAACGTAAATATTGCCGCAACAACTGTCGAGAATTATCGCAAGCTCAAGGAAGCAGGTATCGGTACATATATCCTTTTCCAGGAGACATATCATAAGGAAAGCTATCTCAAGCTCCACCCGACAGGCCCCAAGCACGATTACGCTTACCATACAGAGGCTATGGACAGAGCTATGGAGGGCGGCATTGACGATGTAGGTCTCGGTGTGCTTTTCGGTCTTGAGCTTTATAAGTACGAGTTTGCAGGTCTGCTTATGCACGCAGAGCACCTTGAGGCTGTACATGGTGTAGGCCCGCATACAATAAGCGTGCCGAGAATCAAGCGTGCAGACGATATTGACCCCGATGTTTTTGATAACTCAATTCCCGATGAAATTTTCGAGAAGATTATTGCTTGCATCCGTCTTGCAGTGCCCTATACGGGTATGATTATCTCAACCCGTGAGTCGCAGGCTGTGCGTGAGCGTGTGCTCAATCTCGGCATTTCGCAGATAAGCGGTGCTTCCCGTACATCTGTCGGCGGCTATACTGAAGAAGAGAGACCGCACGATTCCGAGCAGTTTGACGTTTCTGACCAGCGTACACTCGATGAGGTTGTTCGTTGGCTTATGGAAAACGGTCATATTCCGTCATTCTGTACCGCTTGCTACCGTGAAGGCAGAACGGGCGACAGATTTATGAGCCTTTGCAAAAACGGCCAGATTATCAACTGCTGTCACCCCAACGCTCTTATGACCCTTACCGAGTATCTTGTTGACTATGCAAGCGATGCTACAAAGGAAATAGGCTACAGTATGATTATTGATGAGCTCAAGAAAATCCCGAAAGACAAGGTAAGAGATATAGCAACTCAGAATATAAAGGATATCAGAAACTCAAACAGAAGAGATTTCCGATTCTAAAGGAGAATTCAAATGTCACTTAACAGTGTTGCTTCTGCCGAAAGAATTCATATAGGCTTTTTCGGACTGCGCAACGCAGGTAAATCCAGCGTTGTCAATGCAGTTACAGGTCAGTCACTGGCTTTGGTATCTGATGTTAAAGGTACTACAACAGACCCGGTAAAAAAGGCTATGGAGCTTTTGCCGCTTGGCCCCGTTGTTATTATTGACACACCGGGCGTGGACGATGAGGGCGAGCTTGGTATGATGCGTGTAAAGCGTGCGAAGCAGGTGCTCAACTACGCCGATATCGCTGTGCTTGTAGTTGATGCGTCAAAGGGTATGACTGACTCGGACAATGAGCTTGTATCGCTGTTTGAAATAAAAAAAATGCCATATGTGATTGCTTACAATAAGGCTGATTTAATAATTAATATACCCGACGAAACAGAAAAAGAGATATATGTCAGTGCTGTCAACGGTTTTAATATCGAGCGGCTTAAAAATAAAATTGCAGAAGCCGGAAAAAGCGAGAAAAATGAAAAGCACATTGTTGCCGACCTGATAAAGTCGGGCGACACGGTTGTGCTTGTCACACCGATTGATGAATCTGCACCCAAAGGCAGACTTATCCTGCCGCAGCAGCAGACTATACGCGATATACTCGATACGCACGCTACGGCTGTTGTTACAAGGGAAACCGAGCTTGCACAAACGCTTGACTCGCTTAAGAATCCGCCCGCACTTGTAATAACCGATTCGCAAGCATTTGGTGTTGTTTCAAAAATTGTGCCGTCATATATTCCGCTGACGTCATTCTCAATTCTTTTTGCAAGATATAAGGGTAACCTCAATATACTTGCAAACGGTGCGATGCATCTGGATTCCCTGAAGGACGGCGATAAGGTGCTTATTTCCGAGGGCTGTACTCACCACAGACAGTGTAACGATATCGGCACCGTTAAGCTGCCCGGCTGGATTAAAAAGCACAGCGGCAAAGAGCTTGAGTTTGAGTTTACCTCGGGCGGTGAATTCCCTGAAGAGCTTTCCGATTATGCTCTTGTCGTGCATTGCGGCGGCTGTATGCTCAACGAGCGTGAGATGCAGTACAGACTCCGTCAGGCTGCTGATGCAGGCGTACCGATTACAAACTACGGCACGGCAATCGCTCATATGAACGGAATACTCAAACAAAGTCTTAAACCTTTCGGTGATATATTGTAAGCCAAAACCTCACTGCTTTCGCCACCGAGTCGTAAGGAAGTATTTGTTTCTCGAGTAAAATTCCCCGTATCTTTGTCAAAAGCCTCGCAAGGCGCCAGCCTTGCTGCGTTTTTGGCTTCGATACAAGAAATTTTATACTCTTACGAAACTGCGAAGCACTTTAAAATGAAATTTTAAGATACAAGAAAAGGAAAATCCCACAGATAATGCTTAACGCATATCTGTGGGATTTGACGCATTATTGTGCTGAAAATTCACATTTTAAAGAAATACCGCCTTACGGCTCGGTGGCGTTATGCAGTGAGGTTTTATTTTTTTAAAGAATTATGAATAATTTATTGCCAAATGATGTATATTATGATATAATAACTAAGATTTTGATAATTTGTAATAGCAAAATCAAAAGGTAGAAACGAGAAGGAGATAAAATGAAAAGAGTAATTTCACTTATTCTGAGCATAGTTATGCTGTTTTCTGTTGCTGGTATTGCTGCAGGTGCAGAGCAGCCCGTTCAGGTAAACGAAGTTCAGGAAGAATCACAAGAACCTAACTTTTTCGATAAGTTTACCCATGCACTTACTTTCTTTAAGTACGGTATAAAGAACACCAGACTTTATCTCAAGGATACGGACCGTGAAAATATCGGCGAGTTCTGTATAGATTACGAGAGAGGCGACGGTACGCCTGATATGGCTCGCCTCGGTGCTTTTTACAATTACGATACAGGTGAGGTTTTCAGCTCGGACTATGATAAGGGCGTTTTTGGCAGTGGTTTCGGCTACAACGCAATCCATGACCAGTTCTATGCCACAAATGATTGCTGGCAGCGTCAGTTTGGTTTTACACCCATCTACGACCTACTTGCAAAGGTTGCATTCGATTATACCACAAAGCGTATCTTCTTTGAATACGGCGGTAAAGATTGGATGATTCAGATATGGAAGGGCAATTATGTCTTCAATATGTTTGTCGGCGGTGAGGTAGGCCTTTATAACCGTCCTGACGGCAAGTTTGGTATGCACTACGATTGTGCAACAGATGAAGAGATGATGCCGATTTCAATCGATGTTTACGATAGTGAAAACACCTATGTTGACCGAGATGCAACGCTCACCTGGTGGGCAACAGGATTCAAGCTTGCGAAGAAAGTTGACCCCGATACACTGACTCTTGAAAGCTCACTCACGTTCCCGAATCAGGAAATGTGCGACGCATTCGTTGAGGCAGCAAGTAAAATCGAAGGCATAGAGTGTACTGTTGATGGCACAACAGCGGCAATAAAATGGTAAAAAGAAGCCACCCCGCAGGGTGGCTTCTTTTAATTTGGTTTATCATATTTCATTGCGCATTCGCTGTCGCATATACCTTTGGTTGTAGGGTCTATTATAATGCCGAGCTGTGCGAGTATAGTTACGACGGTAAGAAAAAGGTTCTGTATTCTTTCCTCTGTAACTGTAGGTACAATACCTGCAAGTGCAAGTATCGAGTAAGCAAAGGTTATAACTACAGGTATTGTCGCAATCCAGAATGCAGGTTGTTTAAGTCTTACTTTCCAGTTGATTTTCATAATATCACTCCTTAAAATTATTCGGGCGATTCGTGAATCGCCCCTACGGTATGAGGTTATTTTATTGCAAAACTTACGAACGCTGTTGCAGCAGCACCGACTACAGCAAATATGAGCTTATCCCACATTGTGCCGGGTCTGCTCTGTATCTGCACTACACTTGCCTTAAGTTCACCGAGCGTGACTAATATGTTGTCGAGCTTGGTTGTAACGGTTGCAAGCTCTTCGTTGAGTTTGTTTCTGCTTTTGAAAAGCGTTTCGATGTCTTCTTCGGCTTTTATAAGTCGGTGTTCAACTTCTTCAAGGGTCATTTTCACTTAACACCCCCTGCGTAAGCAACAAACTCTGCCTTGGTAGTGCCTGCGGCAGAGTATGTGACGAGGTAGCAGCCGTCGACTATCGCAACGCAGGTTGCCGCTTCTTTTGCATCAAGTGAGCCGATGTTGTTCTTGCCTGCCTTGCAGTCTGCAACAGTCTGATAGACCTTTTCGGGTGTGCTGCCGTTTTTCCAACTCAAAGCCATAAAATCACCTTCTTTGTCGCTGAATTTCTCCCAATTAATTACGCTGTTGGGATTTATGAGATTTTTGCCGTAACTCCACGTTTTGGAGTTTTGCACTTCGATATGCAGATGAGCACCGTAGCTGTTGCCCGTGTTGCCCATTCTGCCGAGTATCTGACCGCTCTTTATACGGTCGCCGACCTTAACAGCAGGCTTATCTGCCGTATGTGCGTAAAGAATACTGCGGTTGTCGTCGGTGCGGAATACAATGTGGTTGCCGTAGCTTGCGCCGCAAGAATTGACACGGGTAATCACACCATCTGTGCAGGCAACAAGTATGCGGTCAGTGTCGCAGACACGGTCAATGCCTGTGTGGTAGCCGAGCTTCCAACTGCCTTTTTTCTTGAACGCTGTAGTCTGTCGGGATATTGCCCGAAACGGTGAACGGTAAATCACGTTAACATCACCTCAAGAATGTGAATAAAATACGCTATGTACAGCCCGAACATTGATAAGAAAGCGTGTATCATAACGTTACCTCGTATCTTTCAAGCAGAGCCTTTACAGCTTCGTATTTGAGCAGCTTTTTCTGCTGACCGTTGTTGAGTGCGTCGTAGACGGTCTGCAGGGCGTTCTTGGTCTCAGCCTTGCAAGCTTTGACAGCTTCATTCAATGTGTCTTTATCCACCCAACTTCACCCCCAAATCTTCAAGAGCGTTTATATAATCACTTTCGGTTGCTTCGTCTGTTTCGATAGGGATATCCGTTTCGGTATATTCTCTGCTGATTTCAGCAGGGTCAAAAGCTTCGGAGTATTTTACACCGTTACACTCGATATATTTGTTCTCATCGGAATAGGTTTTGATAAACTGCTTACCGTTGATAACTGCTGATTCATTAACTATCATTCGTATTTGCTCCCTTCTATTGCAACAAAATTGCACCTGCCTGCTTCATACAGAGCACTCCAGTTTGTCGCTGCTTTGTAGCTTTCAATCAGTGCACCGGGCACATATACGGTGCCGCCGGCAGCATCTGCGGCAAAAGCACCTGCGCTTGCAAAAAGCGATATGCTCGACAGAGCAGAAACTCCGTTACCTCGCAAAACAAGAGTGTCGAAAGAATTGCATCCGTTAAATGAATCAGTTCTTGCAAAACTTACATTTGTACCGAAATCTACTGTTTTCAGTTTGATTGCGTTTAAAAATGAATTACCGTAAACTATGGTAGCACTCGGAAAACTTATGTATTCGAGATTTTCGCAGTTTTCAAAACACCGCAGTCCGACATAAGTCGCTTTTGGCAAATTTACATTTTCTAAACTTGTACAACCGTTAAAAGCATAATCGTGGGTGCGAGTTAAATTAGGGAAATCCGCGGATATTAATTTGGTTTGTTCTGCAAACTTATGTGTGCTTGTAAATGCTGTTACACTTTCGCATCTTACTTGAGTTAAAGTGTAATTGAGATATGCATTGAGCGTATCTTCACCGCCGCTATTTTGTGCTGCCTCAATAAGTCTTCTGACTTTATCTTTCAATGTTTCAAGGCTCATTCGTCAAGCACCCCGCTTTCGTCAATCATTGCTTCGATTTCGTCAAGTGAGCCGTTGATTGCGGCTGTGACATATTCGGTCATTTCGGAATGTGTTACACCGCTTGTTGCTGGTTCAAACTCATACCAACCGTCACGGTAAATCATAATTTTTATTGGTGCGTAGAGAATATCACCGTTTATGTTGGAGAGGTCGCTTATGAGTTGAGAAAAGTACGGAAGGGTGAAGCTCGCAGGGGGTGTGTCAAGATAAACTGTTGTTTCATCGTTGGTGTAATATGAGTTTTCTTTATCAAAAACACCGCCGATAAAATTAACCGCCCATTGTTCATTGCCTTTTACATATTCAAACATCGTGTCATAACCGCCGTCGACACCTTCCCACGAAGTGGCATAGATATAGCCGACTTCTTCTTCACTTGCATTGTATAAAGTGATTAAAAACTGTGCTAAATCTTCCGCAAGAGTTTTGTTGAATGCATCCCAGTCTACATGAATCAGCTTGCCGCTGTCTTCTGCGGAAAGTACGTTGGCACGGGAGTAAACACATATTTCGCCGTCGTTTGCCGTTTCGGGTAGCTCGTGGTAAACTTTGAGTGTGCCTATCATCGACTTTGTAAGGCTGTCAAGCAGCTCTTTGTTTGCGTGAGTGTGCCTTGCGGCTGTGTTTAAGGTGATTTCATCGGCTAACTCGTCGCTGAAAACACCATCCTCGCCTTTGTCGCCTTTGTCACCCTTATCGCCTTTTGGTCCTTTGATATTTACGGGCGGAGGATTCTCAAGGCCTGCATCGTTGCTCCAGCTGAGTGTGCCGTCCGTATTGACACTGGGCATCATTACGGGGCCGTTAAGTTCGCCGTTTTCAAATGCTTCGTTCAGTTTGTCGCAAAGTTCTTCAACCTCTTCGACAGTCAGGTTAAGCTGTGCAAGTGCGGAGTGAATAAGGCTGATAAAGCCTTCGCCTTCGCCTATAAGAATTTCCTCATCGCCTGTTACGGAAGGCTCAAAATACAGCCTGAATACGGGTGATTTGATAAGGCTTACCATTCTGCCGTTGCTGTCAATAATATGCGCCTGCACCTGTACATCAAGTGAACCGAAACAGGTGAGTTCAGACGGTAAAATATACCTGATAATACCGTTTGAAGTTTGTGAAGCGGAAATCATATCACTTGTGATTTTTATGTCGGGAGGATTCTTCAGTGCGGCACCGGGTTTGAAGCACAGCGTATAGTAGCTTACGCTGCTGTCTTTCAACTCACTGTTTAGAGTTATGACAAGCTGAGTTGCACCATGCTCTTCAATATATTCAATTGGCTGTGTTACGGTTACTTTACCGTTGTTATCGATTTTTACAGTGCAGTCTCTCATACGGCTTTTTTCTCCTCCTCATTGGAATAATAGTAACGCAGATGTTTTTCTGTTTCTGTAAGCTCTCTGCGGTGTCTGTACATCTCGGCGAGATTTGATTTGAGTTTTGAAACGAGCATTTTTCTGTTACTTTCGCTTGCCTGCTTGATTGATATACGGCATTGCGCGATTGAGTGGTCAAGCAATTTTATGTTTTCTGCATATTCATCTGCCAAAGTTACCAGATTGTTTTCTTTCATTTCTTTTCCTTTCTTTTGTTTTCAAAATTCGTTGTTTTCTTCCTTGTACTCCTCGCAGTCAATAAGATGTTTCAGAATGAGATGCAGTTTCTTTTCGGCGCGTCCCAATGCCGCGTGAGCATTGGAATATGACGTGCCCATTATCTCGGCCGTCTGCTTTTTGCTCCTTCCTTCAAAGTAATGCAGTATTACGGCTTTGCGCTCGGTTTCACTTAAATCGTTTGCGATAACCGAGTCTACAATTTTATAAATGTTTACAAGTCTCATTCCGGGTACGACTGTGTACTGAGCGTGAGATTCAGTACACCATCTGTCATAAGAAATCTTTGACCATTCGGTAGTTACCGTGTCGCCCTCGTGCAGTGTGAGGGCAGGTGAATAACTGTTCAATTTGTCCCTCCGTTAAAATAATTATTGCAGGGTAAACTTGTCCGGGGACAGACCCTTTGTCCCTGCTGTTTTAACCCTGCAATAATCATAATAGAACAAATGTTCGATGTCAATAAGCTTTTGAAAACAATTTGTTAATGTTCAGATTTGCCGTCATATTTTATGATTGAGAATTAAGTGTTTAACGGTAGAAGAATAGGCTTTTTTGTCTTTTTTGCCGGTTGAATGAAGAAATGTGTCACTTTTTATTTTCTTGCAAACTATGGTGATTTATGATATTTGTCAATATGTGGTTTTAATTGGATAAAATTACTTTGTTCGAATGTAATGTTATTTACCTTTACAGCTTGTGGCTTGAGACGACAGATTGAAATATTAGTGTATTATAATACTTGAATAAAATAATTTGCTATAGTATAATAAAATAAATATGTCAGTTTTTAATGTAATGAATTATTTGCAGGAGGTTAAACACAAATGAAAGAAAAGCTTTATTGGGAAGACCCCCTTATTATAAAAGAAAATAAGGAGGATGCGCACACTCTTGCGTACCCTTATTCCGAATTTAAATCGGCTGTTTACGGTGAAGAGCCGCCTTACAAAAAAACTCTCAATGGAACGTGGAAATTCTATTGGCAGAAGGGTGTAGATAACCTTCCCGGTGAATTCAGCAGTACTTCTATCGACGACAGCTCCTGGGATGATATTGATGTGCCGTCAGTATGGCAGCTCAGAGGTTACGGCAAGAATGTATACCTTTGCTCATTTGTCCCCGGTGCACTTTCAACCTCGAAGCGTCAAATTCCGAAAATCAGCCACTCAAAGAATGAGGTCGGTATATACCGACGTAAATTTACTGTGCCCGATAATTTTGAAGGCAGAGAAATTTTCATCCACTTCGGTGCAGTTAAGTCAGCTTTTTTCCTTTATATCAACGGTCAGCGTGTAGGTTACTCTCAGGGCTCAATGACTCCTGCTGAGTTCAATATTACCAAGTATCTTGTACCCGGCGAGAACCTTGTCACAGCCGAAGTTTACCGATATAGCGACGGTACATATCTCGAAGACCAGGATATGTGGTTTTTCAGCGGTATATATCGCGAAGTTTATATCTTTGCCGAGCCCAAGGTAACAATATGGGATTTCTATGCAAAGGCACAGCTTGACGAAGAATATAAAGACGGTAACCTCGATGTCGAAATTCAGCTTCGTAATTTCGGCGAGAATCCTGTTGCTGTTTTTGCCGATGTTCTGTTTATGGAGGATAAGGAAAATCCGCAGGTTATCGGCAGTGAGCAGATTATCGTCAATCCCGGTGAATGCCGTTTCAACTTCTCTGATGTTATATCTGAGCCGAAGCACTGGTCTGCTGAAGATCCGAATCTCTATCGCGTTACCGTTGTTCTTCGCACAAAGGACGATATCCTTTGCACAAAGACATCACGCATAGGCTTCAAGCGTGTTGAAAAGAAGGGTAATGTGCTCTATATCAACGGCAAAAAGGTGCTTATCAAGGGTGTCAATCGCCACGATTACGACCCGGACAACGGCTGGGCAGTACCCAGACAGAGATATTATGCTGACCTTACTCTTATGAAGCAGGCTAATATCAACTCAATCCGTACAAGCCACTATCCCAACGATCCCTTCCTCTATGACCTTTGCGATGAGATGGGTTTCTACGTTATGGACGAGGCTGACCTTGAAAGCCACGGTGTTCGCCGTAAGAACTGCCCCGGCGATGACCCGAGATGGACTGCTGCTTGTGTCGATCGTGCACAGCGAATGGTACTTCGTGACCGCAATCACGCCTGTATCTGCTTCTGGTCACTCGGTAACGAGGCTGGTGACGGCGAAAACTTTGCTCATATGCGTGAGGCAATTCTTGCACTTGACAATACAAGACTCATTCACTATGAGGGTGAGTTCAATTTCGATAAATCCGATTTTATCAGCCGTATGTATCCTGTTGAGAGCTATGTCAAAAAGCTTGCAGAGAAGCAGGAAATAAAGGTTAACATAATTGAAAATGTGCTCAATCAGCTTGCTGCTGACAGTAAGCCTATTGACCCGAAATATTATGAGAACAGCCCCGTAATTTTCTGTGAGTACGCTCACGCTATGGAAAACAGCCTCGGCAATTTTAAGGAGTATATTGACGCATTCAAGCAGTACGATCACCTTTGCGGCGGTTTTATCTGGGACTATGTTGACCAGGCGATTCATGTCACAGAGGACGGAGTCGAAAAATGGCTCTACGGCGGTGACTTCAAAGAGGGTGCATCCAGCTACTACTTCTGCGCAAACGGTATCATAGGTGCTGACAGAATTCCTCATCCCTCATACTATGAGGTAAAGAAATGCTATGCTGACGTTACTGCAAGAGCTGTTGACCTCAAGGCAGGTAAGTTCGAAATCGTAAACGAGCACTGTTTTATAAATCACAGCCGCTACAGACTCGACTGGCATATTGCCTGCAACGGTGAGATTTTCAACGAGGGCACTTTCGGTACTGTTATGATTGAGCCGCAAAGCTCTGTTGAGGTAACGATTCCTTATGACCTTGATGATATGCCTGCAGGCGAATGTGTGCTTACGTTCTCGTGGAAGCTTAATGACGATTATTCATGGGGCGAAAGAGGCTTTGAAATGACATTCGAGCAGTTTGTGCTCAAAGAGGCTGCAGCTCCCGCTCTGCCTGAGGGTGAGCACGCACTTGATATAATCAGAAGCGGCAGAAATCTTACCGTTAAATCTCCGCTTATAAATGTTGAGTTTGTACACGGTATCCTTTCTTCTGTTTCAATGAACGGTAAGGAGATGCTTGAGCCTGACCACGGTGTAAGACCCAACTTTTTCCGTGCTCTTACCGATAATGATGCGGCATATCTCAATTTTGTACCGCAGATTAAGTTTATCCACCCTAAATATCTGTGGAGAAACGCAACAAAGCTCTGCCGTGTTTCGGGCTTTAAGGTTGAAAATATTGACAGTACAAAGTGTAAGGTTACCGTCAAGTGGTCAGCACCGCTTGCAGGTAAGGTGAAAACTGTATATACAATCAGCTCAAACGGCAGTATCGAAGTACAGCACAGCTCAATGGGCTACTTCCTTAAGATGCTCAAAGTGGGACTTCGCTTTGGCTGTCCCAACGATATGCGCAATGCAGAGTGGTACGGCAGAGGTCCGCACGAGTGTTACTGCGACCGTAAGACAGGTGCTCGTATCGATAAGCACTTTGCAACTGTTGAAGAACTTGAGCACCGCTATATGCGTCCGCAGGAAAACGGCACGCGTGTTGATGTGCGCAGCCTCAAGCTTACCGATGCCGACGGCAGAGGCTTCTGCTACGAGGCACTTGACGGCGGCAGCTTCGAATTCAATGTACGCAACTACAGCCAGGAAAAGCTTGAAAAGGCAAAGCACCTCTATGAGCTTGAGAATGACGATTATATCTCAGTCGGTATTGATGCCTGCTCTTGCGGTGTCGGCGGTGATATGCCGGGCTACGCTTGCCTGCGTGAGCCGTATATTCTTCATCCGTGGAAGACTTATACATTCAATTTCAGAATTACTGCTGTTAATTAATTTAAGGCTTAAAATTATGGTAATAGATTTTCATACTCATATTTTTCCTGAAGCACTGGCTCCTCGAGCAAGGCAGTCACTTATGGACAATACGATTAAATTCGGTAACAATTATGTAGCTCTGACCGAAATGACCCGTGAAAGTTTGCTTGAGCACATGGATTTGTGGGGCGTGGATATAAGCGTCACACAGCCTGTCGTCACCAAGCCGTCGCAGACCGTTACTACCAATACCTGGGCAGCACAGACAGCAGGGGAGAGAATTGTGCCTTTCGGCGGCATCCATCCCGATACAGATGACTATAAGCGTGATATCGACCTTGTTTCTTCACTCGGATTAAAGGGAATAAAACTTCACGCAGAATATCAGAACTTTTATCCTGATGAAATAAGGATGCTCAGAATTTATGATTACGCTTTTTCAAAAGGGCTGATAATTCTTCATCACGGCGGCTTTGACCCCGGTATGCCCGAGCCTTTTAAATCAACGCCCGAGCGCTTTGCAAAAATGCTCGACGAAGTTCAGGGCGGTGTGTTTGTTGTTGCTCACCTCGGCGGTCACGCTATGTGGGATGATGTTGAGCATTACCTTGTCGGCAGAGATGTTTATCTTGATACCTCAATGGGCTTTGAGTGCTTCCCGACAGAACAGTTTTTGAGAATTGTCAGAAATCACGGTGTGGATAAAATTCTTTTCGGCTCCGATTCACCGTGGAGTAATGCTTCGAGGGAGATTGAGATTCTGCGTTCACTTCCACTTGACAAAAATGAAAAAGAGCAGATACTTTCGCTCAATGCGAAGCGTCTGC
The DNA here is from genome assembly GCA_017516485.1 of Clostridia bacterium. Taxonomy (GTDB): domain Bacteria; phylum Bacillota; class Clostridia; order Oscillospirales; family Acutalibacteraceae; genus UBA8612. Next base: position 19,182 of record JAFXCH010000010.1, read on the forward strand.
TGGGACTATAAATTTTATGGAGGAAAAAGCCTTGCAGGAAACAAAGCATTGTGCCCTTGCAAAAAAATGCGGTGGCTGTCAGCTGCAGAATATGGACTATCCCCGTCAGCTTAAATTCAAGCAAGCAAAGGTTGAAAAACTGCTCGGCAGATTCGGCAGAGTCGGGAAAATAGTCGGCATGGAAAACCCCTATCACTACCGATGTAAGGTGCAGGCGGCTTTCGGCACTACACGCGGCGGCAAGATTATTTCAGGCGTTTATCAGAGCAGCAGCCATCGTATAGTCAATGTCGACAGCTGTATGATAGAAGATGAAAAGGCTGATGAAATTATCGTCACCATACGCAATCTTCTCTCTAAGTTCAAGCTCCGCCCCTATAACGAAGATACGGGCGTCGGCTTTCTGCGTCACGTGCTTATCCGCAATGGTTATAACAGCGGTCAGATTCTTGTAGTGCTTGTCACTGCAAGTTCGGTCTTTCCCTCAAAGAATAACTTTGTCGGTGCACTTCTCAAGGCTCACCCCGAAATTACAACCGTTGTGCAGAATATAAATTCCAAGCATACCAACCTTGTGCTTGGCGATATAAATAAAACAATTTACGGCGACGGATATATAGAAGACAGCCTTTGCGGCTGTACCTTCCGTATTTCACCTCAGTCGTTTTATCAGGTCAACCCTGCCCAGACCGAGCGGCTTTACTCGCTCGCAATCGAGTATGCAGGCCTTACGGGCAAAGAGAGAGTTATTGACGCCTACTGCGGCACGGGTACAATCGGTATTATCGCTTCAAAGCAGGCAGGCGAGGTAATCGGTGCAGAGCTGAATGCCTCTGCCGTGCGTGATGCAAAGTCAAATGCTGCACGCAATAATGCCGATAATATCCGCTTTATATGTGCCGATGCAGGCGAGTTTATGCGCGATATGGCTGCGGCAGGCGAAAAGGCAGATGTTGTCTTTATGGATCCTCCGCGTGCAGGCAGTGATAAACGCTTTCTCTCAAGCGTTGTTACTCTTAACCCCGACAAGGTTGTATATATATCCTGCAATCCCGAAACTTTGGAGCGTGATCTCCGCTATCTTGTCAGCAACGGCTACGAGGTCAAGAGGATGCGTCCCGTTGATATGTTTCCCTTTACACTCCACTGCGAAGTAGTTGTTCAGTTGTCCCAACGCAAACCTGATGCACATATCGACATTGATTTGGACCTCGATGAGCTTGATGTTACCGCAGCTGAAGCCAAAGCAACATACCAAGAAATCAAGGATTATGTGCTTGAGCATAGCGGTCTGAAAGTCAGCAGTTTGTATATCGCACAGATAAAACAGAAATGCGGCATTATCGAGCGTGATTGTTATAATAAGCCGAAATCTGAGGATGCAAGACAACCTCAATGCCCTCCGAATAAAGAAAAAGCAATCAAGGAAGCATTAAAACACTTCGGAATGATTAAATAAATATGTTTTAAACCCTCTGAGAATCAAATGATTTTCAGAGGGTTTTACTCGGTATTTATAATTGGAGTGTAGTTTATTTACAAAAGAAATCTGCAAAAGCACTTCGAAATAAAATTTACGTATTACTGATTATGCTTGTTATGCTTTTCTAAAGCGATATTAATTCCTTCAGCTTCTTTTTTGATGATGTAATAATTGAGTAAAAAAGCAATTAAATAAACAACGGCAACTGAAATAAGCATCATTACAATACCTTTTATATCAAAATTCAACCAATCAAACCATACGCCTAAACTAATCATAATTACTGACATTAAAGCATAGTGTATCACAATCGAAACCGCAAGTTTTGTCTTGGTGTTTATTGCCGTGAAAATAAAAGCACCGATGCTTGTCATGATTGATGTGATAAATCCGGAAAGAAGAACTTGCCAAAGCACACTGTCAGGCACATCGTAACCCGGTGACAAAGACATATTTACCGCACAAACAAAAACTATCCCCAAAGTTATTGTTGAGAAAAAATTAATAAATACCTTTAAAAAATTCATTTTCATTCCTCCTATATTCCAAGTTTTTTCTTTAAATTTGCGACATACTGTCTTGTTATTATAACTTTTTCACCATTGCAGAGCACACCTTCAAGTCTGCCGTTAAACATCGGTACTATTTTGCTGACTTTTGAAATATTTACTATCATTGATTTTGAAATTCGCACAAAATTCGTTTGTTTGTATATTTCTTCAAGCTCATACAATTTTTGCTTTATTTCAAAAACCTTTTTTTCACAGCAAGCGTAAACTTTGTTATCAACCGATTCAAAATAATAAACTTCTTTTGAATCAAGCTGAACAATTTCATTTTCGTAAAAGGCAGTTATCCGGTTTCTTCCGGCTTTGACAGCATATATCAGATTTATTATATCGCTGTCCATAGTATTGGTTCTGATGATTATTTCTTCTTCGGCACCGTCAGCCAAAGCTTCAATTGTTATTTTCATAACAGCCTCCGATCATTTGTCAGATTTTTTTGCTCTTTTTGTTACAATTGCACCGCACACCAAAAAAACGATGCCGAAGGTAAGTAATATTATTATACTGTCAAAGTCACTTATTTTATATGAGAAAATCTCGAGGTCAACACCCATTTCCAAACGGTATTCGTTTATCAACTCAGCAGGAGCGTCTTTAAAAATATTCGCCTGCACATCCTCAGTCATAACTGTTCTGAAAAGCTTTGTACCATATATGACAGGCAGAAATTTTATTATATTTGCCATTGTCTCCGAATAATCTCCTATCGGAAGATATATTCCCCCAAGAAAGCCTACTATCGTTCCGATAACTGTTCCGAGTCCTCCCCAAGCGCCCTGGGTTGCGACAAGCATAGCTAATAAATACATTAAAGCGGAATATGTAAATGAATTCACTGCAATAATACCAATCAGCTTGATGTGAGAAACAAATGAATAGACATCGGCACCCTTGATTATACAATATAATTCCGAAAACGCCAAAGTTAATATGCAGATTATAACCGAACAAATCCAGGCTGATGTCACATATGCTGCAGAAATTGTAAATCGGCTTACGGGTGCAGTATATATTGAATTCAGTCTGCCGTCAACACGGTCACGAATCATAGCGGAATAAAACGCAATTGTAACTGTTACGGCATTTATACCGACAATTCCGCCCGCAATCCATTGCAAAACAAAAACTGTTGCATTAATCTTATCGGAATCGGCATTTCTTCCAGGAAACTCACCTATCATTGATACAATTGCATCGATTTGAAAATCGCTCAAGAAGAAAAGCATCAGAATTATTGTTACAATCATTGATAACAGCGAAAAAAACACGGCGGATTTATCCCGAAAATATATTTTAAGATTTCTCTTTATTAATTCATAAAAATTCATTTTAACACCCCATTTTATTAATTCGAACATGCGTTTAAGAACACATCATCCATATTACCCTGAATAACTTCGAAACCTGTTATTTGTTCTTTGAGTGAGTGGACAGGCTCTATGGCATCAACAGTATTTTTTATCGGAAAGCTAAGACCGTATTCTTCTTTTTTTACAGAAAAGCCCTGATCGGAAAGTGTTTGGAAATTCTTGTCACCGTTTTCTTTGCTGCAATATATTTTCACTGTATCAGATGCGTATTTTTCCTTCAGCTCAAATGGAGTTCCCTGTGCACGAACAGAGCCTTTATCGATTATGATTATTCTGTTTGCTCCCGCAGCTTCCTCCATATAGTGCGTTGTCAGAAAAATTGTCATGCCGGTATTACGGCGCAGACTTTCAATTACACTCCACACATCTTTTCTGGTAGCGGGATCAAGACCGGTTGTGGGCTCATCAAGGAAAAGAATTTCCGGTGTATGCATAAGCGCTGCCGCAATTTCGCAACGTCTTTTCTGACCGCCCGACAACTTTGAATAACGTTTTTTCAGAAGTTCCGAAAGAGATAGCATTTCGCTCAGTTCATCAAGGCGTTTCTGTGCTTTGCTTTTTGAAGCACCATGCAGTATACCTCGACACAAAAGGTTTTCCTTAACGCTCAATATATCGTCAAGACAGTTTTGCTGATAAACGATTCCTATTTTTCGGCGAATTGCTTCGTCATTCTTTCCCAGAATTTCTCCGCAGATTTCTACATGACCTTCATTGGGCTTAAGCAATGTGGACAACATATTTATTGTGGTTGATTTTCCTGCCCCGTTTACTCCCAGAAAACCTAACAGTTCTCCTTTGTTCACATCAAAACTAATTTTATTAACGGCAGTAAAATCACCGAATCGCTTTGTAAGATTATTTACGGTTATTGCTTTCATCTGTGCCCCTCCTTGTTTTATCCTGATTGAATTATATGCAGAAATCTGCTTGCTTGGCAACAGATTTTAATCAAGATGCATTTTAGAAGGGGTAAGATGCAAAAAACAATCGTCAAAGATAATAATTAAGCATATTATAGTTGGTTTTGGCCATATTAAAAAGGAGACTTCCATACAGAAGTCTCTTGAATCTAAAGCAGTTTTTCTTTCAGCTTTTTCATTTCTTTTTTCAGTCGGGCATTATTCAAATCTTCCCACAGCGGCATAATTAAACCGCCTTTGAGTCTCATTGCCGCTTCGTGCATTGATGCATAATATGCAACTCTGAAATCCGTATATTCCGATAATTTGCATTTGTGTTTGTATGTTTCATACAGACCGTAGGCGTCACCCCACATATTGCGAAGCTGGAACAAATCATATTCTCTGTCTGCCCAAAGGCTGCCGCACGGGTCAATAAAAGCTGTGAGTTTTAATGTTTTAGGGTCAGCCATTATGTTCATTATATTGAGGTCACCGTGTATGAGTACGGGACTTGTTTCTTCTTCAGGGAGAGAGTTGAAAAGTTCCGTTGCATCATAAAGCAGCTTCAGCTTTTTCTTGCTGAACTTTCCGTTTTCGGATAATTCTTTCAGAGCAGCGAGCCAAGGCTCCTGCTTTTCTTTTTTATAGTATTCAAGCCAAGTGTCATAAACGGGATCTGACAATGAACCGAATTTATCATTAGTAACACTGTGCCACTCAAGCATACCCGAAATAACATCGTCGGCAAATTTCTGTTTCTGACTTTTGCTTTTTAATAAAAATGCAGGGTTTAACACATTCTGTCCTTCAACAAAAGTCATAGCCATTATTGCCGTTTCATTATCTTCATGAGTAAAAAGTACCTTCGGCATTTTTACGCTTGTGTTTGCGGAAAGAAGATTGAGCTGCTCTGCTTCTTCATACTGCGA
>JAFXCH010000011.1 GCA_017516485.1 Clostridia bacterium
CATCAAGCCGCAGATAGATGCACGCTAAAGCGTGATGAGATACAGCCCCAAAGGGGCTGATGATATGCACCACGCTTCGCGCGGTGATGATATGCCAAGCCTGCGGCTTGGATAAAAAAGAAGTAACTTTTGGTAGACAAAAGTTACTTCTTTTTTTGCTGGGGAATAGGGATTTTATCGCCTCGCTTGCGCTCGTTGCGACTCGGCAAACTCTCCACAGGAGAGTTTGTTCGCCTTACGGCGAATACCCTTCGCTGTTCGAATCCCTATTCTTATTTTACACAAACAAAAAAGCAGCATCTCTAACGAGATACTGCTTTTTTCTGGCTGGGGAATAGGGATTCGAACCCCAACAAACAGAGTCAGAGTCTGTCGTGCTACCGTTACACTATTCCCCATCGCGAAAAGTATTATATACATTCTGAAAGAAAAAGTCAATACCTTTTTTTAAAATATTTTATTTTTTATTATCTTATAAAACAAGCATCCTGCAATAGGATGCTTGTTTGGTGTCAGGCTATTGCGGAGAACATATTACCGCCTTGTTTGATACTGAATGTTGTGCCGGGCTCTTGCTGTGAATCGAAGTTGAAATCGGGGTGTGCCCCATCGGGCCTTTCGGGCTTTTCGGGCGGTTCTGCACCTTCGGGTGGCATTTCACCCTCAGGTGGTGCAGGTCTGTCTTGAAAATCTTCATTTTTGGGAGGCTTGAATCCCTCGGGTGATTCTCCTTCGGGCGGCATCTGGTCAGGCTTCATATCCGGTTTTGCAAAGTTACCGGGCATATTGCCGCCTTGTGTTGACAGCTGCTTGTCATTGACGAATAGAGTGTATGTGCCTTCGGTCAGGTTGGGGCTGCTGTAAATCAAAACGGAATATGAGTTTGCGGCAGAGTATGTCATAACAGCTTCGTTATTCTGATTCTTCAGTGTTATTTTGTCATTTCCGTTTTGCTTTTGTGCAAAGCTGAATACGGCATAGGTCTGTCCGCCGTCTTCAATTCTGTCGAGCATATGTCCCGTAGCTGTTACTGTGCCGCCGTTAATATGAATTCCCATATCGGAATCAATTCCTGCATCTGCACTGTCAGCACAGGCAGATGCAACAACAGTGCCGCCGTTTATAACAAGCCAGCCGTTGGAGTCTATGCCGTCACCTTCACCTGTGGTGCCGGTAACATTGATATTCAGTGTGCCGCCGTTGATTGCAGTGACAGAAACACCGTCCTCGTTTGTGTTTATTCCGTCATTTCGTGATTTGATGTTGATGTTACCGCCGTTGATTGTAAGGTGAAGCTCACTGTCGAGTCCTTCGTTCTCTGCGTTGATATTGAGAGTACCCGTGTTTTCTTTTTCACCGTTAATATTGAGTGACATTTTTGAATAGAAAGCACCGTCATATTTGTGCAGCTTTTTTGCATCAGCAACTTCGGTGTTATCGTCGTTGAGTACAACGGAGTCGGGTTCATATATACGTGCTACATAACTGCCGTTGACAGTGTTTTTTGTACCGTCTTTGATGATTACGTTTGCACCTGCGGCAGAGGTGTCAACCTCTTTGGTTGCGTTTTCTGTGCTTTTATCGGCACATTCGTAAACATTATAAAAGATTATTGCAGGTGCTACCGTGCAGGTTATGTCTGCACCGTTGAGCACGAGCGTTACAACAGCCTTCGGGTCGGCTTCGGCGTTTTCACCCAGGTCTACGGCAATCTGGCCTTGCGATAAACTGCCGCTTAAAGAATATGTGCCGGCAGCAGTGATGTGTATTACTGTGTGTGCGGCAGCTTCTTCGCTGCTGTGAGCATCATCCTCTGTGCCTTCGCCGTATGTGAAGTCTTTTCCGCTTTCATAATATATAATATCGTTGGCGGCATATACTGCACTTTTGGTATCGGCGGAAATCTCTTTTCCGTCTACAGTAACGGTATTGTCACTCAGTGCGATTTGAGTTATGTTTTCCTGCGTGACCGATTCGGATGCTTGCGGTACGGTAGTTTGCTGTGCAGTTGTGTCGGGTGCCTTGGAGCACGATGTCAGGAGTAATAGAAGTATCGGTACCAGTGCGATTTTTTTCGGAAATTTCATATGATTAACCCTCCTTCATTTTTCGTGCAGATTATAAATCAGAAATGTTGAAATAAAAAGTAATATTTATGTATATTTTTTAAAAAAGTTTTTTCAATAATTTGTTTTTTGATATTCTTTATGTCATAATAATAATGTAATTATATAAATGAAAAGGATGAATAAAATGAGAATTGCTTTTTTTGATACAAAGCCTTATGACAAGCCGTCGTTTGATAAATATGCTGAAGCGTACGGTGTTGAAATAAAATATTTTGAAACAAAGCTCAATGGCGATACGGCAGAGCTTGCTCACGGCTTTGACGGTGTATGCGTTTTTGTCAACGATACGGTTGATGCTGAGGTTATTGACAAGCTCTGTGAGCTGGGTGTAAAAGTGGTGGCTCTGCGCTGTGCAGGTTTCAACAATGTTGATATCCGTCACGCACGCGGAAAAATAACCGTAGTGAGAGTTCCTGCTTATTCGCCTTATGCCGTTGCCGAGCACGCTATGGCACTGCTTTTAACATCAATCCGCCGTATTCACAAGGCATATATACGCTCTCGTGATTTTAACTTCAGCCTTTCAGGGCTTACGGGCTTTGACCTTCACGGCAAAACCGTCGGCATAATCGGTACGGGTAAAATCGGCAGAGTTTTTATTGATATCTGCCGCGGCTTCGGTATGAAAGTGCTCGCTTACGATAAGTTTCCCGTGCCTGACCTTGATAACGGCGATACTGTGCGTTATGTCGGGCTTGACGAGCTTTTGTCAGGCAGTGATATTATATCGCTTCACTGTCCGCTGACAGAAGAAACTTATCATATGATAAGCGAGGATGCTATTGAAAAATGCAAAAAAGGCGTTGTTATTATCAACACTTCAAGAGGTGCACTTGTAGATGCGGAGGCTCTGCTTGCAGGCATCAAATCACGCAAGGTCGGCGCTGCCTGCCTTGATGTTTATGAGGAAGAGTCCGAGCTTTTCTTTGAGGATAATTCGGGTCATATTCTTGAGGATGACACGCTCGCACGACTTATCTCTATGCCGAATGTTATCGTCACTTCCCATCAGGCGTTCCTTACCGAAGATGCGCTTGAGAATATTGCCGAAACAACGGTTGCAAATATTGTAAGCTTTTTTGAAAAAGGCGAATGCCCGAATGAAGTCGGTTGACTTAAAAATTACCATTGAAAAGCTGATAATTTTTGCTTTTTACCCATTGACTTGAGAACTGTTGTGGCTATATAATTTAAAATAGCAAATTTGTATAGCGGGGTATAAAAATATGGCTTTTTCCGATAACGATATAGCTTTTCTTATTGCACTGGGTGCATTTCTTATAAGCTCGTTTATTTATATTATACCTATTATTGTTGCAGCTAAAAAGAGAAGCCCGAAACTTAAAACGATTGTTCTTCTCAATATCTTTCTTGGCTGGACTTTTGTTGCGTGGGTAGTGTGCCTTGTACTTGCCTGCAAGAAGGCTGAAACAACCGGAAAGGAAGATATAAAGACGGAAGAAACCAAACAGGATGAAAAATCACCCGAAGTTGAAACAGTATAAAACGTGAGACTGCCGAGAAAGTTGCAGAATGACATTTTTGAACCCCGAAGATGTACGATTGTACCTCGAGAGGGTGAAAAAATGGCAAATATATGCGAAACGTGGGTGATATTCGATGTATCACCCACGTTTAATTTGTTGATTTTTAATTTTTAAGATAATTTTTTCTGTTGTAAATATCCGCATATATGCTTATGCAGGTTTAGCGACAGTCTGAGAGGTAACAGAGTTAGTCTGTTACCTCTTTTTGTGCTTGAATTTAGTTTACCTTGCTCCATACGCCGTCTTTTTCTGCGTAGTAGAGCTGATTGATTGTGCCTTCAGGGTCAGAGCCGATTGTAAGCGTTGTACCGCCCATCATATCTTCTGTGAAGTAGCAACCGCGGCCTACCTTTACAGCGTATGTAAGACGGATGCCTTCGTAAACGATAGAGTAGTCGTTATCGTGGTCGTGACCTACAATCATATGCTTTGTGCTGCCAAGCTCTTTACAAAGGTCAAAGAAGCCGTTGTTTACGGGCGGATGTCCGCCTGTTTCGCCTCTGCGGCCGTATGCATCGTCAGTAGGATTTTCGATAAAGCCGAGCTTGCCGTTAGCTTCGTCAATGTCTGTTGCGACTGCATGCCATGCCTCATAGTACTCAACAACGGGAATGTGAGTGATAACTGTGCTGGGTACATTGTAGCCTGCGATAGCGTTTGTACCTTCAACACACCACTTGTACCAATCCATCTGATTGTCCCAGAGGTGGTCATAGCCGCCTATTGTGCCGTTCTCTGTTTCATATTCTCTGTTGTTGTGTGTATCCATCATATAAACAGAGTGAACGATTTTGCCGTTTTCAGTGATGTTGATAAGGTAGTTGCCGTAGCCCATACCCTCAGGACCAAACTCGAATATGGAGTTTTCAGCCTCTGCAAGGTGGTACGCTGCCCAGAATTCGCTTATGCAACGCTGGCCGTCGTGGTTGCCCATAACAGCACCCCACGGAATACCGTAGGAGTCAATAAGCTCGATGAGCTTGAGATATGTCATTGTGCCCCATGCGTTGTCACCTGAAAGAGTGATGAGGTCGGGATCGGTGTCCTCAATGAGCTTTTCGATAAGAGCCATAGACTCTGTGCCTACTTCTTCGTAAAGCTCGTCGTCGTAAAGCTGTACGTCTGTAAGGTTGAGAATTACAAAATCTTTGCCGGGTTCTTTTTCAATCTCAATATAAGAGTCGGTTGTGAATTCGTCCTCTGCTGACCACTCTGTGAAGAAAGCGGATTCGCCGAAGTTTATAATCCATGCGCCTACGGGTGCAAGAATCTGACCGAGTGCGAGAAAGCCTGCTATTATGAGCTGTAATACTGCCATTACGGGTTCCTCCTGATTTTTTTAATATTAATTTCACGGCAGAGGATGTTTTATATCCTCCGCCGTTTTAAATTTGGTTTAGCTTATTTAACCTTGACTTTGTAGCACTTGATTTCAAACGGGTTGATTTCAAAGCTCATTGTCTTGCCGTTTGCGATGTCTGCTGCAACATCCTCACGCTCAAGAAGGTTACATTCTGCAACGCCTGCGATTTCAGCAAAGAACTCAGCTGTAACCTTTGTGCGTCTGCCTGCCTTCTCGACGAAACGAACGATGTATGCATCCTCATCCTCGCACTTCTTGACAGCTTCGAGAGTAACGTTCTTGCCGTCAACGCTGATGAATGAGCCACACTCTGCGCCCTTTGCCTCGTCAGCAAGGTCAACGGGAAGCATCGGGTTGTTGAACTCAAGACCTCTGACGAGAGTCTCGGCATCCTTCCAGCCGCCTGAGTGCGGGTAAAGTGAATATGTGAAGTAGTGGTCGCCTCTGTCAGACTGCGGGTCGGGGTTCATCGGAGCCTTGAGGAGAGTGATGATCATTCTCTGCTCGTTAACCTCGTAGCCGTACTTGCAATCGTTGAGGATTGTAAGACCGTAGCCCTCTTCTGACATATCGATGAAGTTGTGTGCGGAAACCTCAAACTTAGCCTTATCGTAGGGATTGTGGCGGTAGTTGGAGCTTTCGATTGTTGCGTATGCGATATCTCTGGTGTACTTTTGTGCCTTGATATCTACGTCGAAGCCGACCTTGAGCAGCTTCTCCTGCTCGTGCCAGCTGATGAATGTATCAAAGTCGATTCTGTCAAGCTCATTGTAGATAATGATGTTCTGCTTGAGAGTGGACTTCATGATGTTCTTTGTGATTGTAACGCAGGTGAATACGTCGCCTGTTACAACGCTCTCAACCTTGCCTGCCTCAGTATCGAACTCACGGTCTGTGTATGTAACAACGATATCCCATGCATCGTACTTACCGGGAAGGTCTTCATAAATGCGGAATACATTACCCTTGCCGCTGAGAACTTCTCTGTCATTCTTCTTATCAAAGATTGAAACAAGCTGAGCAGCTGCATCAAACTTGAGGCTGAAGTATTCGTTCTCGATGTCTGCACTATCTACTGCCTTAGCTTCAGCAACAGCAGCTTCCTTGGTGTAGAATACCTTGTAGCCTACTGCGGGAACATCCTTGGCAACGAATGTGAGAACCTTTGTGCCGTCGAGCTTTGTGTAAGCCTGAACGGGAACCTTGTTACCGTCTGCATCGTAAATCTCAACATCCTTATAGGGAAGCTCAACCTTTGAGGTTGCAGCAGTGCCGAGGGAGTTGAACAGAGCGAAGGGCTTGCCGTACTTTGCGCCTGCGCCGATATTGCCAGCGATTGCGTTGAGAGCTTCGTCACGTACGCTCTCGCCGATTGCGATGATATCTTCATAGATTGCGCAAAGGTCGCCGAATACCTCTGTGATATGTGAGCCGGGCAGTGAATCGTGGAACTGGTTTGTGAGAATCATCTGCCAGCCCTCGTTGAGCTTAGCAAGCGGATACTCGTAGCCGTAGCCCATAGCAATACTTGCAAAGATTTCTGCCTGACGGTAGAGGTTTTCGCTGTATCTGTTGAGCTTCTTGAGCATAGCCTTTGTGGTGTGAACACCTCTGTGCTCCTCAAGGTAAAGCTCGTCTTTCCATGTGGGGATGTTGGTTTCGGTTGCCTTTGCCTTCATACGTGCAAGTGAATCTTCAATCTTGCTTGTCTGAGCCTCGGGCAGACCGGGGAAGTTCTTATAACGCTTGACGTACTCGAGCATTTCGGTGTCAACACCGCCGCCGCCGTCACCCCAGCCGTAGCAGTACATTGACTCGCCGATTGTAGCCTTGTCTGTGTACTTCTTCCAGTTCATCTTGAGTGAGTCAGCCTCAACTGTACCGATGAAGTGTGTGGGGGGAACGATGGAGAATACCTTGGAGCCGTCGGGGCCTTCCCACCAGAATGTGTTGTACTGCCAGGGGTTGGTATCGTTCCAGATATCCATCTTGTGAGTTACGAAGTACTCAACGCCTGCCTTCTTGAGAATCTGGGGCATTGCGTAGCCGTTACCGAATACGTCGGGTACCCAGCAGGTCTTGGGAGTGATGCCGAATGTCTTCTCAGCGTATCTTACGCCGTGAAGAAGCTGACGGACAAAGGATTCACCGGAAACGAGGTTACAGTCAGGCTCAACCCACATTGCGCCTATGTATTCCCATCTGCCCTCTGCAATACGCTTCTTAACCTGCTCGAACATAGCAGGGTAGTTCTTCTCCATCTCCATATATGTGGGAGCGGAGCTCTGTGAGAAAATGAAGTCGGGATACTGCTCCATAAGGCGAAGCATTGTAGCGTGAGTTCTGCCGAGCTTACGTACGTACTCCTTGTATGCCCACATGAAAACGATATCAAGGTGAGAGTTACCTACGAGTGCGAGCTTACCCTCAGTCTTGTAGTTGGGGTTGTTGTAAACTCTGTCCTTAAGTACCTTCTGTGCTGCAAGAAGGCCTGCTCTGAACTCGTCACCGTCAACATCGAAGTTAACGTGAGTAAATGCCTCTTTGAGTGCGGAGCGGATAAGCTCTGCAAGACCTGTATCGAGAACGGGCATAAACAGTGCGTTGAACACTGCCTTGAAGTCCCAGTAAACCTCTTCGATAACGGGGTCAACAACACCGATGAATGAGCAGGAGAGAGTCTTTACAGTAGACTCGTTTGAGTGCCATACATAGTAAGACTCGATGTCAACATCGTAGTGCTTGCCTGCCTCAGCGCAGTCGGAAAGAAGTACGCTGTTACGGAAGGGGTCAAGACCCTGATAGGGCTCGCCGTTGAGTGAAAGAAGGGAGTCACCGCCGAAGTAGACGTTGAGTGTAACCTTCTTGCCTGCGAAACGCTCGGGAATATCGAATGAGTTTTTGAAGAATGCACTCCAGCCGTTGTTACCCCAGCGGTCGCCAACGTTGAGCTCCTTCCACTCATCGTAAAGGTATTCGTATTCGCCTACGCCCTTGTAGATGCATTCCTTCATCTTCCATGCGGGAATAGATTCGATGTCTGTGTAAATTCTTTTCTTGAGTGCCTTGAGCTTTACGTTTACAACGTCGTCAAAAGAGAAAATACCTCTCTGCTTGCCCTTAACGGCATCACGCCAATCGTCAACGTGCGCATCCATCGCATCGAGACCGGCAAAAGCGTCAAGATTTTTGTTTTCTGCCAAAGTTCATCGTCCTTTCTTATGTAAAATCGGTTTTTGGTTAAGACCGCATTGTATCCATTACAGTATATCACCAACCGAGTGATATTTCAATATAAAATAAGATTTAAATATTATAATTTATATAGACTGATTTGTTGCGGTGAACACAGTTCGCCCCTACCGTGTCACTCTTAGCGGAGCGAAGAATCTTAAAGACCGTTGATTGATGGTATAATTTTTAACTATAGAAAATCCCTGCCGTATATGCTATAATAAATCATATCAATAATCAGGCTGGTGAAATTATGTTCAACGTAAAAAACGGTGACGTTATACTTTTTCAGGGTGACTCAATAACCGACGGCAACAGAGGCAGGTCGCAGGACCCGAATCACATCCACGGTCACGGTTACCAGTATATTATTGCGTCAGAAATGTATGCGGATAATTTTGATAAGGATTTTACCGTTATCAACAGAGGTATAACAGGTAACAAAATTTCTGACCTTTACGGCAGATGGGAAGAGGACTGCACAAGCCTTAATCCTACTGTGCTCAGCGTACTTGTCGGTATCAACGATTTGTACGCGGATTATAACGGTGCAAGGCATTCCGACCCTGAAGACTATAAAAAGGTTTACCGCAGTATGCTCGACGATGCACTTGAGAAGAATCCCGAGCTTATGATTGTTATTATGGAACCGTTTTTCGGCATTGCCGAGGATGAGGTTTACAGCGAATTTATGTCTTCGCGTATTGGCGGCTACAGGGCAGCCGCAAAAGAGATTGCCGAAGAATATAACGCTGTGTTTGTACCGCTTCAGGATTTGTTTGACGAATATGCAAAGCATACCGATACCTTTAAACTTCTCTGGGACGGTGTGCATCCCACAACAGGCGGCCATCAGCTTATCGTAAGACGCTGGAAAGAATGTGTAGAAAAACGGTTTAACGAAAGGTGAATAAAAGAAAAAACTGCGGGCTCTGTTGAGTCCGCAGTTTTTGTTGTAATTTTGTATTAGTCGAAATCGATCTCGCCTGCTGCATAGCTGTCTGCATAGCCGAGGAACTTGAGGTAATCTTTAGACTCTGACTCGTCGATCTTGCCGTTGTACCAATCGAATGCTCCGGAGATGTAGGAAGCATCCTTCCACTTGCCGTCTTCCTTAACAACTATGTATGTGCCAACACTTTCGCCTTTAAAGTCTTCGTAAGCATATGTGTACTCGACACGGAGAATGTAAGCAGCTGTGATCTTATGCTCCTTAGCATCGTAGACATCCTGATACTCGGAGTCTTTGTCAAGCCATTCGTTGAACTCTTCAACGATATCCTTCTTAACTTTTGTTGAGCTGATTACTTTGCACTTTGCCTTGTAATCATCGGGACGGTCTTTACCTTTTTCATCAATGTAGTTGTCGATCTGCTTGATGAAGTCATCTTCTTCAAGCTTGTCGTCCTTATCGCGGCCTTCGTTTTCAGCATCGAGGTAAAGCTGAGGAACTATGGAGTAGAGTGTTTTTGCATCTTCTTTTGCAAAAGCCTTATACTCTTTACCCGGAACAGCTTTTGCACCTGAACCTGCAAGAGCAACGATGAGGATGATGATTACAACAAGTGCGCCTGCGCCGCCTGCGATAAGCGGAATCGGGAGCTTCTTCTTAGCGGGCTGAGCAGCCGGCAGAGCTTCGCCGCAAGTGGGGCATACTGTAGCGCCTGCGGGAACGAGTGCTTGACATTTAGGACAATTCATAATATATAATCTCCTTTCGATTATTAAGGTTAAGCATATAATATCACCAAAAAAATAATTTGTCAATTTTTTGTAGAATTTAATTGTATAAATTTTATTAACTTTTGATTAATTATATTTATATTTGCTAAATAATATGACGATATGGAATAATAAACGGCTGTATGTGTTGGGTATAAAAAAACGCTGCCGCAGCCATTCGGAGGGGCTGCGGCAAAACGTGACAACTTCGGGAAACCCCATAAACGTATATCTTACGGAAAGATATACGAAGTGCCCAATAATATAGAATACGAGGCGAAAATGCAGATTATGCACTGCGACATAATTCACCTTGTGTTATTATTCTAAAACAAAAAAATAATTTTGTAAAGGGTTTAATTATAAACTTTTTATAAAATATCACAATATAAAATGCGGGGAAAGCAATATGGTTAGACAAAATAGACAAAAATGGACAAGCAAAACTGCATAAAAAGAATAAAGAAGTTGTCCATCTCGTTTTTTATCCCCATAAAATAAATGACACTTTACGCAAAGATTGCGAAAGTGTCATAGTGGGTTACATACTTTGAGAAAGGTAAGTACTTGCCAAAAAGCAATTTCTTTTTTGAATTGTCGAGTGAAGTTTTTGCTAACGCAAAATTGAAGTTAATTTTGCCCATTTTGCCGTAGGCAAAACTTTACTGTCCGCAGGTCAACTTCACTTGCCCGAAATGGCAAACTTAGTTGAGGCGCACTCCATAAAGAAGTGCGCCTCTCTTTTAAAACATATTACAGATAAATCATCGCAAGCGGATTGATAATTGCGAGCACAGCGGTTGCGGCTATGAGAATTACAAATGTTACCGAATACTTCTCAAGTATTGCACCGACACGCATAACAATATATCCGGGGAAAAAGATTATCTTGAGGGGTTTGCTGATTTCGCCGAGCTTGCCGTACTGCTCCTTCATAACTACAGCATCCTCTGTACGAGGGAAGAGGTTGGTGAGCATTGATATACTCAGCCATGCGAAGAAGAAAGGAGTAAGGAAATCTATTGTTTTAACAAGCATGGGCTGCTCTGTAATGAGCTTGGTGAACGCTTCCGAGAGCGGATCAAAAACAATTGAAATAATCGGCTCATGAGCGAGTTCGGCTGCAGTGGTAGCGTAATATGAAACCAGGCTCGAGTAGTTACCGAGCAGGAAAATGTTTACAAACGGTATAACGCCAAGCATAACCGCAAGCAGGAAATTGAGCAGACCGGGGATGAGGCAGAAAAGATAGCTTTCAACGGGTTTACGAATAAGCTCGTGCTCAATGTGGCCGCACATTTCGTCGGTTCGCAGATAGCGGTTATCTTCAACAGGACATCTGAATATACGGCACATAATCTGCTCGAAAAAAGCCTTTGTAAGCGCGCCGGGGAATGTGAATATTTTTACATAAACGTATATCAGTTTCATTCAAATACCGCCTCGCCTTCTACGAAAATTTCTTCGATGGTTATTTCGCCGTTGAGATATTTGTCTACCGTGGGGCTTATTTTCATGCCGTACTGTTCAAACTGATTTGCAAGCTCGTTGTACTTGCTTTCGTAGCCGAGCTTTTTGCTGAGCATAGCATAGAGGTTTACATTAACCAGTGTAGGATCTATCTGACCGTCTACAATGTTGGCAAGATATTCATAGGCAGCCTCCAGATCACCGGAAAGCAGTTCGCATACCATAGCATCGTTAAATGCCTCATACATACCGTTGCTTTCATAATCGGCAATCATCGGCTCAAGTATTGCCAGAGCTTCGCTGTATTTGCCCTGATAGCGGAGCATAAGTGCGTTATAACGCTGAGCATATACGGAATCGGTTTTTGCGAGAATGGTGTTGTATGTGTTTGCGGTATCGTATTCGCCTGCACGTATGCTGAGTGTTATTATATCGTGCAGATAAATCCACTGGCATTCGGGTAAAAGTTTTACAGTCTGCTTGCAGTATTCAAGCTGTGTTCTGACATCTTTGTTGCACAGGTATGCAATATTTAACATATAGTAGTTAATTATGCCCTTTTCTTCGTCGGAAGTTGCGGCGGCAAGCCTTGTCTCGTAATCCTCGATATATTTATCGTAAGGTATTTCGTTTGCAGATTTGCCGTTCTGAAGCTCTGTCTGGCAATCGGCGAAAGGCTGTCTGTGCTTATCTATAATGTTGTTGAGGTTCTTCAGGTAATCATATTTTGCCTTGAGTTCTTTGTTCCACGGAGCGTTGATGTTGCCTTTACCTGCAATATCCTGCCACTTGAGAGCAGGGTCAGCCTCTTTGTCATAGAAAAGCTCATCTACAAGTACCTGCAGATTCTGAGGTGTGTTTACTTTATAGAATAATTCCGAAAATACGCTCGCAGATTTCCAGCCGATAAGCGCTCTTGCATTCTCATCGCTGAGTGAAGAGAATGCAAACTGGCTGTCACCTGCTTCGAGTGCCTTGCAACTGTCCAGAACGGTTTTGACTGCAGGCTTCTGAGCGCGGAATAGCAGAAGTCCCGAAACAGCTGTAATGAAAACGAGAATTATAGCGATAATACCGCTGTAGCGTATAGGGGTGTATATAAATCCCTGTCTGCATTCCTCGCAAAGGTCGCTGTCTACAGTTGCGGTCTTGTATGCGGGTTTCTTTTCGCAGAGTATGCACATTTCGACCTTATCTTTTTCATTTTTGTCGGGTGGAGTTATCTGTATACCTTCGTTGTTTTCCGGCTTTTTGTTGTGTTTTTTTTCATTTTCTGCCAAAAACAAAACCTCCCTTTTAACTCTAAAAAATAATACATTTTATATAATAACACGCATTGCATATTATTTCAAATATTATTTTTATTTTTTATAATAATGTTACATAAATGACAAATTGCGCAACAAAAAACAGACTCCGGGAAATCCCGAAGTCTGTCTGATGATTGAAACTTATTTGTCAGCGACAAGCTCCTCGAATGCTGCCATAAGAGCAGAACCTGATGAGCGGCTGAATGCGATTGTCTCCTGATAGTGGTCGCCGAAGGGCTGCATATCGTCGAAGAAAATCATGCAGTAGTCGTTGTCGTTGAGGATGTAGCCGATTTCATCGTTTGCAAGACCGAAGCAAAGGAGTACTTCGTCATCTGCAAGCTCAAGTGACTCTGCACAAGACTTGCCGTTGAAGTCACAGCCTGAGAATGAATTCTCAGCATCCATTGTAGCACCACCGTAGATAAGCTCGGGGCTGATTTCGCCGGGCATCATTGTAGCCTTGATGTTTGTGCCGAATTCGACGTAGCCGATTTCTGTGGGTGTTGAGTATGTGCCGTCGCCGTTGTCAAGGATTCTGTGGTTAACAAGACCCATCTTACCGACGAGAAGGAGAACGGGGTTTTCAACTGTAACGATAACTTCCTTGTGAGCGATGTTGAGGATGGGGTCAACCTTTACTTCTTCAACAGGCTCCCAACCCTCGTACCAGAGTGAGTAGTGCTCACCGCCGTTTGCGATTTCTTCTTTGAGCTGCTCGTTGTTCTTGACATAGTCACTCTCAAGAACTTCATCATAAGTCTTTGTCATGCTCATTGTGATGTATGCAAGCTCTTTACCGTAGCGGTCAGCCTGCATCCAGCGCTCGGGCAGATCGACGTCATCGTTTGTCGGGCCACGGTCGGAGTAGATACCGAGAGTAGCACCGATGATGGGCATAAAGTTGTAGCCGTACTTGGAAAGAGTCTGGTTCATAGCTGCTGTGTAGTCGCCGGAGAGCTGCTTGCCTGAGCTTTCATCAGTCTTGAGACCTGTGATGTAGGGGTGAGCAGGCTCGTTTACGATGTATGTTTCTGCAGCTTCCTCGTTATAGGGATCGAAACGGAATACGTACATATTTCCGTCGTAAAAACCGGCTTCTTCATCGTAAAAGGCGGAATCACGGTCGTCGAAGAAGTACTCGTTGCAGTCCTTCTGGCTGAAGTAGAGGTCGCCCTCTTCCATATCTTCAACAGCGTTCTTAACGGACTGTGCTGTACGCTCCTTGAGGAGGTTCATAAACTGCTCGTCGGGGCCGGATTGAGTCTTGAAGATAACATGGCCTGTAAGAGCTGCAAGTGTGTTGTTAGCCATCTTGAGGAAGAAGGGGTTCCAGAGGCCCATAGTGTCAATTTCACTATGGCAGTGTGTAGCTGTGACGTTAATGGAAACGATGTCATTTTCCTTTGCGAAGTCTGCAAGAAGTGCACGGATGTCGCGGATATCCTTGTTGGAGATACCGATACACTCGATTGTGCAGAATGCAACCTTGCCTCTGCCTGAGCCGTCGTCCATAACAACTGTGTATACGTTCATATCGTCGAGAACTTCTTCAACTGTGTTGGAGGGGAAGTTCTGAAGAAGGTAACCGCCGAGGTAGTAGGGTCTGTCAAGAATATCGTCGGGAACAAGGCTTGTCTGGTCGTAGCCGAGGCTCCACTGACCGTTGGGGTTAGAATCGATAAACTCTTTGTGACCTGCCATAAAATCGGGGCTGTCGTACTCGTCAGCGTTGACAAAGGTTGTGTTTGCAACGGGTGCGGGGACAGCAAGGAGGTTGAGGATATCCATAAAGAGAAGCTCAAGGTATGTATAAGCGATAGCTTCCTTCTGCTGCTCTGTCTTTGCTGTAACCATTGCATAAACAGCCTGAATGGGGTCGAGAAGGTTGAGAGCTTTACCGTTTATGCGTACATATACGGGGTCGCCGAATTTTCTGTTGCAAGTGATTGAGCTGGGGATGTAGGTGTTGTCGACTTCTTCTGCTTCGGCAACGTCTGCTTTAGCTGCACTTGCTGATGTTGCTGCCGTAACAGCAGTGAACATAAGCAGGAGGCTGAGAAGAACGGCAAGAACCTTTTTGAGAGATTTCATTGTTTTTTCCTCCGTTTTGTTTGTATTGTGATTGAAAGTTGATATAATACAATTAACCAACTAATAATACATCAAATATATTATCATAAACAGTAAAATAAAAGCAACGGCACTATTACAGAATTTAAGTATGAATTATTGGTTAATATTACTGTATTTTAATTTAATACTGTTTATTGAGTTGACTATTCGGAGTTGTTTTGCTAAAATGCACAGTGGAAGTGTTTTTTTAAAAGAAGGCAACTTTCTTTTAACTATTTAAGTAAACGGTGCACATCGCCACTATATGTATATGCGTGCCGTAAAAATATCTGCATTACCGACAGATTAAATCAGAAAGGTCAAAAAATGCTCGAACTTAAAAATGTATCTTTTACCGTTGAAAACAGTGACGGCAATCTTGAGATAATCAAGGATGTTTCCCTTACTGTAAACGACGGCGAATTTCTTGTTATCACAGGCCCTAACGGCGGCGGCAAATCAACTCTTGCCCGCCTTATTATGGGCATCGAACAGCCGACGGGCGGTCAGATTTTGCTCGACGGTAAGGACATCACAAATCTTTCCGTTACCGAAAGGGCACGCTATGGCGTGGGCTACGCATTCCAGCAGCCTCCCAGATTCAAGGGCCTTACGGTGCGCAGGCTTCTCAGCCTTGCCCACGGTGCGGACTTGCCCGTTGATGAGTGCTGTGCCTACCTCACAAACGTAGGCCTTTGCTCGAAGGATTATCTCAACCGCGAGATTGATGCTTCGCTTTCGGGTGGTGAGGTCAAGCGAATCGAAATCGCTTCGCTTATGGCGCGTGAGCTCAAGCTTGCAATATTTGACGAGCCTGAGGCAGGTATCGACCTCTGGAGCTTCTCAATGCTTGTTGAAACCTTCAAGACAATGAGCAGACGCCGCCACAACAGCGTTATCATAATTTCGCATCAGGAGCGTATAATGCAGCTTGCTGACAATATTGCCGTTATAGCAGGCGGTACTGTCAAGACATTCGGTGCAAAGGACGATGTTTTCCCGAAACTGATGAGCGAGCTTGGCGAAAACTGCGGATTCAGAGGAGGTAACACATAATGCTTGATTCTATTAAGAAAAACCTCCTCTTCTCAATAGCGGATATTGACAGTATACCGGACGTTGGTGCATTTAATCTTCGTGTCAACGGTGAGGGCTTTGCACGCTCTTCTACCGAAACTGTAACAATTGAGCCGAAGAAGGACAAAAACGGTATCGATATTATCGTAAAGCCTTTTGCAAAGGCAGACAGAGTGCATATTCCCGTAATCGTTACCGAGTCCGGTGTTAACGACACTGTGTATAACGACTTTTTTATCGGTGAAGGTGCCGAGGTGCAAATAGTTGCAGGCTGCGGTATCCATAACGACGGTGACTGCGACAGCAGACACAACGGTATTCACCGTTTCCACATCGGCAAAAATGCAAAGGTCACTTATGTCGAGAAGCATTACGGCGAGGGTGACGGCAACGGTACGCGTGTGCTTGACCCCGTAACCGAGGTGTATATGGACGAGGGTGCCGAGTGCGAGATGGAAACGGTGCAGATTAAAGGTGTTGACTCTACCGAGCGTAAGAGTATCGCCCACCTTAAGGCAGGCGCAAAGCTTGTTATTACCGAGCGTCTTATGACTCACGGTAAGCAGTATGCAAGGAGCGATATGGAAATCGACCTTGACGGTGAGGATTCATCGGCTCAGATTATTTCACGCTCTGTCGCTAAAGACAGTTCGGAGCAGATATTTTATCCCAGAGCAGTCGGCAACTGCCGCTGCCGTGCACACGTACAGTGTGACACGATTATTATGGACGGCGCAAAGGTTCGTTCAATTCCCGAAATCGCGGCTAACCATGAGGATGCCCAGATAGTCCACGAAGCGGCTATCGGTAAAATAAATAATGACCAGCTAACAAAGCTCTGTACACTCGGTATGACACCCGAGGAAGCTGAAGAGGTTATTATTGAAGGCTTCCTCAACTGATTATACAAACAAAAATAAAAAGGAGAACAATCATGGCACAGGAATACTTTTGCGCCCCGAACGGTAAGCTGAACCGCAAGAGAACCATCCTCACAGGTTTTGGTTTTATGGCAAGCTCTATCGCCTGGGCAATCTACGACCCCTACATCACAAAAATCCTCAATAAGCTCCTCACGGAATCGGCAATGATTTCAAGCTGGAGTGCAAAGCTCAACGATGCATTCCCGATTCTTGCAAGATTTGCAGAGACACAGGGTCAGGACGTCAATGCTGCAGGCGGCGGTATCACACTTGTTCCGCTCTTTATCGGTATTATTATGACGTTCGATAACATCTTCGGTGTTATCTTCCAGCCTACCTTCGGTAAGCTTTCCGACCGTACTCATTCAAAATTGGGTAAGCGCCGTCCGTTCATTATCTTCGGTGCTCCTGTTTCCGCTTTCCTTTTCGGTATTATTCCGTGGGTTGCACTCAGCGGTTCACTCTCGATGACAATGTTCTTTATCATCCTCTTTGTTTTCTCAATGTCACTCTGGAGAGCGCCCGTTGTTGCACTTATGCCTGCGCTTACACCTCCCTCACTTCGCAGTGAAGGTAACGCCATCATCAACCTTATGGGCGGCGTCGGCAGTGCCATCGGTATGTTTGCAGGTACAATCGTAGGTATTTTCTACAAGCTCTTTACAGGTATCGAAATCACAACCGAAAACGAAACTATCGCTTTCCCGTACGTATTCCTTACAGGCTCCGTTGTTATGATTATCGGTATGCTTGTAATTATGTTCTGTGTCAAAGAGCCTTCAAGCAAGCTTGAAGATATAGGCGAACGCAACAGAGCAGCAGACGAAAAGGCTGCAAAGAAGGCTGAAAAGGCTGCAAGAAAAGAGCAGAAGCTCTCAAAGGGCGAGCGTGCCAGCCTTATCTTTATGCTCGCAGGTCTTTTCTTCCTCTTCTGCGGCACAAACGCAATCACTACTTTCTTCGCTTTGTTTGCTGCTGAAATTCTCGGCAAGACAACTGCAGAGGCTACAATTATGACAACACTCTTTGCCGTATGTTCCGCTATTGCAGCAATTCCTGCAGGCTATATGGGCAAGAAGATCGGCAGAAAGAAGACTATCATTATCGGTCTTGCCGCATTTATGGCTGCCTTTGTTCTCTACCTTGCAACACGCAGCAACCTTATTGTCTGGGCTGTTCTTGTTATCGGCGGCTTTGCAAATATGCTTATTACCGTTAACACTCTTCCGCTTGTCCTTGAAATCGGCGGTAACGACAGAGTCGGTACATTCACAGGCTACTACTACACAGCTACATTCTCTGCTCAGATTGCATCTCCCATCGTTTACGGTGCGGTTCGTATGCTTTCCGGCACATATATGTCACTGTTTGTTTACAGCCCCATCATGTTTGTTCTCAGTATGCTTTGCATTTTCTTCGTTAAGCACGGCGAGGCTCTGCCCGACGAGGTTATAAAGGCTGCCGAAGAAGAAATCGACGATTGATATAATTTAAGTTTTACATTGACCTGCGGAGGAGATTTCTCCTTCGCAGGTGATATGCTTTAAGTTACGGTTTGCGAATGTGATGAACCGTGGTTTAAAGCATATCTGAAATTACAATACGGAAGGTGACGGAAATGGCTCAGGAAATTACCAAAAAGCAGACTCTTGTACAGACCGTAAAATTCGCAGCGTTTTCAATGGGTGCAGGCGTAATTCAGACTGTTACGTTTACACTTTTAAATGAAGTTGCGCATCTGAATTATTGGGCGGCTTATCTGCCTGCACTTGTGCTTTCCGTGCTGTTTAATTTCACGGTAAACCGCAAATTTACATTCAAATCTGCGGCAAATGTGCCGGTTGCAATGCTCAAGGTTGCAGGCTTCTACTGCGTATTTACTCCGCTCTCAACCTGGGGCGGCGAATGGCTTGACACTTGGCTTAAGGCAAGTTTTCCTGCTATCGCCTCCTGGAATGAATACATAGTGCTCGCGCTTACAATGGTGCTCAACCTTGTTACCGAGTATCTCTTCTGCCGTTTCTTTGTTTACCGCAACAATATGTATACAAACGCAGAAGGCATCAAAGAGCAGGAAAAAATAAAACATCTCAAGGATGAAGACTGATGAAGAAAATTACAGCTATAATACTTTGTGCGGCGCTCTGCCTTTGTACGCTCTGCTCGTGCTCCTCTAAGAAGAGTACGGTGCTTACCGTAGGCAAGGCGGAAGTTGACAATGAAGTTTTTGCGTATTTTTACAGCGAGGTATACACCCTTGCGGAAAGTACGGACGGCGACGTTAACGCAACGGATACACTGATTAATCAGGCTGTTGACAAGTGCCTTGAGTACGTTGCATCAATAACGCTTTTCGACAAGCTGCAGCTTACTCTCACCGCCGATGAAAAAAAGAATATTGCCAACTCTGTTGAAGAAGAGTGGAAAATGTACGGCAGCTATTATACCAAAGCAGGTATCAGCAAGCAGACTGTTTTGAAGGTTGCCGAGGCAAGTGAATTCCGTACACAGCTTCTGCTTTATTACTTTGGCGAAGGCAGTGAATACGAGGCTACCGAAGCTGAAATAGAGCTGTATTTCGATCAGAATTATGTCGAGTTTAAGGCTATAAACGGCTACTTTACCACAGTGGACGAAAACGGTGAAACAGTGCCGATATCCGAAGAGGAAAAGACTGCGCTCAAAGAAGATTTTGAAAACAGGCGCAAGCAGCTTGAAGAAGGTATGAGCTTTGCCGAAATAAATGACGGGAATGAGGTTGAGTCAACCTTTATTGCGGTTTCAAATGCCGCTTATCCGGAGGGCTTCCTTGCTTCTGTTGCCGCACTTGAATACGATGTACCCACTGTTATTGAGACAGAGGAATATATTTTCCTTGTTGTACGCTCTGATGCAAAAGAGGGTGCGGACAGCTACTACCGTACTTACAGAGCAAAGTATATTGAAGACCTGCGCGGCGGCGACCTTACGGATATGCTGATTGCAACCGGTGAAGAGTACGAAATCACCCGTGAAGATAAAGATATGAAATCGATTGCAAAAGAAGTTGTCGAAGCCCGTAAATCCGAAAAGTAAGAAGTGGTACAAGTGAAGCTTTTTGTAAAAGATAAAGCTTTTTATAAGAGCTTTTTTACAATGGCTCTTACAATTTCTCTTCAGAATATTGTTGTTTATGCAGTAAACCTTGCCGATAATGTTATGATTGGCGATTACAGTGAGCTGTCACTGAGTGCGGTTGCCGTAGTCAATCAGATTCAGTTTATGCTGCAGATGATAGCACTCGGTACTTCAAATGGTCTTACAGTGCTTACGTCGCAGTATTGGGGCGTCAAAAAAATGCAGCCTATCCGCAGAGTGTTTGCGGTTGCGCTTACGGTTGGTACGGCTCTTTCGCTTGCTGTTTTTGCGGCCGTGTTTTTTGCACCGACGGGTGTGCTGTCTCTGTTGACGGATCAGACAGCTGTTGTTGCCGAGGCAGAGAAATATGCACGAATCGTCTGTTTCTCATATATACCTTTTGTTGTTTCACAGCTGCTTCTTGCACTTATGCGAAGTGTAGAAAAGGTGCGCATAGGCTTCAGCGTTTCACTCGTTGCGCTCGTTACAAATGTCACGCTCAACTATGTGCTGATTTACGGTAAACTCGGTGCACCCGTTATGGGTATCAGAGGTGCCGCAATTGCAACGCTTATATCAAGGCTCGTTGAGCTATTGGTAGTTGCGGTGTATGTTTTTGCTGTTGAAAAAAATGTAAAGCTCAAGCTTTCAGACCTGCTTAAGGTTGAAAAAAGCTATTTTAAAGACTATATAAAGGTCGGTTTTCCGCTTGTGCTTTCTGCAGGCAGTTGGGGTATAGCTATGGCTGTACAGGGGGCGATTCTCGGCCACCTCGGCTCCGAAACGGTACTCAGTGCAAACAGTATTGCGAGCACGGTGTTCCAGGTTCTGAGTGTTGTTGCGTATGCGGCAGGTAATGCCGCAGGTGTCATAATCGGCAAAACAGTAGGCGAAAACCGGATTGATGATGTTAAAAAATACACCAAAACCCTGCAGATGCTGTTTGTAATAATCAGTGTTGTTTCAAGTGCATTGCTGTTTATTTTCAAAGGCTTTTTTATATCGCTGTTTAAGGTTGAGCCTGCGACGGCAGAGCTTGCAAATATGTTTATAAATATCCTCTGCGTTACCCTTATAGGTACGGGTTACGAAGCACCTGTGCTTGGCGGTATCGTTTCCGCAGGCGGTGAAACGGATTTTGTATTTAAAAACGACCTTATTTTTATGTGGGGGATAGTGCTTCCTGCTTCACTGTTGTCGGCTTTTGTTTTTCATTTTCCGCCGGCGGTTACTTTTGCCTGCCTTAAGGCAGACCAGGTGCTCAAATGTGCTGTAGCCGCAGTTAAAGTTAACCGATATAGGTGGATAAAGAATGTAACAAGGTAAAATCATCGTGAATTTGCGTTTTCTTTAGCGAATTTACGGTTGACACATGTTTTTTACTGTGATATAATCAATTTAAATTATAAGTAATAGTATCGCTATAGGTACTTTTATATTAAACGAAAGGTTTGGTGTGTTACTATGAAAAAAGTAATCTCCGCAATTATTGCTTGCATATTCCTTATGGCTGTGGCTTCATCAGTTGCTGTTACATCTTTTGCAGCAGTCAGCCCGATTGCTCCCACAATCGATGAAACTACAACAAAGACTCCTCCCACAGAAGAGCCTACCGAAAAGCCTTCAGAAGAGCCTTCTGAAAAGCCTTCAGAGCCTACTTCAAAGCCCGATGTTGACGAAACAACAACTGATATTGACGAATCAACAACAAAGAAGCCTGTCACATCCGATACAAACCCCTCTTCTCCTGACACAGGCTCATATGTAGGCAAGACTGCATCTGCAGCAGCTGTTGTTGCTCTTGCACTCGGCGGCGCAGTTGTCTACACAAGCAAGAAGAAAGCAGAATAATTATTGCTCTGAAAATCAGACTGTAAAAGCCCTGTGTTCGCCAAGAACTTAGGGCTTTTGTATATTGAAGAAAGGGGGAGGCTAAGCTGAACCGCGAAAATAAGGGATATAAATTTGCCCAAGAAAAATACGAAGAAGAAAAAAGAAAAAACAAATTGCCGCTTATACTGATTTTGCTGGCAGCATTTGTTGTGGCCGTTTGTCTGGTTTATCTCGGAGTTATGGCTTACCACGATATATCGGCAAAAGTCAACTACGGTAAAGTGGCGGAAATAGCTTTAGGCTCCGATTCTCAGCCGCAGGTTGAAGGCGACGGCGGTACGGCGGTTACAAGCCCCGTTGACCTTGAGTCGCTTATAGATATTAACAGCGATGTTTATGCGTGGATTCGTATTCCCGGCACTCAGGTCGACTACCCCATAGCGCAGAGTGCGGTTGATGATAACTATTATCTTCATAAAAACATTTATAAGAAATATCTTTTTGCAGGTATGATATATACTCAATCGTGCAACAGCCTTGATTTTTATGACCCCGTAACGGTTGTTTACGGTCACAATATGCGTAAGGATACGATGTTCACAACGCTTCACTATTTTGAAGACCCCGATTTCTTCAATTCGCACGATACATTTTATATCTACACGCGTGACCGTATGCTGACCTATAAAATAATTTCTGCTTACAAGTATGACAACCGTCATATTATGAATACGTTTGATTTTTCAAATCCCGACGTGCTCTATTCTTTCCAGCAGAATACGCTTGAGCCGATGTCTACACTGCGCAATGTCCGCAGCGGTATCAAGCTTGATGCCGACAGCAAAATTGTAGTGCTCAGCACATGTATGTCAAACGATAAAAAGTCAAGATATTTAGTAAACGGAGTGTTGGTAAGCGATGTCCCGATTTCATAAGAAAAATAAATACGATTCCGATAAAGACGTTACCCTCAACCGTACCGATATAAAATCGTACTCTGAGGTTGAAGATGGATTTCCTCTATACATCCCGAAAGAAAATGCGAAGCCCAAAAAGAAAAAATGGAAGAAAGTACTCTTGATTCTCTTTCTGATTTTCTTCCTCTTTATAGCTTCCTTTGCAATCACATTTTTAATTCTGCAGCATCAGGGTAAGAAAGCTCTTACTGATTACAAGGGTGTTGTAATCGAAAGCATCGATGAAGCGAAAACGCAGAATGACGGTAAAACAGTATATTACAACGGCAAGAAATATCAGTTCAACGAGAATATTACCTCAATAGCCTGTATGGGTATTGATAAAGATGATATCGGCACCTATGTCGATAAAATCGGTACGGCAGGTCAGGCGGATACAAATATGGTTCTTGTAATTGATACAAAAACCGGTGATGTAACCGTTATCTCAATACCCCGTGATATTATGGTTGATATGGGTGTCTATACAACTAAAGGTGACTATGCCGGTATGAAGAATCAGCAGCTCTGTCTTGCATACGCATACGGTGACGGTAAGCACACAAGCTGCCGCAATACAGTCGATGCAATTGAGCGAATACTGTTCGGTATTCCGGTGCAGTCTTATATCTCGCTTGATATAGAGGGTATCGGCCCGATTAACGATGCTATCGGCGGTGTTACCGTCAAGTCAACCGAAACAATCGGAGAATTCCGCAAGGGTCAGTCCGTTACGCTTCGCGGTAAACAAGCTGTTGACTTTGTGCGTGACCGTGGCGACGATAAGGATGCAAGTATCCGCAGAATGGAACGTCAGATGGCCTATGTTTCTGAGTTTGGTTCTGCAGCTGTAAAATCTGCAAAGCGTGATATCGGCACAATCACAAGGCTTTACAATACAACTTCAAAGTATTCGTGCACAAATGTCGAGCTCAGCTCAGTTACCTACCTTGCAACAAGCCTTCTCTCAAACGGCGTTACGGGACTCAAAACAGTCTCTATCCCCGGTGAAATGAAGCAGGGTGATGTGTATGCAGAGTTTTATATGGACAAGACGGCAACGTACGAAATGATACTCGACGTATACTACAACGAAGTGGAATAATTTCATATCACAGGCGGCCGACCGCCTGTGATTTTTTGAGTTGATAAACATTACATAAGGAGAAGAAAAAGTGACAAGAACTAAAAAAACTTCGGCACTCAAATCAAATATCATCGGTGACCGTGCGTTTTATTCGCGTATGTTCGTCATTGTTATACCGATAATAATTCAGAACACAATTACAAATGTTGTCAGCCTGCTTGACAATGTTATGGTCGGTGCAATCGGTACACTTGAGATGTCTGCCGTTGCGATTGTAAATCAGCTGCTGTTTGTTTTTTATATCTGTATTTTCGGCGGACTTTCCGGTGCAGGTATTTTTGCTACGCAGTATGCAGGCGCAAACGATAATGACGGTATAAAGCACTGCTTCCGTGCGAAGCTGATAATTGCTTTTGCGATGGTTGCCGTCGCTATGTGTGTTTTTATAATAATGCCCGACACGCTGGTGTCGTTATATCTTGCAGAGGGCACTTCACCTGCCGATGTTGAAGCTACAATGGGCTTTGCGATGGGCTATTTCAAGGTTATGCTCTTCGGTCTTGTGCCGTTTGCACTTTCACAGGTCTACTCAAGCACTCTGCGTGAGGTCGGCGAAACAAAGCTGCCGATGATTTCAAGTGTTACGGCAATTGCAGTCAACCTTATTTTTAACTATTTACTTATCTTCGGTAAATTAGGTTGCCCGAAGCTTGGCGTTACAGGTGCCGCTGTTGCAACCGTTTTATCCCGTTATGTTGAACTTGCAATCCTGCTTGTTTTCACTCACCGTCATACAGCACGCTTCACGTTTATGAAGGGGGTTTACAGAAGTCTGCATATACCTAAAAAGCTTGTTGCCGATATTGCAAAGAGAGGTATGCCCCTGCTTCTCAATGAGGCACTCTGGTCGGCAGGTATGGCAACACTTAACCAGTGCTACTCTATAAGAGGTCTTGAGGTTGTTGCCGCCGTAAATATTTCGTCTACGGTTTCAAACCTTTTCAATGTTGTATTCCTTTCAATGGGTAATGCAATTGCAATTATGGTAGGTCAGCATCTCGGTGCAAACGAGGTTGAAAAAGCCAAGCAGACCGCGTGGAGACTTATTGCGGCGACAGTTGCAGGCTGTGTTGTTATGGGCGCAATTCTTGCCGTCTGTGCACCGTTTATTCCTATGATTTATAACACTACGGCTGAGGTTCGTCAGCTTGCGACAAATCTTCTGCTTATAGGTGCGGCATTTATGCCTGTGATTTCTTTTGCGCACGATTGTTATTTTACAATCCGCTCAGGCGGTCGTACTTTGCTTACACTTATTTTCGACAGCTGTTCAATGTGGTTTGTTGCAGTGCCGCTTGCCGCTGTGCTTGCAAACTTTACATCTTTGCCGATATTACCGCTCTTTACTGTTGTGCAGTGCATTGAAATTTTCAAGAGCATTATCGGTTTTATACTTGTAAAAAAAGGTATATGGATACGCAACATTATTGATAATTAAAAATGAAAAATCCTCACAAAGCGATTGAGCTTAGTGAGGATAATTTTTTATTGATTTTCGAGTATTACTGCGCCTGCCTTGCCATCAATTTCAGGCAGGAATACTGCAACGGCTTCACTGTGAGAAGTCGGGATATTTTTGCCGATATAGTCGGCTCTTATAGGTAACTCACGGTGACCGCGGTCAATAAGTACTGCAAGCTGTATTCTTGCAGGCCTGCCCATTGAGAATACAGCCTCTATAGCCGCTCTCGCCGTTCTGCCTGTATAGAGTACATCGTCAACGAGAATAATACGCTTGCCCGTAACATCTGTTGAAAGAGGGACAGGCGGAGCTGAGTCGGGCTTGGCAATATCGTCGCGGTAGAGTGAAGTATCGAGCGTTTCGAGCGGCAGCTCAACACCTTCAAGGGCATAGATATTTTCTCTTATCATCTTGGCAAGGGGTATACCTCTGCTCTTTATTCCGACGAGTACAAGGCTTTCGGTGCCCTTATTGCGCTCGACTATTTCGTGCGATATTCTTCTTACGGCACGTACAAGTGCCGCTTCATCCATCAGTGCGGTTTTGAATTTCTGCATTTCAAATCTCCCTGAAATAAAAAATCTTGCCATGTGCCTGAGAAAACGCCATGACAAGATTATTTTACCGATTGATGTGTTAAACTTAAATTAGTCGGAGAAACCGGACTCTACAAGGCGAACAAGCTCGTCAACAGCCTGAGTTTCGTCGATACCGCCTGCGATGATGCGGATATCTGTGCCGCCCATGATGCCGAGTGAAAGTACGCCGAGAAGGCTCTTAGCGTTAACACGGCGATCCTCTTTCTCTACCCAAATAGAAGACTTGAACTCATTTGCCTTCTGGATGAAGAATGTTGCGGGACGAGCGTGAAGACCAACCTGGTTCTGAACAGTTACATCTTTAACATACATAGTAAAACAAACTCCCTCTGATATAGTTGATGAAGGCAAAAAGCCTATACGATTTCGTGTGTCGTAATTCATATTATACCACAAAAAACCGCTCCGTCAATGAATAAAACACCAGTTTGAGAAAAATCGGATACAACACCAAACAGTGTTTTTTTGGCAATACTCAGTTTGTGCAGGTTGCACACTTTTTTTTGAGGGGGTTATTGCACTTTGCCGAGCGAAAGAGCACGAATAAAGGAATAATGTCAATTTTTTGTTAAATCTATTGTGCTTAAAAAACATATATATTATAATCAAATTAACTAAATTATAAACGGAGGGAATACCCCATGATAACAGGTAAAATTGACGACCTTAAGCTTTATTACAGCGTATGTCCCGAATTTGAAAAGGTTTACGAATTTGTAAAAGAATATTTTGAAAACCCGAAGCCCGACGGCAGCTATGAGCTTATTGCTGACAAGCTCACAGCAAGCATAGCTACTAATATTACAGGTGCCGCCGAAACAAAACAGCTCGAGGCTCACCGCAGATATGCCGACGTTCAGGTTGTACTCAAGGGTGTTGAACGTATCGACTGGGCACATATCTCCGACTGTAAGGTTGAGCTGAGCGAAGAATTTTCAAAGGGCGGCGACATCGGCTTCTATGCAGACCCCGAGTATGTCAGCAGCATCATTCTCGATGCAGGCACTTTTGTCTACCTTCTTCCCGAAGATGCTCACAAGCCTTGCGTTAACGCAGGTGCTGATAGTGCCGAGGTTACAAAGGTTGTATTCAAGGTAAAACTTTAATAAAGAGGGTAAATATTTATGTTTGATAAGTTTCTTACGGAAAAACTCAAGTTTGCCTACAGACAGGTATGGGGCTTCAATCAGCTCGGTACATACTTCAAACAGCTTTTCTCTTTTTCACCCAAAAAAGTTATTGCGGCAATTCTTGCTATTGCCGAGATTTTCGGCCTGATTATTTTTGATTCAGCTCTCACTCCGCGAGGCGAAGAGCTTGACCTTACAGGTTATGAGCTCGTTTTTGAGGATGAGTTCGACGGCTCTGAGCTTAACCTTGATGTCTGGCAGTATTGGGGTACGGGTGCAGAGCGTGGCGGCTACTGCTACTCACCCTCACAGACAAAGGTTGAAAACGGCAACCTCATAATTACCGGCGAATATCTTGAGGACGGTGCACTCGGTGCAGGCTGGTATTGCGGTGATATCGCACTTCGTGAGTGGTATAAGCAGGGCTATTTCGAAATCAAGTGCAAGGCAAGTGCAGGCGGCGCAATGTGGTCTGCTTTCTGGATTCAGGCAAAGCATCCCTACGAGGCTGAATATTCTCAGGGCGGCGTAGGCGGCGCTGAAATCGATATTTTCGAAGCTATGAATTGGGGCAAAACTCTCGGCTCAAATGCCGTAGCACAGACAATTCACTGCGCAGGTGTAGACGGTGTGCAGGAGGGCTTCCAGTCCAGAATGCTCGGCGAATTCAAAGGCAAAAATATCTATGATGAGTACAACACCTACGGTCTTAAGTGGACTGAGAATGAGTATATTTTCTACGTAAACGGTGTTGAAACAGCACGTTCAACTTTCGGTAACGGTGTTTCTCAGGTAGAGGAGCAGGTCAGAGTTTCGCTTTGTCAGGGCTCAGCAGAGGCTCTTGCACAGCTCGACCCCGAAACATACCATTCCGAGTTTGTTGTTGACTATGTAAGAATTTATCAGATTAGTGAATAACAGGGGAATTTGTTTATGGAAAAATTTTTGACGGAAAAACTTAAGTTTGCCTACAGACAGGTGTGGGCATATAATCAGCTCGGTACGTATTTCAAACAGCTTTTCTCATTTTCACCCAAAAAGATTATTGCGGCAATAGTTGCGATTGCCGAGCTTTTCGGCCTTATGATTTTTGATACAGCCACAACGCCAAGAGGCCCCGAGCTTGACCTTACGGGTTACGAGCTCGTTTTTGAAGATGAGTTTAACGGTACGGCACTTAATACGGACGTATGGCAGTACAGAGGCAGCGGCCCTCGCAGAGGTGGCTTTAATGCTGAGAGTCAGGTAAAGGTTGAAGACGGCAACCTGATTATCACAGGTGACTACCAGACCGACGGCACATACGGCGAAGGCTGGTACACAGGTATGATTAAGCTCAAGGAAAGATACTGTAAGGGTTACTTTGAAATCCGTTGTAAGGTCAATGACGGCGACGGTTTCTGGTCAGCTTTCTGGATTCAGGCTGACAGCCCGTATACCGC
Source organism: Clostridia bacterium (assembly GCA_017516485.1). Taxonomy (GTDB): domain Bacteria; phylum Bacillota; class Clostridia; order Oscillospirales; family Acutalibacteraceae; genus UBA8612. The sequence continues at coordinate 28,577 of JAFXCH010000011.1, forward strand.
TTCTGTTTCAAAGGGCGGTGTCGGCGGTGCTGAAATCGATATTTTCGAGTCTATCGGTACACCCACTTTCTTCAGCAGAAACTCTGTTACACAGACTATCCACTGTGCAGGTGTTGACGGTGTGGAAGAGGGATTCCAGTCGCGTATTCTCGGCGAATTCAAGGGCAAAAATATCTGTGATGAGTACAATACCTACGGCCTTAAGTGGACTGAGGATGAGTATATCTTCTACATCAACGGTGTTGAAACCGCACGCTCATCATTCGGCAACGGTGTTTCCGAGGTTATGGAAGACGTTATCGTTTCTCTCGAAATTCCCGATGAAGCTAAGCTTGCAGAGCTTGATAAAGAAAATTATCATACCGAGTTTATTGTCGATTACGTAAGAATATATCAGATTGCTGAATAATTCATGGAGGTAATAAAAATGTTTGACAAATTCTTAACTGAAGTACTCAAGCTTGCTCCGTGGCAGATGCACGGTGTTGACCTTCAGAGGAAATACCTTAAAAAAGCATTCACCTCAGGCTCTTTGAAGACGTTGATAGCTTCACTGCTTGTTGTTGCAGAGCTTATCGGTCTTACTGTTTTCGATCTTCCCGTAAGACCTCTCGGAGATGAGCTTGACCTCACAGGTTACAGCCTTGTTTTTGAAGATGAGTTTAATGGTACCGAGCTTGATACAACCGTATGGGATTACAGAGGAAGCGGCCCGAGAAGAGGCGGCTTCAACGCCGAAAGCCAGGTTAAGGTTGAAGACGGCAATATGATTATGACGGGCGATTATCAGACCGACGGTACATACGGCGAAGGCTGGTATACGGGTATGATAAAGCTCAAGGAGCGTTACTGCAAGGGCTACTTTGAAATCCGTTGCATCCTTAACGAAGGCTCAGGCTTCTGGTCAGCTTTCTGGATTCAGGCTGATGCACCCTATACCGCTTCCGTTTCCAAGGGCGGTGTCGGTGGTGCCGAAATTGACATAATGGAAAGCTATAACAACGAAACACATAAGCGCTATGAATCAGTCGCACAGACGATTCACTGTGCAGGTGTCGACGGTGTGCAGGAGGGCTATCAGTCCGAGCGTCTCGGATATTACAAGGGCAACAATATTCATCAGGAGTATAATACCTACGGTGTTATGTGGACTGACGATGAGTATATTTTCTACGTTAATGGTGTAGAGACCTGCCGCAGCTCATTCGGCGAAGGTGTTTCCGAGGTTATGGAAGATGTTATAGTTTCTCTCGAAATCCCCGATGAAACTCAGCTCGCAGCACTTGATAAGGAAACTTATCACACAGAGTTTATTGTCGATTATGTAAGAATTTATCAGATTGCCGAATAATCAAAAAGCGTACAGAGGTTTATCCTCTGTACGCTTTTCTTTTACATTATCATCGCTATTATTCTGTCAACGCATTGCTCTGCCGTAAGTCCGGAGCAGTCGAGAGTGATGTCGGCATACTGTTCGTAAATGCTTTTTCTTTCGTTATACAGTTCCGCTACGGTAGTACCGTTTTTCATCGCAACACCTCGTGTGTGAATGTCACCGAGTCTGCGTTCAATTTCAGCCAGCGGTAGCTGAAGATAAACCACAGTGCCGTTTTCTTTAAGCTTTTGCATAGCCTCTGTGCCGTACACAGCACTACCGCCCGTTGCAATAACGCTTTTCTCAAATTCACCCGAGCAGATTACGTCGTTTTCGATTCTGAGAAATTCGTCCGTACCGTTTTCGTCTATAATGTCGCAAAGGCTCTTGTTGTAGGCGTTCTGTATCATAAGGTCAGTGTCTACAAAGCTGTACAGCATCGATTTTGCAAGCAGTACGCCTATCGTGCTCTTGCCTGCACCCGGCATACCTATAAGTACAACGTTTTTCATTTTTTATCTCCCTTTGCTTGATGAAAATATTTTAGTATATATCACTGATTAAATCAAGACGCATATGAATAATGCGTTTAAAAAACGCAAATCATGCAAAATGAAATTTTGCAAATCATGATTTTGAAAAAATCAAATCATGCCGTACGGCAAATCATAAAAAGAAGCGATAATGATTTGCTTCGCATGATTTGTTGCTTGCCGCAACATGATTTCTCGTTCCCACTCCATGATTTGAATTGATAAATCAATTCATTGTATAATCTGTACCCTTTTGCAAAAAATAACTTGCAAAAGGGGAGATTTTTTATGGATAAAAAATCATACAAAAAAATGGTGCACAATACTGTGCCGCCGTCACCTAAAATCAAAAACACGCTCTTTGCTTTTTTGTTCGGCGGCGGAATCTGTACAATCGGTCAGGCATTCCGTATGCTCTATATCTATTTAGGAGCAGATAAAGATACTGCATCAACTCTTGTTGCTATAACGCTTATTGTGATAGCGGCAATCCTTACGGGTGCAGGTGTTTTCGATAAAATCGCACGCTATGCGGGAGCAGGCACAATTGTACCTATTACGGGCTTTGCAAATTCTGTTGTGTCACCTGCAATGGAGTTTAAAACCGAGGGTAATATACTCGGCACAGCTGCAAATATGTTCAAAATCGCAGGCCCCGTCATCGTCTACGGCACCGCCGCCGCATTTGTCTACGGCGTTATTTATTGGATAACGACATTGTTTTAACCAAACAGGCTTGACCAAATCGGCCAAGCCTTTTAATCAATTTAGGAAGTCTTCGAAAAGTGCAGGGTCAGTTTCGGTTTTATCAACCTTACCATTTAAATAATATGACAAACAGACATCATATATCATAGAACCATCAGGATCGTTCTTCGTGTAGATTGAAAACAAAAACTCTTTTTCAACGATATATGCACTATAATTAACACCATATGTAGAGAAACAAGCCTTCTCAGCAGGGATATCCCACTTGTTTGAAGATAAGTAGTTCTTTGTAATGTTGATAAATTCCACTTTTGTTAATTGTGGATATTTATCTGATGATTTCATTATTTCAGATAGATAATCTGTGTTCACATTAGGTCTTTCGATTTGTTCTTTGGAACACCCCACAAAAGAAAAAAGAACAAACAACAAGGATAGCAGAATACATATAGTTCTTTTCATATACCACACCTCACTTTACTTCATTATACTACGCCACCGTTTTATTGTAAATTTTTTTGCCAAACCGGTGTGTCCTATATTGACAGTAGCAGAGAGCAACATCCTTGGCACTGCGGCCAATATGTTTAAAATCGCAGGACCTGTTATTGTCTACGGCACAACATCCGCATTTATTTACAGTGTGATTTATTGGATAACGATGTTGTTATAAATGCACGGTGTATTTTTTGATAGATATTTCAATGGATTATTCTCGATATATTCCCAAATCTCGTTATAATCCTGCTGATTCCGTATGCCGTGGTCATAAAACGATTTTTGCCAAATGGGTCTTCCTATTTGTTTGGTAATAGACCCTTTAAATTGCTTTATTACCCGTGATATCGTAGGGGCGAACTGTGTTCGCCCGTTTTCATCAGTGTTTATGGAAATTATGAAATGAACATGATCCGGCATAATGCAATATTTATCAACCTTAACCGCATCATACACTGAATTTAATTTTCGAATTTCATTATCCACAACTATACCGATATCAGATAGGGAAACATTGGCGGGCGAACTGTGTTCGCCCGTTTATGACTTAATAATATTCAACCGTATTGCATTTTTCAGAAATAAAGCGTAAAAATTCATCTGCATTCGACTGTGCTTTGATTTGTTGTATCGGTAGTATGTAAGCACTGATACTGCTGTTGTAAAGAAGAATATATCGGTCTTTGACTACGCATATCTTCTCGATTGCCCTGTAGCTTTGTTCGGTGCGTGCAGTTGAGCTTGTTTCTGTGATGCTTTCCTCATTAAACTCATATACAGATTCAAAATCACAAGGTAGTGTGCCTATTTTTTTCATTCGTTTTATCTGAGCTTTAATGTTGAGCGTGAGTATCTTTTTTAGCAGCAACATATAAATCAAGGTAATCAGTGCGACAAATATTGCAAAACCTAAAGATAGCAACGTAAATCTGCATAAAATTAAGAGAAGTACAACCATAAAAGCCATAAGAGCAACAAACAGTATACGGCTTTTGTTGAGTTGCTTTTTTCCGAGAACAGATTCGAACGAAGTGAATTGACTGAAAGCGAGATAATCTTCTTCAGTAAGATTGATGTTGAATCGAAAAAACATAATATATAACCTCCTTAAAATCAATTTGTAGGGGCGAACTGTGTTCGCCCGTTGTTATTTTTATATCAAATTTACTGTAATGTTAATTCCTAATTCCGAATTCCTAACTCCTAATTACTTCTTCTTTTCCAGCATCCACTCAAGCAGCTCTTCAGAGAAAGCCTGATCCCAGCAGTCGTGACCTACTCCTTCGTAAAGCGTGCACTTGGCGTTCGGGTTGGTTTGCTTGAGCTTGTCAAATATATCTGTTGTGTTGCGTGGCAGAACAACGTCGTCGGCAAGTCCGTGAAAAGCCCAAACCGGCATTTTCAGCACCGATGCACCCCAGGCTGCACCGCCTCCGCAGCAGGGGGCGATTGCGGCAAACATATCGGGGTATGCCATAGCCGTATTCCACGTACCGTAGCCGCCCATACTTATTCCGCAAAGATATACTCTGTCGGTGTCAATCGAAAATTCTTCAATAGCCCGGTCAATAAATTTTTTGATGCTCTCTATTCTTGCAACCCAGAAGCTTTCGCAGGCACACTGGGGCATAATGAGTATGCAGTCCTTGAGGTTTTCGTCGTTTACAATGTTGGGAAAGCCGTGTACAAGCACCTTGTCAAGCTCATCCGTACCGTTGCCTCTTTCACCTGCACCGTGCAGCTGAATTATCAGTGCAGGGTTGTCGCTTAAGGTTTCGGGGATATATGCGATGTAAGGAAAAATTTTGTCACAGCCTGTCTGTCTTATAACTTTCATAGCTTTACCTCGTTATCTTTCTTATTCTTAAACGGTTTAGTGTGCAGCCGTCTTCAACCGAGCCTGCACAGTAGGCGAGCAGTATTTCGCCGCCATCTGTTTCGTGTATTGCGGTGTAGCAGTAGCCCGACCTTTCATCTGTTTCGATTAATTCAGGTTCTGCAAATGAATTGCCGCCGTCGGTGCTGAATGTGGCTGCAAGCGGAGTGCGTCCACCCGTCCATACACCTTCAACTTCTTCTCTTCTGCCGTTATAAACAGGTATAGGATTCCATACGGCAATTATTCTGCCGTCCCGAAGCTGTCTTGTCGAAAGCGGAGAAGTCGCACTTGTGAAGTGTGAGGGTGTAGGCTCGTCCCAGCTTGCACCGTCATCATCGGAAAATGTTTCGTACTGTCTGCCCGAATCATTTCGGATATAGCACCACAGCCTGCCGTCGGGCAATTCAAGCAGTCCCGGCTCCTGTACACCTGTTGTACAGCCTGCACAGTAGGGCAGGGTAAGCCCCGAAAACAGCTTGTACCAGGTGAATCCGTCATCATCGGATGCAAAGATATAAAGCACACCGGGCAGGATATCGTCGAGAAATTTACTGCCGGGCAGACATACCGTGCCGTGCTTTGCAGCAGGTATAAGTATCCTGCCGCTTATTGTGCGTACGGGTCGGTCGTTGTTTACTACAAAGTAGCCGCTGTCCTCACTGCATAGTACGGGATTGCTCCATGTCTTGCCCTCGTCACTTGAGCGGATGAGGTAGCACAGACAGTTGACGGTTTTTGTTTTTGCAAGGAAGAACAGACCTATATCACCGTTTGCCATACGCATAAAGCTTGCAGACATAATGTTGTCTGCATTCATCTCGGTGTGAGTTATGAGCGGATACGGCTCGCCGAAGCTCTCGCCTCCGTCAGGCGAAATGCTTGCGTATATATCTGCCGCCGCACCGTCGTCGTCACCTTCGCCGCCGTAGCGTGAGTATGCAAACATAATATTACCGTTTTTCAGCGTAATAAACGCACCTTCGCTGTTGCGGTTGTTGTCTTTTGATGGTGCAAAATCGCAAATGATTTTTGTAGTCATACATCTCACTCCAATACAGGTTTGTCGCAGAATTCGATTTCGGGTGCACCCTTGATTGAGTCGGATTCAAATACAACAATTTCGTTTTTGCCTTCTTTGAGCAGGGATGCAGGGATGTAGAGCGTTTTCTGCGGGCCGATTTCCCAGTATCTGCCTATGTTGAATCCGTTGACGGTTACAAAGCCCTTTGTGAAATTGTCGAGTCTGAGGAAGGTGTCTTTTGCCTCGTCAACATTGAGATATCCTCTGTAAAATGCGGACTTTTCTTCAGGCTTTTTGTCGCTGAATGTGAGCAGATTCAGGTTGTCCATCGGCAGGGGATATACGTTCCAGTTGAAGTGTATTCTGTCATCAATAAGGCATCTGCCTGCGATACCTTTTTTCTTCATCATCTTCGGGCCGAAGTTGGTTCTGCCCATATTTTCACAGAGAATTGTGAGTACGTCACCTTGCCTTGCGGTGATGTTAACGCTCAGCTTCTCGTCGTTTGTGTAAACAATGCCGATGAGGTTTTTGTTGATGTAAATGTGTGCTCTGTCGCCGATTTCGCTGAATGTCAGCTCAACATCATCGTAATCGCGGTTAAGGGTTGACTGATACGCGATATAGCCGTAGCCTGTGCCGTAGTGTTCCATACATCTCGGTACGTCGGAATGAATCGGCTTTGAAAGTACATCAATCATATCGAAGAAGCCGACGGACTCGCCGAGCGTGATTCTGCCATATGCCTTTTTCTCGCGGTTTGCAGGCACTTCAGGCAGAGGATAGTCGATGTATTTTTTGATTACTTCTCTTACTGCGTAGTATTTTGCTGTTGTGTCGCCGCATTCGGTGAGCGGTGCATCGTAATCGTAGCTTGTTACGTCGGGCAGATATTTTTCGTAGTGGTTTGCACCTGAGGTGAAGCCGAAGTTTGTACCGCCTATGAACATATACATATTAAGGCTGCCTCGTGCGAGCATATCGTCAACAACTTTTGCGTAGTCCTCGGCAGAGGTTGTATGGTGCTTTTCGTCACCCCACGCGTCAAACCAACCGTTCCACATTTCCATACACATCTTGGGGCTATCGGGATAAAGCTCGTCGTGTGCCTTGAAGTTTTCTTCGACCTTACTGCCGAAGTTGAGCGTTGCTAGGCAGCCGTCGATTGTGCCGTCGAGCAAGTCTTCTTTGCTTGTACCGTCAGATGTGAAGAGCGGCACATCAATACCTCTGCGTATAAAGCCCTCTTTGAGGTAGTTAAGGTATTCTTTATCGTAACCATAGTAGCCGTATTCGTTTTCACACTGCACCATAATTACGTTGCCGCCGTTGGTGCACAGCAGGGGACGTATTTCGTCGCACATACGGTCAAGGTATCGGTCAAAATGCTTTATGTAAGCCTTGTTCATACAGCGTATTTCGATATCTTCGTCAGCCTGAATCCACCACGGCAGACCGCCGAATTCCCACTCGGAGCAGATATAAGGTCCCGGCCTGACAATAGCCATAAGACCCTCTTCACCTGCGGCTTTTATGAAAGATGCAATATCAAGGTTGTTTGTGAAATCGTATACACCGGGCTGCTTTTCGTGCATATTCCATGCACAGTAGGTTTCGACACAGTTACAGCCCATTGCTTTGAGCTTTTTGAAAATATCATTCCAGGTGTCGGGCATATTGCGGAAATAGTGCACCGCACCCGAAATCAGCTTTATGGGCTTGCCGTTCTTTATAAAATCTTTACCTTTTATTTCAAAAGTCATGTTTTTTTACCTCCCGATTACTCTGCCGTGATTATAACAGAAAACAGTGTTATATTCAATGTATAAAATTAAAAAGAAAAAATAACAAAATTTCTTTTTCGGAATTGTAATCATTTGTTAAATATTAAGATTGACACATTTTTTATACTGTAATAAAATTGTAAAAAAGGAAGTGAGCTTTTTAATGAAAAGAAATACCAAAAATCTTGTTTTTGCGGCAATGCTTGCGGCAGTAACTTGTGTAGCAACACTTGTTATTCATATTCCGTCGCCGCTTCACGGCTACATAAATCTCGGCGATTGCTTCGTGCTTCTTTCAGGCTGGCTGCTCGGTCCGCTCTACGGCTTCCTTGCCGCAGGTATCGGTTCAGCTCTTGCCGATTTGTTTCTGGGTTATGCTGTTTATGCACCCGTAACATTTGCGGTAAAGGGGCTTGTTGCGCTTACAGCATATCTGTTGATTAAAACATTCGGAAAAATCAAAAATAAGCCGGTTGCATACGCGCTCAGTGGTGTTATCGCCGAGCTTGTGATGATTGGCGGATACTATGTTTTTGAGGGATTTATGTATGGCTGGAAAGCGTCCCTTGTCAACATTCCGCCCAACGGAATTCAGGCAGTTGCAGGTATTGTCTGCGCAACTTTACTTGTCACTGTTATCAATAAAACAGACGTTTTCAGGAAGAATAAATAAATTTAAAAAAGGTGTTGACACACCTTGACTCCTGTGTTATACTACTTAAGCCGCATATTACGGGTTGCACTATAATTGTGCCCAAATCCGCTCTCTCACGGGCGGTACCCCTGAATAGCGAGACTTAATAAAAGAGGTAGAAAAATGTACGCAATCATTGAGACCGGCGGCAAGCAGTATAAGGTATCTGCCGGCGACACACTTTACATCGAGAAGCTCAATGTTGAAGCTGACAGCGAGGTTGTCTTCGACAAGGTTATCGCAGTAGGCTCCGACGATTCCATCAAGGTTGGCGCTCCCTACGTTGAGGGTGCAACAGTCACAGCTAAGGCTATCAAGAACGGTAAGGCAAAGAAGATCGTTGTCTTCACCTACAAGCCCAAGAAGAACGAGAAGCGCAAGATGGGTCACAGACAGCCCTACACTAAGGTTGAGATCGCCGCTATCAACGGCTAATCAGCTATGATTCGCTTTAAGTTTGTCCGTTCGGGCAAGGCTAATATCGGGTTTGAGTGCAGCGGTCACGCAGGTTATGCCGAGGCAGGTCAGGATATTGTCTGTGCGGCAGTTTCTTCTGCAGCATATCTCACAGCAAACACGATTACGGATTTTCTAAATGTCAGGTCAAAGGCAGAGGCTGACGATGGCTATATGCTCCTTGAGCTGCTCGAAGAATCCGCAGAAGCCTCAAAGTTGCTTGACGGGCTTGAAGCTCACATCAGGACGCTTGCGAAGGAATATCCTCGCAGCATCAAAGTAATTTACGGAGGTAACACAAATGCTTAAGATAAACATTCAGCTTTTTGCTCATAAAAAAGGTATGGGTTCCACCCGTAACGGCCGTGATTCCGAGTCCAAGAGACTTGGCGCAAAGCGTGCAGACGGTCAGTTTGTTCTTGCAGGTAACATCCTTGTAAGACAGCGCGGTACACACATCCATCCCGGCACAAACGTTGGCAAGGGCTCCGATGACACTCTCTTCGCAAAGGTTGACGGTGTTGTCAGATTCGAGCGTATGGGTCGTGACCGCAAGAAGGTCAGCGTTTACACTGTTGAGCAGTAATTTAACTCAATGAAAAAGCGGCTGGATTACGTTTTGGTAATTCAGCCGTTATTATTTGAAAAAATTTTATATTTTTTTAAAATAAGTATTGACAAATGAGTCAAAATATAATACAATGAACAAGCTTTTTGTGGCGGCATAGCTCAGTTGGCTAGAGCATTCGGTTCATACCCGAAGTGTCGTAGGTTCGAGTCCCACTGCCGCTACCACACTTAAGTCGGAGCAATAGTTCCGGCTGACCTGGCCCGGTGGTCAAGAGGTTAAGACACCGCCCTTTCACGGCGGTAACACGAGTTCGATTCTCGTCCGGGTCACCACAAACAAAAAAGACAAGCTTTAGGGCTTGTCTTTTTTTGTTTGAACTAAGTGTGCCTTGCGGCACATGAAGCAATGCTTCGCATTGTGAAGTTGCTTCGCAGTGAAGTTTGCTCCGCAAGTTTTGGGGCACACTTAACTTCATGTTTTGCTGTAGGCAAAACACTTCACTATGCCATAAGGGATAACTTCACTTGGGCTTTGCCCAAACTTCACTATATATTTTTAACTTTGCAGAATCGAACTCGGGAGAGTTTTTGCGTTAAGAAATCGATTCGGTTATATTCGCCACTCAAAACTGTAAACTTAAAGAGTACGCTTTTGCGTGCTCTTCTTTTTTATCAGCAAGTTAGATGCTCCGGAAGTTATTTCCTGCATATTTTCATCGCTTTCTCTTTTTAGATAAAAGTATTACCTAAATCAATAAAATAAATTTAAAATAATGCGGTAATACTATGAACAGAATTGGAGTGAACAGTATGGAAAAACTTTTTCAGAAGCCTCATATAAAAGGCTTTACACCGTATGCTTTGGCGGCTTTTCTCGTAGGATTAGTCGGCGGTTTCACATCTTTATTCAGTCCTGCTTTTGTAGAAGAACTTAATCTTCCGTATAACAATACAACATGGACGGCGCTCGCTATGGCAATGTCTGCCGCAGCCTTTGCCCCTGTTCTGGGTAAATTGGGCGATGTGATAGGCCGAAGGAAAACTTTGCTGCTGGGCATAGCTGTTTTTTTGCTCGGTAATATTCTGACCGCGGTAGCTCCTTCGCTTCTGCTTATGCTTATTGCACGTTTTATTGTCGGTATCGGAACTGCAGCTATTGCACCTGTTGTAATCTCTTACATTGTGACAGAATTTCCGCCCGATAAAATCGCAAAAGGCTTTGCGCTTTATATGTTCATTTCAAGCATCTCGGTAATCTTCGGGCCGACCATCGGCGGACTTATTATAAAATATTACGGCTGGCGTACAATGATATGGGTGTGTGCCGTAATATCGGCTGTTGTACTTTTTCTTTGTATTTTGATTAAGGATAACAGAGCATCTGCCCCAAAAAGAATGGAGAAATTTGACAGTATCGGTGCGATTTTTATATTGCTTTTCTTCAGCCTGCTTCTTTGTGTGCCGTCATTCGGTCAGAATTTCGGCTGGCAATCAGGGCTGTTTATTGCAGTTCTTATCACATCCGTAATATCGGGTGTCGGACTTTATATATCAGAAAAAAAGGCTGTAAATCCTATTCTTAAAAGGGATTTTATAAAAAGAAAAGCGTTTGTTCTTTCTGTGCTTGCTCTGTTTCTGACCCAGGGACTTATGCAGGCGAATATGACTAACATTATAGTTTTTGTTAATTATACTCAGCCGCAGAATTCTGTTATATCGGGCTATGCAATCTCTGTTATGTATATCGGAATGTCTTTGGGCGCTGTTATCCTCGGTCCTCTTGCAGACCGCTATGAGCCTAAAAAAGTGCTTGTCGGCTCACTTGCTCTTACGGGAATCGGCTGTGCTGTTATGCTTTTGTTTTCCGCAAACACATCAGTGCTTTTGCTTGCATCTTCATTAGGTATACTCGGATTCGGATTGGGCGGTAACGGCACGATATTTATGAAAGTTGTTTTGTCGGGTGTTTCTGCGAAAAATTCGGGTGCAGGTACGGGAACTTACGGACTTTTCCGTGACCTTGCCGCTCCCTTCGGAGTAGCAGTGTTTGTACCTCTGTACACTAACAGCGTTGCAAATCTTATAAGTGTTGGGTCAAACGAGATTACTGCAGCTACAGATTCGGCAAAACTGCTTGCAACGGTTGAAATTGTATGTGTTGCCGTCGGAATAATCGCCGTGCTTTTTCTTCCTGCAATTCACAAAGATAAAAAAGGAGCAAAAATATGAGATTGAAAGATAAAACTGTGTTAATTACCGCATCCACCAGAGGTATCGGACTCGCTTGTGTAAAGATGTGTGCAAAAGAGGGTGCCGCGGTTTATATGGCGGCAAGAAACCTTGAGCTTGCGAAGGAAGAGGCGGACAAGCTGAATTCACAGGGCTGTAATGTTAAATATGTGTACAACGATGCAAGTAAGCCTGAGTCATATATATCAATGACAGAAGAAGTTATTAAGGATGCAGGTCGCATTGACGTGCTGATAAACAATTTCGGTACTTCAAATCCGGGCAAGGACCTTGATTTTTCAAATACTGATGTCGATGTTTTTCTCGATACGGTAAATATAAACCTTAAAAGTGTGTATATGGCAAGTCAGCAAGCAATTAAATATATGGCAAAGCAAGGCGGCGGAAGTATTATCAATATTTCTTCTGTAGGCGGACTTGTGCCGGACATTTCGCAGGTTGCATACGGAACAAGTAAAGCGGCAATCAATTATCTTACTAAGCTTATTGCGGTGCATGAAGCCAAAAACAACATACGCTGTAATGCTGTTCTTCCCGGTATGACCGCGACCGATGCAGTGCAGGAAAAGCTTTCTGATGAATTCAAAGAACTGTTTCTTCGCCATATACCTTTCAGCAGAATGGGAAAACCTGAAGAAATAGCTGAAGCCGCAGTTTATTTTGCAAGCGATGAATCGGCATACACAACAGGTCAGATTTTGACCGTATCAGGAGGTTTCGGCATCGCAACACCTTTATACGGTGATTTGTCGAACAAAACAAACCGCCGATAAAGTAAATATTAAAAGCGGTAACAAGCAAATCACTTGCTTGTTACCGCTTCAGCTTGTCGAAAAAGTATTTTTCGGCAAGCTGTGAGACTTCGAGAAAGGTGACGAGATGCCATGTTCTTTGCCTCGAAGCTGTACAAAGGTACCGCGAGAGGGCAAAAACACGGCAAACACACAATATTTAACACAATAAAATCAGAAAGATTTACTTGTTAATCCTCCTGATTTTTCTTGTTTTGTTTTGAAAAAGTCCCTTGTATTTTTCTTGTGTGTGTTCTCGGTGACTTTATCGATAGTCTGAAAAAGCGGTAACAAGCAAATCACTTGCTTGTTACCGCTTCAGCTTGTCGATTATAATTTTTCTTGAGTCGCTGTTATTTATGAGAGCGACGTATTTGTCAGTTTATACCTTTGTACTCTGCTTTGACTTTTTCGTAGCTTTCAAGGTTGCCTATGTCATAGCGACTGCCCGGCATTTCCATTGAGTGTACCTGAGTCTGCTTACAAAGCCAGGCAATATAGCTGCCGGGTGCGTCTGTACCGCAACCGCTGTCAATACCTTTTTGCACAAGCCTTGCATCAGCCTTCGAGTAAAAATAAAACGGAGGACAGCACCAGTTTGTTGCGGGAGTCGGTGATTTTTCAGTCATATCAAGCACTTTATCGGTTTCGTCAACTGTTACAACACCGCACTTGAGAAGCTTGGTGAATTCCGGCTCATAATAACGCATAATACAGGACGTGTTTTTTTCTTTAGCGTATGCGATGAATTTTGTAAGGCTGAAATCGAGCACGTTGTCGCCTGCAATAACAAGCATATCATCGTCAAGACCGAGCTTTTCAATCGCAAACTGAATATCTTTTACCGCACCCAGACGGGTTTCGTTCGTATCCGTACCGTCGTCAACAACGGTGATTTTTTGTGCTTTTTTTGCTGCCCATTCTTCAAAATGGTGTGCGTATTTATGGTTGGAAATAACAACATATTCGTCAACCTCACCCGAGGTATCGATATCGTCTACCAGCCAGTCGAGAATTGTTTTTTCGCCTACTTCAAGAAGCGGTTTGGGAAAATTTTCGGTAAGAGGGTAAAGGCGGGTTGCATAGCCTGCCGCAAGAATAAGACATTTCATAAAAGCACCTCAAAAAATCAGGAGTTGACACCGTTTGCACTCTTGCAGATGTGCACGGAAAATTTATCTTTAAGATGGGGGAATGCTTTGAGATATTCGCGTGTTACTTTTTCGGTTATCGACTCTTCAAACTCGGGATTTATCAGAGCCATACAGCAGCCTTTGAAGCCTGCACCCGAAAAGCGACCGCCGTAAATACCTTCGGTCTGAGTCATTATTTCATACAGCTTTTTAAGCTCAGGAGAGCCTGTTTCCCAGTTGTAAATAGAAGATTTTCCGCTCTCAAATGAAAGCCTGCCAAACGTCTCTATATCACCGTTTTTCCACGCTTCAGCACCCTTCTGAACACGGTCAAATTCAGTGTACCAATGCTCGGCACGTTTACGCCAGTTTTCGGGAAGCTTGTCCTTATGCTCAAGGTAAACTTCGTACGGTACATCACGCAGGTTTGTTTCCTCAAACTTGCCGTATTCCATGCCGGCATAAGCCTTAAGTGCATAAGCGGCGCTGCGGCATTCGTCAACACGCATATTAAATGCTGAGCCTGCAAGTGTACGCTCAATACCGCTGAAAAATATAGCAATTCTGTAAGGCTTCATATCGGGATGCTTGGGAATAAGCTCGTACGTGTCATCCTGCAAATCCATATAGAGAAGGTGACCTTTTTTGCAGTAAACCTCACAGGACTGATCCAGCTTACCGCAGGAAACACCGACATACAGATTTTCAGCTTCCTGCGAAATGGTTATAAGCTCCGAAGGCTCAAGCTCGATTGAGTTCATTTTGCAAAGTGCGGACAAAAAGGTGATGATAACCGCCGCCGAAGAAGAAAGACCGCCTATAGGAAGTTCGCCGTCAACAACCGCACAAAGTCCTCTTCTCAGAGGGTAACGCTTGTTGAGTGCTATTGTTGCACCTCTCAGGTGGTCTGCCCAGTCGCCCTGCGGAGATTCGGGTGTGGCCGCAACGTGCCACTGTGCTCTTTTGTCAAATTGTTGTGACTGTATTTCGATAACGCCGTTTTCTTTCGGACCGTAGGCGATATGAATACCTTTGTTAATTGCAATACCCGTTATTTTGCCGAGCTGATGGTCACTGTGTGCTCCGATAGGACAAACTCTGTAAGGCGTAAAAGCAGTGTACTGAGCCGCTTTTTTGTAGATCTGTTCAAATTTTTCGGTAGCATTCATATGTTTATCTCCGTTCGAATTATTCTTTGGCTTCAATCAGAATTCCGTCGTCTACAATTTTGTAAACTCTTGTGCAGTACTTAAGCATACTTGGCCTGTGGGTGGTGATTATTCTTGCTCTGTTAGGGTATGTTTTCATCATATTGGTCAGCACTTTTTCTTCGGTTTTGGCGTCAAGAGCGCTTGTTGCCTCGTCCATAACAACAATCGGTGCATCACGGAGAATTGCCCTGGCTATGGACATTCTTTGTACCTGTCCTTCTGAGAAATTGACACCTTTTTCACTTATTTCGGTGTTAATTCCAAAAGGCAGCTTTGATACAAAACTCCACGCATCAGCAATCTCAAGAGCCTCAATAATCTGCTCATCGGTTGCATCCGGGCAAGCTATACGAAGATTGTCTGCAACAGTACCGGAGAAGATTGCATTACCCTGCGGCACGAAAGAACAGAACCTTCTTGTGCTTTCACAAACAGGGATTTTTATTCCGTCTTTTGTCTTTATTGTTATCGTGCCGGAATCCGGCTCTACGAGGCCGAGAATAAGCCTTAACAGTGTTGTTTTACCCTCGCCCGACGGGCCGACAAAAGCGACTGTTTCTCCGGGGGCTACCTTGAAATCTGCTTTTCCTACAACGGGTTTATCTCCATCGGGATATGTGTATTTAAGGTTATCGCAAACTAATGTCAGACCATATTTATCAGCCGTTTCTTCAATATTTTTCGCCTGCTCATCATACCTGTTTTCTTCAAGCGGAAGTTCGGTAATTTCCATAATTCTGCCTGCCGAGGTAGCAATGGAAATCGAGCTCGGAACAAGCGAAACAAGTGCTGAAAACGAGCTTGTAAGCTGACCCGAAATCTGCAGAAACAAGGTCATTGTTCCATAAGAAATTGCGCCCTGCCAGAGTCTGTAAACGCCCCAACCGTAGCAAGAGTATGAAACAATAAGACCTATCAGCGACATACAAAGACCCATAATGATTGTAAAACGGTCGTGGTCGAGCTTGATTTTTCTGTGAAGCTCGAGGTTGATTTTCATCTGCTCCACATAACGTTTCGTCAGGTCAAACGCTTTTATAACCTGCATATTCTGAATTGACTCAGAATAAAAAGAAAGGATTTTTCCGTTCATTTCGCGGCTTTCTTTATTATATTTTCGAATCATTTTTATTGTAAATTTTGAGGAAAGAACGAGGAAAGGTGCACTCAAGAAAGCAAATATCGCCATCGTCGGATCATAATAAAGAACCACAATAAGACAGCCGATAAACTGCGCACCTTTTGTGAAAATGCTTGGAATATAGCTGATTATGCTTCCCGAAACCGTAGCAACGTCGCCTTCAATTCTGTTGAGTAAATCTCCTGAATGGAATTTTCTGAAATCCTCCCACTTGGTGTAAGCAATTTTCTCGTAAACACCGCTGCGTATTTCCATATTGACCTTACTGCCTACAACAGCAGCTAACCTTGAAACTGCCGCACCGACAAGAATCTGCGTTACGGCAAAAAGCACGGCAATTACAGCACTTTTGACAATCGTATCGGTGTTGTGCGAAATAACCGAGTCTATCAGATATTTTGAGGCTATGCTTGCACCGAGACCTAAAGCAGTGCTTAAAAGTCCGATAATAACATAAAAAACAATCTGAAGACGGTATTTTGAAATGTACTTTAAAAGCCATTTCCATTCTTTTTTCATAGAACGGAACAGCTCTATATATTCACCCGGTTTCTTCATAAATCAATCATCTCAATTTTTGCCTGAACGGCCGATAGTAAGAATATTCTTTTTACATATTATCATATATTAGCTCAAATTACAAGATAATAATTTATCATAAAAATTATATATAATATATTGACTTTGTTACAAGAAACGGTTATAATTGCTATGCATATAATGGAATCATATGCTACAATATTACAGTTGTAATTATGTCTGTATCAGGTTTGTACGATGAAGAAATTTTATTCGCTATGTAAAAAAAGCATTTGCATTGATGCTGAATCATTCCCCGGCGACAATCCGTTGTGGGAACAGTTTGAGACAGAATCCTGCAATGCCGATATAACGGTAAAATGCACGGTAAGCGATAGCTTTCCCAAAATACCGGATGGTGTCAGGTCGGGCGAATTCACAGTGTCTGTCGATGGCGATACGGTTTACAGAGCTTTACCTATGGGCACTATCCCCGGTGCACTCACTATGTACACTCCGGCAGATACTTCCCGCAGTGAAACATTTTTCACTCCAAGAAGCTTTCCGATAATGATGGACAGCCGCTTTATGTGGAGCTCGGTTTCACTGGCGCAGCTTTTGCTTTCCGCAAATGCATTTTTTATCCATTCGTCCTTTATCTCGGTAAACGGCAAAGCTGTCCTTTTTTCAGCTCCGTGCGGTGTCGGCAAAAGTACGCAGGCCGCATTGTGGGAGAAATACCGCGGTGCCGAAATAATCAACGGCGATAAAGCGGGTATTCTTGTCGAGAGTGGTGTATATGCCTGCGGAGTTCCCTTTTGCGGAACAAGCGGAATATGCAAAAACAAAACCTTTCCACTCGGTGCAATAGTGCTGCTCAGCCAGTCACCTGAAAACAGCATCAGACAGCTTTCGGGTGCCGAAGCGTTACAAGGGCTTATGTTGAACATATATCTTGATTTGATAGCTCCCGGCGAGCAGAGTGCGATAATAGAGCTTCTTATCAGCTTGTTGGAAACAGTTCCGGTTTATTCCTTTGCCTGTACGGCGGACGAATCTGCTGTGCAGATGCTTGAAAATATATTGACGGGTATAATTTAGTTTGTTTTGGGAGAGGTCAGTATGAGTGCTGAGTATGACAAATTCATATCCGCGCTCTTTGCCAAGGCGGATTCGGCATCTTTTCCGTTATCGGGCGCGTTTGAGTTGACATCACGGTGTCCGCTCGATTGCAAAATGTGCTACATTCACCGTAAGGAGAATGATTGCGATGCGCTACGGCGAGAAAAGAGTGCCGGGTGGTGGCTTGACCTTGCAAAGCAGGCGAGCAAATCGGGAATGTTGCTTTTGCTGCTCACTGGTGGTGAGCCGTTATTGCGAAAGGATTTTGATGAGATTTATCTCGGAGCCAAACAGCTTGGGCTTCTCGTGTCGGTCAATACAAACGCTTTGCTGATTGACGATGAGCGTGTCCGCTTTTTCATAGAGCATCCTCCGCAACGACTGAATATTTCACTTTACGGTGCATCCGAGGAAACCTACCGCAGCTTATGCGGCAACGGTGAGGCATACGAAAAGGTGCGTTCAGCTATTGTAAAGCTTGTTGAAGCCGGTGTCAGTGTGAAGCTCAACCTTACGGTTACGGAGTATAACCGTCACGACGTTGCTCAGGTTTACGATTTTGCAAAACAATACGGCTTACCGGTTCAGACTGTTACTTATATGTTTCCGCCTTTGCGTGCAGGTGGTACAGCTTCAAGGCTGTCTGCAGAGCAGGCGGCTCAGGCAAAGTTTGAGTGTATACGCTGCAAGCTCGGTGACGAAATGCTTGGCAGATTCTTATCGGCGGCAAAAATGTCTTTACCGAAAGGTGAGGTTGGTGAATGTGGCGATACCTGTGGTGAGCGGATACCGTGTCGTGCAGGCTTAAGTACATTCTGGGTCACGTGGGATGGTTTTATGTCCCCTTGCGGGATGATGAACAAGCCGTTTTTCAAAGCGGACGATTTTTCGTCAGCGTGGTCACAGCTTCAAAAAGCACGGCAGGATATAATTCTTCCGCCAAAATGTCGCAATTGTGATTTGCGAGTGTATTGCGATGTTTGTGCGGCGGTAACGCTTGCAGAAACAGGTTCGTTCGGCGGCATCCCGGAGTATGTGTGTGTGAAAGCTGCAGTATACAAGAAACTGTGCGACGAAAGAATTGAAAATTGAAAATTCCGGGTCGCTTCGCTCCGATTAAGAATTTGAAAATCCCAAACTTTAATTTTCCATTTTCCATTCTCAATTCGCAGTTTTAAAAAACAATTTTCCAAAAAGCCAATTTTGGAATTTTACATAGATTACACAAACTACAAAAGAAATTTTGGAGGTACAAATTTATGAAAACCGCAAAAAGAGCATTAGCTATTGTTCTGGCTGTAGCTATCATCTTGTCCGGTTGGGTATGGGCTGATCCTTTTAAAAATGTTTCAGCTGCAAACCTTACAGGCGATTCTAACTATCTTTTCGCCTACTTCACCGGCACAAGTACAGAGGGTCAGACAAT
This sequence comes from Clostridia bacterium, assembly GCA_017516485.1. GTDB lineage: Bacteria > Bacillota > Clostridia > Oscillospirales > Acutalibacteraceae > UBA8612. Next base: position 47,688 of record JAFXCH010000011.1, read on the forward strand.
CCACCTTGCCGTATCACAAGACGGTTTAAACTATACCCCGCTTCATAATAACGATCCGGTTATTATTCCGTCAAAGGGTACAGGTAACGTCCGTGACCCTTATCTCTGGTATAACGAGAACGACGGTTATTTCTACATCCTCGCTACCGACCTTGACTTTACAGACACAGGCAGCGACTACTCGGACAACAGTGAAAGCTTCATCGTATGGCGTTCAAAGGACCTTGTAAACTGGTACGATGAAACAATGATCGACGTCAAGGCTATTCTCGGCAGATTAGGCATAAACAATAACAATATGCAGGCTGTATGGGCTCCTCAGGTTCTCTGGGACGGTACAGAGTTTGTTGTTTACTTCTCACTTCAGTGTGACGCAACATCAAACGGCAGCTGGAATCCGCTTACTATTGTTTACCTTAAAACAACCGACCTTCTTGATGAGAGTAAATATCATCAGTACGGTGTAATTCACAACCCCGGTCGTCACGTTATCGACGCTGATATTATCAAGAAGCCCGGTACAAACCAGTACTATATGTTCTATAAGGACGAATCTGCTTCAGGCGGTATTCAGTCAATCTACTATATGGTTTCCGATAACGGTCCTACCGGACCTTACTATGCTCCCGGTAACGCTAACGACGGCAGAGGTCCTCAGCTTTTCTCGGAAATCGGCCAAAACCTTGAGGGATGTAACTCTTTCTTTGATGACAACGGTAATCTGATTACTTATGTTGATGAATACGGTTACTGGAACTCCCTAACAAATCAGAACGAAGCTCACTTCCACGTTTCAAGCTCAAGTGACTTCAGCACGTTCACTACACTTCCCGACAGCTCACACAACATCAACGAACTTTCTCCCCGTCACGGTTCGGTTGTAAAGATTACTGACGAAGAATACAACCGTCTTCTTGCATATTCAAGCGAAATAACCTCTTCATCATTCCCCGAAACAGAAACCCTTTCAGATCATCTTGTCGGCAGATATTTCACAACAGCAGACTACACTTATAATGCCGCAAATGGTAAAAATGACCTTACCCTTACTGACGGTACAATTTCTGCAGTAGCAGATACCTCCGGCGATTACTATGCTCATTTTAACGCCGCCGGTGCAGAGATTAATCTGGCAAACCTTATTTCAGGCGACCTTAATATTAAGGACGGTTTTACAATTACCTTCTCCGCTTCAGCACCCACCAGTCTCGGTGCAAACTCCAGATTCTTTGATATATCAAACAACTTCTCACAGAGAACAAATCCTGCTGAATGTTATCTTCACATGTCACCCGTCGCTGAAAGCAACGGTCTTTACGTCGGCGCTTACAACGGCCCCGTAACAACCTCAAGCTGGACCTGGGCATCGCAGGGCAGAAACTACAACGACGGTGCTATGCACGATTATATTATCAGCTTTGCAGACGGTAATTTGATGCTGTATATCGACGGTCAGCTTGCAATGAAGCGTGACCGTTACAACATGAACGCAGAATACGGCGACAATTTCCTTGCTGATAATTGGTATAAGGCAATCGGTAACTCGGTAATGCGTATCGGTAAGTCCGAGTGGTCTGACCCCCTGTTCACCGGTGATATGCAGAACCTCTGTATTTATGACTGTTCGCTTTCTTATTACGACGTTCAGAAAATGCAGAAGACATTTGACGCCGAGGCAGGTAAAACAACAATTGCTAAAATTGCTGTTCCCGAAACCGTTTATATGACACCCTCAACAGGTGCTTCTACCACAGGTCAGTATTATGTAAATAACAGAATACATGACGGCTCCAACGAGGTATCTCTTGAGGTAAACCCGGCTCAGACAAAAGGTGTTATAGAGTTTTATATTCCCGGTGCTAAACAATTTAAAATTGAAGTAACTACAAGAACATCCGGTATCGGTGATATTGTGCTTGCAGAAGCCGGTGCAACATCCGGTTCATATGAAAACACTGCATTCGATGCAGAGGCAAACGGTTATTTCTCTTATGAATCAATCGGCTTTTATATCAGCGGCACAGGTATAACTCCCGGTAACACTGCTCTTGCGGAGTGGAAATTTACCGCTATAATGCAAGACGGTTCACAGACGACACACTACGCATATACAACACTTTATGCGCCGTATCTTAATCCCGTCGGTTCTGCTGTTCGTCTTAAGAGCCGTTATTATAATGATAATGGCTTGTATGCATCGTCTATGGCTTGGGTTTCCGGTGTTCATGGCTTTACTAACGATCCGGCAGCCAATTATTATGCCCGTACAGATAATATGGTTCCTCTTTTGACCGGAGGAGCAATCGGAACAGGTAATAATGCAAATAATCCTCATGAACATTGGATATCTGAAAGTGCCGGCAGCAATACCTTATCTACTGCATCATTCAGATATCTTAATATTGATGGCTCGAGTGGTAAACTTGGTGCAATCGGTGTTTACCGAAGCCCCGTTGCAAACCTGACAATTGATACAAGCCGATACAGCAATTTCAATCAGATTCCTAACCTTACCGTTGGTTTTAACTACACTGATAACGAAAATGCAGGCGAAAGCCATTGGTATGTGTCCGACTATACAGACGGCAACATGAACTATATGGAAGACTATTCTAAGGTTGATAACCGTAATAATGTCAATACCGAGGCTGGACATTATTATAATGAAGACAGTGATGTACCAAATAATATTATTTCGAATAACGGTCTTCTTGCTGCTCAGGTATCTACCGGTGCGGAACATAATGCAAAATGGGACAGACCCGTTAAACCCGGTACTACAAACCAGTATATATTCAAGAGCGGTGCATATTCATATCGTGAATACACGACTTGGGGTATAAAATATCAAAGTGTTGGATACAGCGTCAATTATGTTCTTGTTAACGGTACAAACGTTGACAAAACAGAGTTGCGTAACCTTGTTCTTAAATCAACATTCTTCAACCAGAGTGACTACACTTCTGCTTCATGGAGTAATTTCCAGACAGCACTTCAGAATGCTGCTTCAGCTCTCGGTACTCCCGCAAACGCAGACGTTTCAACAAAAACAGCTCTTGAGAATGCAATAAATGCACTCCAGACAACCGTTACACTCAACGCAAACGGCGGTACAATCAACGGTAGTACAACAACAACAGTTGCTGTAACTGTTGGTGCAGAGACAAATATAGATTACGATGTTTCCTCTTATACTCCTGTTCGTGAAGGTTATATCTTCGTGGGTTGGTCTACATCAAATAAAGCCACAACAGGTTCAAAATCAACTGTAACCGCAGGTCTTATGCCCACACTCTATGCTGTATGGGAAAAATTGATTACCGTAACCTTCGATAACCTTATCAATTTCAGAGAATGGAACAAGGCAGCCGGAAACGGTACTGTTACTAACATAACGAATACCGGCTTCACAATCACCTGTAATGAAGGTGCAGGCGAGGCTACTTCATCCTCACCCTATTTCGACGTAACGCCCGGCAAGCAGTACAAGATTGACATTGACGTTACGAAAGGCGATGGCTGGGACGTTTACATCTTCTTCTGCGATGCAGACGGCAACTGGATTGATTTTGCCGACAGCACAAACAGATATTCTTCAAACGGTCACGGTCCTGTAGACCGTGTATTTACCGCACCGAACAAGTCCGAGGTTGTTAAAGCACAGATTCGTGTTGACTCAAACGGCAGCAACAACACTGTGAGATTCGAAAATATCAGAGTTTACGAAATAGGCGTGTTTGAGGCAGAAGGCGTTGAATACTGCCCTGACAAAACTTTCAAGGCCGATACAGCTTACAGTAATATGCTTCCCGCACCGACAAAACCCGGCTACACATTTGTCGGCTGGTTTGACGGCGACAACTACGTAAACGCAGACTCTATGGTGCGTAATGCGGACAGTGCAGTAGTCAACCTTATGTCACGTTGGATTAAGGACGCTGTAATTGCTGTCGACTTCGAGACTCCGATTACGTTCACTCCTGAAGCTAAGAACGTAACCGAAGCAGGCTCGGTTACCGATTCTGCATACGGTAGCTTTACTGCCAACGGTGCAGCAATCACCTTCACGCCCGATAAAATTTTCTCCGAACCCGAAAACCTTACCTACCAAGCAACAGCCAGCGGCGTAACAGTTAAGCCCAAGCTTACAATCGTTCCCGCTTCAAACGTTCTTTATGAAGATAAGTACTTTGAATTTGACAACAACCCAACCGGTGTAGAGTGGGCCAACGTCAAGTCGAGTGCTACAGGCACAGCCGGCTCAGGTGACGACAGCGTTTACGGCTACGATTCAAGCTATGCTGTACAGAACAACTACTCTGCAGGCACAGCTAAAGAAGTATACGTTGACAGCACAAACAAGCGTTCACAGATTCTTGCTATGGACTTTGTCGGCACAGGATTCTCACTCTACGGTGTCTGCGGACCTGAAACAGGCGTTCAGCTTGTTACAATCTGCGATGAAAACGGCAAGGCTGTTAAGGTATATATAATTGATACTTATTATTCAGAGGAATTGCTTTATCAGGTTCCCGTTCTTACTCACACAGGTCTTACACACGGTAAGTGGACAGTTAAGGTTGCTGCAAACTACATTACAACAGCCGGCGCTGTTCAGAACTTCAATATTTCTCAGCAGAGTGTTGAAGGTCTTGAGGACGTAACAACTTACTCAACAAATTACGTTTCCGATGAGCTTCTTGCAGAGCTTGGCATCACAGCCGAAGATGTTGAAGTAGTATGGTTCGATGAGAACTCCGTACTTAACGGCGGTACAGGTGCAACAGCTCCTGCTTTCAACATCGGCCTTATGTCCGAATCAACAGGAACTGAAGCAACTCTCAGCCTTCTCTCCGTCATCGATGGTATCAGAGTATTCGAGCCTCTCGGTGACGAAGGCTACGATTATTACAACGACAACGAGAAGGGCGCTAAGTACTATAACGTAATTGCTAACCTTGCTGATGGCAACGGTATTGTAGGATCTGCAGACAACAAGATTTTTGCTTACGTATTCGGCGACAGCGAAAACAAATCTGTTACCTTCGCTGATTATGACGCAAAGGGTGCTAAGGATGAGCTTTACCTCATGGGCGGCACAAATAATGCTCTGGCATTCACTCTTAACCAGGGTAATAAGGTTATGATAAGCCTTCGTTCTGCTGACGGCACTCCGCTCACAGTTAATGTTAACGGCAAGAAAACTATTACAGTCACCGGTCAGACCGAAATGTTCTATGACATTTCAGATGCTATGAGTGCTGACGGAAGCGTTGCAATAACAAATCAGACAGCAGGTAAGCTTCTTGCTGTAGTTTACATTAAGGTTGTTGGCGCTGTGCCCGCACCTATAGCGAATATCGACCTCAACTCTGTTGCAATGCTGATGTTCGCTCCCGCTCCCACACCTGATGTTGATGAGCCCGATGAACCCACAACAGGTGACGAACCCACAACAGGTGACGAACCCACAACAGGTGACGAGCCCACAACAGGTGACGGAACTTATAATTGCATATTCTGGCAATTCCTTGTTCAGATCTTTAGATTTATAATGAACACATTCAACAGCTTCTTTGCTATGCTTGTTAATTAAGAAAGGATTAATATAATGAATAAATATACTAAACCTACTCTTTCGCTTCTTGCTGTTGCAACCAATACCGGTTCTACTTCAAGTTGTGCAACAGGTACTGTAGAAGCAAAAGAAGTTCTTGAAATGCTTGGAATGATGGGCGTTCCTAAAGAAAATGCTTTCAATTCTAATGAAAATTGCGCATTCCCTGTAGATGGTGTTGATTCTGGATTTGTAAACTATTGTAAATTCTCAGGCGCCGTTCAGGTTTTCTACTCATAATACTCAACCAATTAAAAGAGCTGTCTGCTAACGCAGGCGGCTCTTTTCTTTTCTCCGGATTTTATTTTAGTTAGCATACAAAATCATTACGGCAATACTTCTTTTCTCTTGGAATCTTTTTGCCATATAATAAGGAAAATAATAAAAATATATAATAATATGTTGACTTGATATTGCTATTTATAGTATTATATATTATGTATAATTGTGTACTGGTGGAGGTGTACCATGGTCGATATTCACTGTCATATTCTGCCCGGTCTTGACGACGGTTCAGACAACATCGAAGAGTCTGTTCGTATGGCACGGCTTGCAGCCGACGGCGGAACAACGGCCATAATCGTTACACCTCACAGCAACATTCCCGACTCGTTTCAGAACTACTGCGGTGAGCAGTATATTGAAGCGTTTACGAGGTTTGAAAGCAGACTCAGGGACGAAAATATTCCCCTCAGAATATACCCCGGTCACGAAATTTTTGCTTCGGGCGATATTGCCTCGCTGATAAAAGAACGCAAGCTGTTTACGCTCTGCAATTCAGATTATCTGCTGATTGAATTTGCTTTCAGGGAATCTCCGGAAACCGCCTACCGCAAACTCCGCGAGCTTGTGTCAGAAGGTTTTGTTCCCGTTGTAGCACACCCCGAGAGATATGCGTTTGTAGCGGATGACGATTATGCGCCGCTCAGAATGAAGGATATGGGTTGCCTGATTCAGGTCAATAAGGGCAGCCTCAAGGGAAGCTTCGGCAGGAGCGCATATATGATTTCACACAGCTTAATCAGACACCGTTTTGCTGATTTTGTTGCAAGCGATGCTCACAGCCCGTATATGCGTACCCCGTATCTCGCCGATGCGCACAGTATTATCACCGATATCACTTCGGCTGATTATGCCGACCGTGTACTCAATGTTAACCCGAGTAAAATTCTTAAAAATGAAAAAATTATATAACTTCAAGGTGAATTAAATGAAACCGTTCAGAATTATTGTTACAGTCTTATTCGTTGTTGTTTCAATTGTTTCGGCCGCTATATTCGTAGTGGAAAAGCTTGAAACCGACAAAACAATACCGCAGATTACAATTGAAGAGGAAATGATAAAGGTCAGCCTTAATGCAACCGATGAGGAGCTTCTCCGCGGTGTTACGGCTTATGACGAAAAGGACGAGGATCTGACCGATAAAATAATAGTTGAATCTGTTTCAGGTTTTATCCGTAAAGGCGTAAGCAAGGTTACATATGCAGTTTGCGACAGTGACAATAATACTGCCAAAGCTACGAGACTGATTCAGTACGAAGGCTATGAATCGCCCAAGTTCAAGGTTAACGGTAATCTCTGCTTCTCTCTTTTTGAGCATATCGATATCAGAGAGCTTGTCAGCGCTATCGACAGCCTCGAGGGTGACATCAGCTCAAAGATAGTGGTTACATCCGACGACTATTCGTCTTCTATCAGCGGTGCTTTTTCGCTCAACGTTTCGGTTACAAACCAGAAGGGTGACTCTTCAACAATAACACTGCCGCTTATCGTTGAGGACCGTCCGCTTTCAGTACCGAAGATAGAGCTTTCTGAATATCTCGTTTACGTCTCCAAGGGAGAACAACTCGATTTCAACTCATATGTCGTTGACGTAGTTGATTCTAACGAGCAAAGTATTGACGCCAACGTTACCGTTGAGTCAACCGTAGATTTCAGAACTCCCGGCACATATCACGTTCACTATTATGCAACAGACAGTCTCGGTCTCAGGGGACACAGCGTGCTGACAGTTATTGTTGAGGAATGATTAACTTATGAAAAAAAATAAAATTTCAATTGAAATACACAGCCTTATAAAAGATATTGTCAAAAACATCTGGGTTGTTATTCTTTGTGCTCTTATCGGCAGCATGGGCTTCTCGATATTTGATTATATGACCTATGAGCCTGCGTACACTTCATCGGCTACCCTTTCTGTTCTGAACGGTACTACCAACACTGCTTCGTATTCAACATATACCGTTTCGGCTGAACAGGCAAATGTTCTTGTCAACATCTTTACGGAACCGATGATTAAAGAATACGCTGCAGAATACCTTGACGAGGACAGCTTCGACGGTAATATTTCAGCAACAGTTCTTGAGCAGACTAATTTTATTGAACTGAAAGTAACATCGGATCATCCCGAAAAAGCATATAGACTCCTCAACGCAGTTATCAAAACACATCATAAAGTTTCACACAAAATTTTCAGAAACGCCGGTCTTACAGTTATCAAAATGCCTACCGTGCCGACCGGCCCTTCAAACATTGCTTCGGATTCAGACCGTAAAATAGTGGTTACGGCTTTTGCAACAGTAGCCTTTGCTTTGATTGTTGTGTTCTCCGTTATGCGCAACACGGTTAAAAAAGAGAAGGATTTTGAAGACAATATAGATTCAAAACTTATCGGCACAATTGCCCATGAAGATAAAAGAATGACCCTGAATGATATCTGGAAGAAAAAGAAAAAGGGTCTGCTTATTCACAACAACGCATATATAAGTCTGCGTTTTACGGAAAGCTTCCATAAAATTGCCGCAAGGCTTGAACACGAAAAAAGCCGTACCGACAGCAAAGTTTTTGCAATCACAAGCGTTGCTGAAAACGAAGGCAAATCAACATGTGCGGCAAACCTTGCGATTTCGCTTGCGGACAGAGGCCATAAGGTATTGCTTATTGACCTCGACTTTAAAAAGCCAGCAATTTTCAAAATATTTGATGAAGAAACATCACGCAACGACAACCTTTCATATTTGCTCAGTAAAGAAACACCTCTTGAAAATTTTGTTTTCGGACGTTATAAAAAAACTTCGCTTTACCTTGCAATCAACACAAAGGCAAATCCGTCTTACTACAAATTTATCCGTGAAGGTAACATAGAAAATCTTATAAAAACGCTCAGACCGGATTATGACTATATACTTATTGATACCGCTCCTCTTTCACTTGATTCAGCAGTAACAGACATAATCGGTATGGTCGATAAAACAGTACTTGTTATCCGTACGGATTCAGTAAGTATAAATGCAATCAACGACTCCATTTCAACAATCAGTAAAATCAGTGCTAATCTTGTCGGCTGTATACTCAATGATGTTCATATGAAGATGCTTCCGTTCAGTATTACGGGAAATGACGAGAGTAACGGTTACAGCCGATACGGCTACGGTAGATACTCCGGCTACGGTTACTACGGACACTACATCCACCACAAGCACGGCAGCAAAAAAGAAGAAGCTGTTAAGTAATTTAAAATTCTGACTGAAAGAAAGATTTGACAATGAATCAGACAACTGAAAACAAAAAAGATATATTTGTTACGGTTTATCTTAACGATATAATCAAGGCACTGCATAGATTCTGGTGGGTTTGTGTTGCTGCCGCTGTAATGTTTGGCGGTTGCAGTGCATTATACCAGAAAATAAACTATGTTCCGCAATATACATCGAGCATTACTCTTACCGTAAACACACAGAATGAAAGCACAACGATAAGCGGTGTTTCGGTTTACACCTTCTATTACGATACAAATACAGCATCTCTGCTTTCTACAACCTTCCCCTATATTCTCAACTATAATTTGCTCCAGGAAGCAGTGTGTGAAGATCTCGGCGTTTCATATATGCCTGCAAGATTAAATGCAACAGCAGTACCCGGAACCAATATGTTTACCATTACGGCAACAGGCTCTGACCCGAAGCTCACATACGATGTGTTACAATCAGCAGTAGAAAACTATCCGCGCTTTGCAAAATATGTTGTCGGCACTATTACTTTCGAAATTCTCAAACAGCCTACAATTGCAACCTCACCATCAAACGAAGTAAACTACTTGAATGAATCGGTCAAAGGTGTTGCAATCGGTGCGCTTTTCGGTCTGCTTTTCATTTTGGTTTATATTCTTCAGCGTAAAACCGTTAAGACAAAAATCGATATTAAAAATCAGCTCAACCTTGATACTCTCGCAATTGTTCCTAAGGTTACATTCAAAAAGAAAGCCATGCCGGGCGATAAAACTCTGCTCTTCACAAATCCGGATATAAGAAGCGAGTTCTCCGAGGCATTTCGTGTGCTCAGAAATATATTTATTTCTTCTCTCAACAAGAAAGAAAAAATTGTTATGGCAACAAGTTCTGTTCCGGGTGAAGGTAAAACCACAATAATAACAAACCTCGCCCTTTCGCTTGCTGACCACGGTGAAAACGTTCTTCTTTTTGACGCAGATATCAGGCACCCCAGTATCGCTCCGCTTCTGGGTATCGATACTGAAAAAGTTGAATATGAAACGGTTACAGACTTATATAAAATTATCTATGCAAAAGATTACGGTCTCAGGATTCTTTTGCCGACTGTAAACGAAGAATCGGACAAAAGCTATATCAGTTCATCAAATATCAAAAAAATGTTCGATGAGCTGAGAGATTCATACGACTATATACTTGTAGACACTCCTCCCTGCGGTCTTATTTCCGATGCTCTGTTTATTGCACAGCACGCGGATGCAGCTGTTTTTATAACCTATCAGGATGCTGTCAGAATTTCGAGAATCAAAAAAAATCTGGACACCCTTATGTCAACCGATATACGTATTCTCGGATGTGTGCTCAACGGAACAGCTAAGGGATTTTCCGGCTACGGTTACGGAAAATACGGCTACGGTTACGGCTATGGAAAATACGGCTATGGCTACGGTTACGGAGAATACGGTGAATCGGATAAGAAGAAAAGTCGCAAAAGGCACGAATAAACCGAAAAGGTTTTTATCTGCACAGCAAAAATCAGTATTATTCAAATCTCTATAAAAGAAAGAGGTTTATTTATGGTAAATATACCTTTCAGTCCTCCGGATATAACTGAGGCAGAAATAAATGAAGTTTGTGAAGCACTCAGTTCAGGTTGGATAACAACCGGTCCGCGAACAAAAGAGTTTGAACGCAGAATCGCAGATTTCTGCGGTACGGAAAAAGCGGTTTGCCTTAATTCGGCAACTGCTGCTCTTGAGCTTAACCTGCGTGTGCTCGGTATCGGCGAAGGCGACGAAGTAATTGTGCCTGCTTACACTTATACCGCTTCCGCTTCGCCCGTGGCTCATGTCGGTGCAAAAATTGTATTCGTAGACTGTGCGCCCGGTTCGTTTGAAATGGATTACAACCTTATGGAGGCTGCAATAAACGAAAGAACAAAGGCAATAATACCCGTTGACCTTGCCGGTATTGTCTGCGACTATGACAGAATATTTGCTGCAGTTGAAAACAAAAAACATCTTTTCAACCCTGCCAATGATATTCAGCGTGCTATGGGTAGAGTTGCCGTTGTGGCAGACTGTGCTCACGCACTCGGTGCGGTGAAGGACGGCAAAAAAGCAGGACAGATTGCCGATTTTACTTCTTTCTCTTTCCACGCGGTAAAGAATCTGACTACGGCAGAGGGCGGTGCCGCAACCTGGAAGAGTATTCCAGGCATCGATAACGATAAGCTGTATCATCAGTATATGCTCTACAGCCTTCACGGTCAGTCCAAAGATGCTTTCAGCAAAACTCAGGCAGGTGCATGGGAGTACGATATTGTAGGCCCGTGGTACAAATGCAATATGACTGATGTTACTGCCGCAATCGGTTTAAAGCAGCTTGAAAGATATCCTTCTCTTATGCAAAGAAGAAAAGAAATTATAAACAGGTATAACAAGATGTGTGATTCTATCGGAATTACATATCTTGACCATTACGGTGAAAATCATTCTTCATCCGGACATCTTTACATAACAAGAATTCCCGGAATAAACGTAGAAACAAGGAACGCAATCATAACCGAAATGGCAGAGAGAGGCATCGCCTGTAACGTTCATTACAAGCCTCTGCCGATGATGACAGCATACAAAAATCTCGGCTATGTTATTGCAGATTTCCCCAATGCATACAGCTTCTTCGCTAACGAAATAACTCTTCCTCTGCATACAAAACTTACAGATGAAGAAGCAGATATTGTTTGTGAAAATTTTGCGGATGTTGTTAAAAAATATATTTAAGGAAGAACGTTATGATATTGCGAAAATGGGAAAACCTTCCGCCTGAAATGCAGGTGCCCGAAGTAAAAGAATATTATGACCTGCTCAGTAAGAGAAAGTTCCAGCTTGTGTTAAAAAGAGCTTTTGATGTTGTAGTTTCTTTTCTTCTTCTGGTTATTCTTTCGCCTGCTTTTGCCGTTCTTGCAATCGCAATCAAGCTCGATTCCAAGGGTCCCGTTTTCTACCGTCAGACAAGAGTTACCCGCTACGGTGAAAAGTTCCGTATTTTCAAATTCCGCTCAATGGTAACAGATGCCGATAAAGGGTCGCTTCTGACTGTCGGCGGTGACTCAAGAATTACAAAAACAGGAAGGTTTATCCGCAAATATAAGCTCGACGAACTCAGTCAGCTTCTTGACGTTTTCAGGGGTACAATGACTTTTGTCGGTACACGTCCGGAAGTTCCGAAATATGTTGAAAAATATACTCCGGAGATGATGGCAACCCTCCTTATGCCTGCAGGAATAACCTCTGAAGCAAGCGTTTATTACAAAGATGAAAATGAGCTGCTTGATGCAGCACAAGATGTTGAAAAGACCTATCTCGAGGTTGTACTTCCCGATAAAATGAAATATAACCTTGCCGCAATCCGAAGCTTCAGCTTTATTGACGATATAAAAGTTATGATACTAACCGTTCTTGCAGTTTTTCGTAAATGAGGATTTTCAGATGAAAAAAAGACAGCACCTTATAGCGCTTCTTACAAATAACGATGACGATATTTACTGCTTTCGTAAAGAGCTTATTGAAAATATAATCGATGCCGGATACGAAATGCTTATATCCTGTCCCGATGGTGAGAAGTTTGAGCTGATGAAGCATATTGAATACCGCTACGATAACCCCGAGATAGACAGACGAGGTACGAACATCGTTGCGGATTTCAAGCTTTTCCTTCATTACTTCAGGCTTTTTGTGAAAAACAAGCCTTCGGTTGTGCTTACATATACCGCTAAGCCGAATGTTTATGCGGGAATAGCGGCGTACCTGCTCGGAATTCCGTGTATCAGTAATGTAACGGGTTTCGGAAGCGTACTTAACGCAAGCGGATTCAAGCAGAAAATTATAATGTCGCTTTTCAGGTTTGCGTTCCGCCGTTCAACCTGCGTTATGTTCCAGAATTCAACCAATATGAAGCTTGCCGAAGAATCAGGTATGGTCAAAGGGGAACATAAGCTTATTCCGGGCTCGGGTGTAAACACCGAAAGATATCCGCTTCAGCCTTACCCCGATGGCGGAAACGGCAAAGACGGCGAAAAGATAGTGTTCAACTATATAGGCAGAATTATGCACGATAAAGGCGTTGACGATTATATTGAAGCCGCAAAAAGAATAAAAGCGGAATATCCCGACACCGAATTCAATATGCTCGGTTTTATTGAGCCGACGGAAAAAAAATATTACGAATCTGAACTTTACGACCTTGAAGAAAAGGATATTATCAGATACAGAGGCAGTCTTAAAGATGTCAAGCCGTTTATTGCCGCATCTCACGCAACAATTCATCCGTCTACTTACGGTGAAGGTATGAGCAATGTGCTTCTTGAAAGCGCATCAAGCGGCAGACCAATAATTTCAACTGATAATCCGGGCTGTATGGAAACCTTTGTTGACGGTGAAACGGGCTTTATTTATCACGGCGGAGATGTGGATGCGCTGTGTGAACAGATAAAGAAATTCCTCGCCCTGCCCAATGAAGAAAGAAAAGCAATGGGCGAAAAGGGAAGAGAATACATAAAAAACAATTTCTCAAGAGATATTGTTATAAAAGCATATCTCGAGAAAATAAACAGCTTGTGCAAATAAGGGAGTCGGAGTTATGTACACAAATCTTTTTGAAAAAATAATCAACAAAGAAGAAAAAATTTCTCTTGTAGGTCTCGGTTATGTAGGTATGCCTATAGCTGTTGCCTTTGCAAAAAAGGTTGACGTAATAGGTTATGATCTCAACGCTAAAAAAATTGAACTTTACAAAAGCGGTATCGACCCCACACTCGAGGTTGGTGACGAGGCTATAAAAAATACTACAGTTGAGTTTACTTCTGACGAAACAAAGCTCCGTGAGGCGAAGTTCCACATTGTTGCCGTGCCTACTCCGGTTAACGATGACCATACTCCGGACCTTACTCCTGTTGAGGGCGCAAGCCGTATCCTCGGCAGAAACCTTACAAAGGGCTCTATAGTTGTTTTTGAGTCAACGGTATATCCCGGAGTTACAGAAGATGTATGCGTGCCTATTCTTGAAAAAGAATCGGGCCTTAAGTGCGGTGTTGATTTCAAAATCGGTTATTCACCCGAGCGTATCAATCCCGGTGATAAGGTACACAGACTTGAAACCATCGTAAAAATCGTTTCGGGTATGGATGCTGAAACTCTTGATATTGTCGCAAAGGTTTATGAGCTTGTTGTTGAGGCAGGTGTTCACCGTGCAGAAAGCATCAAGGTCGCCGAGGCTGCAAAGGTTATCGAAAACAGCCAGCGCGATATAAATATTGCGTTTATGAACGAGCTTTCAATCATTTTCAATAAGATGGGAATTGATACAAAGGCAGTACTTGAGGCTGCAGGCACAAAGTGGAATTTCCTTAAATTCTTCCCCGGTCTTGTCGGCGGTCACTGTATCGGCGTTGACCCCTATTATCTTACATACAAAGCTGAACAGCTGGGTTATCACAGCCAGGTTATCCTTGCAGGCAGAAGAATTAACGACGATATGGGCAAGTATGTTGCCGAAAACGTAGTCAAGAAGCTTATTGCTGCAGGCAAGAACGTAAAAGACGCAAAGGTTGCAATTCTCGGCTTTACCTTTAAAGAGAATTGCCCCGATACCAGAAACACCAGAGTTATCGACATAATGAATGAGCTTGGCGAGTACGGTATCGTTCCTGTTGTCGCTGACCCTGTTGCTGATGCAGAAGAGGGTAAGATTCACTACGGAATCGAGTTTGCAGATATCAGCACAGTCAGAGATATGGATGCGGTTATTATTGCTGTCGGTCATACAGAGTTTATGAGCTTTGAAATGAGCGATATCGATTCAATGTTTGCTGCCGGAGATAATTCCGATAAGGTTATCATTGATGTCAAGGGTGTTCTTGACAGAAAAACTTATTCAGAAGCAGGCTATCAGTACTGGAGGCTTTGATAATGGGTTACAGACATCTTGTTTTCACTGAAAATTCACTCTTTCTTGTTACAGGCGGTGCAGGTTTTATCGGCTCAAACCTCTGCGAAGCAATCCTTGAAATGGGTTACAGAGTCCGTTGCCTTGACGATTTGTCAACAGGCTCACAGAAGAATGTTGATATGTTCCTTTCAAATCCGAATTATGAATTTATAAAGGGTGATATAAAAGATTTTGACACCTGCATGAAAGCTTGTGAAGGTGTAGACTATGTTCTCAATCAGGCTGCATGGGGCAGCGTTCCCAGAAGCATTGAAATGCCGCTTTTCTACTGTGCAAATAACATCAGCGGTACTTTAAATATGCTTGAAGCCGCAAGACAGAACAATGTTAAAAAATTTGTTTATGCTTCAAGTTCATCTGTTTACGGTGATGAGCCGAATCTTCCCAAGAAGGAAGGCAGAGAGGGCAATCTCCTTTCGCCTTATGCACTCACAAAGAGATGCGACGAGGAATGGGCGAAGCAGTATACAAGGCATTACGGCCTTGATACCTACGGTCTGCGCTATTTTAATGTTTTCGGCAGAAGGCAGACTCCCGACGGTGCTTATGCCGCAGTTATTCCGAAATTTATCAAAATGCTTATAAACGGCGAAACTCCCACAATCAACGGTGACGGTAAGCAGAGCCGTGATTTCACATATATCGAAAACGTTATTGAGGCAAACCTCAAGGCCTGCCTTGCTCCGCACGAAGCTGCAGGCGAGGCGTTCAATGTTGCTTACGGCGGCAGAGAATATCTGATTGATATTTACTACGGACTTACAAAAGCTCTGAATGTAGATATCGAGCCTAACTTCGGCCCCGACAGAGCAGGCGATATAAAACACAGCAATGCCGATGTTTCAAAGGCAAAAGAACTGCTCGGCTACGACCCTGAATGGAGCTTTGAAAAGGGAATTGAAGCCGCTATTGCGTGGTACAAGGAAAATTTATGAGTAAAGGTACGATAATTTATTACGGCGGTTTTACTCTGCCTGATAAAAGTGCAGCGGCAAACAGAGTTGTTTCAAATGGTAAAATTTTTTCTTCCCTCGGTTACAAAACAGCCTTTATCGGTGTGTCGGAAGAAAAGTTTGAAGGTATAAGACCCATTCCGGGCCATGAAGATATGTTTGAGATTGCTCATCCCGATTCAACATCGCAGTGGCTTAAGCATATGTTCAGTGTCGAGCATATATTAAGCCTTGCCGACAAATACAGCGATGTGCGCAAGGTCATTCTTTACAATGTGCCGATGTTCACTCTGTTGAAAGCAAAAAAAGTTTTTGCAAAGAAAAACATTGAGGTCTGCTACGACTGTACCGAATGGACCAAGGATACCGACGGTTCATTGCCCAAGAGAATTTTCAAAATATTTGATGAATTTCTCATAAGTAATTTTGCTCATAAGGTTGCTGACGGTATGATCGTCATAAGCTCAGTGATGAAGAAAAAGTATAAAGCGTGCCGAAATCTGCTTGTTCTTCCTCCGCTTATTGATATAAACGATGAAATATGGCATCAGCAGCCCGCAAATCACGAAGATGTTTTTGAATTCTGCTTTGCAGGTATTCCCGACGGTAAAAAAGAAAGTCTTGATAAAGTTGTCAAAGCATTCTGCAGTATTGACAGGAATGATATCCGCTTACGCATTATCGGCATAACGGAAGATGATTTCAACAGTATTTATCCCGAATGTAAAATACCGAAAAATGCAAGGGACAGAATAATATTTATGGGCAGACTTTCTCACAGGGAAACCGTAAAATATATTCTCGGTTGCAACTGCTACATATTTATCCGTCGCTCGGATAAACGTAACAATGCAGGATTCCCGACGAAGTTTGCCGAAAGCTACACCTGTGGTGTACCGATTATTACAACAGATGTAAGTGATGTCGGTGAGTACATAAAAAAATCCGGCAAAGGCAGTTTGCTTAAAGATATGACAAAAGAAAACATATCCGAAGCTATGCTCTGTCAGATTGAAAATAAAAGCCAATCAAAAGGATTAGATAAAACTTTTCACTACGAATCATTCGGTCAGCCGACTGAAAACTGGCTTCAATAAATTTAAAGGAAGGAGGAAGAATATGCTCAAGAAAGGATTGACTTACGGTTTATTTCAGAAAATCGCCGTACTTTATATTATTATCTGGACTATTTCTCCTCCTTTACAGGTTGATTTAATATACCGTCTGATAGCTCTCGCCTGTGCCGTTGTATGGGTAGTAATATGGGTTATCAGAGAAAACCCGATTACATTCGGAAAAGAACAAATTGCGGCAGTTTTCTTTCTGATAGCGGTCTTATTGGTTGTTTTTTTTGAAAAGTACGATTTTGAAAGTATTATAAAACAAATTGCACTTATTATGCTTGTTATCTGTTTTATGATGACGTATTTTTATGACGACAAGTGGGATGAGCTTGCAGGTATTGTACCTATCGTTCTTATTCTCCTTACGGTATGGAATTACAAAACTTTTAATATCCTTGTTGAAGATCATACTATTGCAAGGCTTCTGGTACGCGATGACGAAACAACTTATCAATATCTGAGGCAAGGCATCGGCGGTTACAGCCTTATATATCCGCAGGCGTGTATATCGCCTCTTATATTGGCTTGGATTTACAAATCATTCAAGCACAACAAACTCTTTTTTGTAATAGGTGTAGCGTGGACATATACATACGTAAGACTCATTGAGCTTGCAGGTTACTCTATTGCTCTTTTCACAAGTGCCATAGGTCTGATCCTTCTCGTTTTTTACAGAGGTAAAAATATAATAGTTGCATTTATTATTACCATTTTGGCTTTTGCCGGAATTATGGCGGCGATAATGTATATTGCTCCTTTCAGGGAGTGGATACTCGAAACCTTTGACGGTACAGCTGTTGCCCGAAAAGTAAACGACCTTGTTTACGGTTCGGAAACAGGTGTAACCGGTGACTCCATCCAGGTTCGTATTAACGCTTACTCGGCCAGCATAATGGATATGATAAGGTATCCGTTAATCGGTTCACTCTGGCGTGAAAGCGGCGGCGGACATTCAGCACTGTTGGATATTACGTCGAAATACGGTATCCTTGGCGGATACGCTTTTTCAATGATGTTTTATCATGTGCCGCTTCACTACAAACACCGTTACAGCGATAAATTCATAATGCGTACAGCTAATGCCACTCTTGTAACACTCCTCTTTGTCTCGTTACTTGATTCTTACAACTATTCGTTCACGTGTATGGTAATGATTGTCTCATCGCTTATCTTTGAGGATATTATAAAATGGACCGGAGCTGAAAAAACATGAAGGTTTTATGGACAGTAAATTTAATACCTGCCGCAGTTTCGGTCAAGCTCGGAAAAACGTCTGAAGTGCTCGGCGGTTGGGTTGAATCTATGGCAGCAAAGCTGAGCGAAAACAACGATATTGAGCTTGGAATTGTTTGCAAATGCGAAGAAAATCTTAATTTCTGTGAAGTGATTGATGGCATAACATATTTCAGCCTTTACTATACTTCCTCGACTTCGCTTTCAGAGCTTGAGTCAAAGTGTAATGAAATAGTTACCAAGTTTAATCCTGACATTGTAAATATAGAAGGTACGGAATTCCTTCATGCGAGAGCGATGCAGCTTAGTGCAAAAAATCACAATATTCCTGCCGTTGTTTCACTTCAGGGTATTCTTAACGGCCAGTACGCTTACCAGTGTGGTCAGCTCCCTGTTGACGATATGATGTTTTCAAAATCTTTGACAAACATCTTTTCTGCCTGGATTATGCATCTTCGCAAAACCATGTGGTACAAGCCACGTATGAAGCCTGAAAAAGAGATAATCGAAAATGCGGATTATATTCTCGGCAGAACAACATGGGACAGAGCACATTCATACGCTATTAATCCCAATGCAAAATACTATCCCTGCAGCCGTATTCTCCGTGCCCCTTTTTATGAAGAAAAATGGTCTGCAGAAAAAATGCAGCGTCATTCAATTTATGTAGGTAACGGATATAATGCACTCAAGGGTGCACACTTTGTCGTTATGGCACTCCCGTATCTTATAAGGGAGTATCCCGATGTAAAGGTATATATTGCAGGCTATAAGCCCTATCAGGAAAACGACAAGCGCTCGATTCTGAAAAAAGGTTATGCGGCATACCTTAAAAAGCTTATATACGACCTTGGCGTACAGGATCATATTGAGTTTACGGGTCCTCTCAAGGCACCGCAGGTAGCGCAGATGCTTTCAAAGGTAAACGCATACGTGCTTTGTTCAACTATTGAAAACAGCCCCAATACTCTCGGTGAAGCTATGATGGTCGGTACGCCCTGCGTTTCAGCTTATGTCGGCGGTGTTTCGGATATGGCGGAAGATGGAAAAGAAGCTCTGTTTTACCGGAATGATGACCCGAAGCTTCTTGCCTGGAATCTCAAACGCATTTTTGACAGTGATGAGTTTGCACTTGCACTTTCCGAAGCAGGCAAGAAAAAGGCGCGTATAACACACGACCCCGAAAGAAACGCACAGCTGCTTATTGATGCTTATACGGATATTTTAGAGTGACGGAAGCAATACGAATTATGCCTGAAAGCTGAAGATTTTTTATCGTAAGGAGAAATAATATGAGTTACGCACCGATTATAATATTTGTATATAACCGTGCAGACCATTTTACTCAAGTCTATAATGCTCTCTCTGCCTGTAAAGAGGCAAAGGAATCCGAGCTTTTTGTTTTCTCCGACGGAGCAAAAAACGAGGAAGGCAAAGAAAAGGTCAATGAAGTCCGTGCCGCTGTTGCAGCTGTTAAGGATGCAGGTGATTTCAAATCAGTTACCGTAACAGAAAGTCCCGTAAACAGAGGTCTTGCCGCATCGGTTATTGCAGGTGTTACGGAAATTATCAACAAGTACGGCAAAGTAATCGTTGTTGAGGATGACTGCAAGGTTTCTCCTTTCTTTCTTAGTTTTATGAACAGTGCTCTTGATTATTATCAATCCGATAATAAAATCGGTTCAATCGCAGGCTATACTCCTATGATAAATCTTCCCGATGATTACAGCAGTGATGTGTTTGCCGCATACCGTTCATGCAGCTGGACGTGGGCAACATGGAAAGACCGCTGGGAAAATGTGGATTGGGAGCTTAAAGAAATAAAAGATTTTTACAATTCTCCTGAGCTTATCCGTCGTCTCAACTCAAACGGAAGCGACAGATTTATCCGTCTTTACCGCCAGACAAAGGGTAACGGCAGCTCCTGGTCGGTAAGATTCGGTGCACATCTTGTGAAAAATAATCTTCTTACGGTTTATCCGAGATTTTCTTATAACAGCAACATAGGCTGTGATGAATCGGGCGTACACAGCACATCAGACGATGCAGAAAAAATGCGTGTGGATTTATCAAAAGCAATCCCCAACCCTGTTTTGACCGATATTGAAATTGACGACAGAATTCAGAAAATAATGAAAAAGCACTATTCCTACGGTTTTGTTTCGGATGCCAAGAAATTTATCGCAACACTCTTGATTGTTATTAAAGAAAGGTTGAGATAAAATAATGGAAAATCAGCCTATCGTAAGTGTAATTATTCCCGTTTATAATGTTGAAGATTATCTTTGTGAATGTGTCGACAGCGTTATAAACCAGACATACAAAAATCTTGAAATAATTCTTGTTGACGACGGTTCAACCGATTCGTCAGGTAAAATCTGCGATGATTATGCCGAAAAAGACGAAAGAATCCGTGTTATTCATAAAAACAATAGCGGTCCGTCAAAGACAAGAAACGTTGGGCTTGAGCATGCTAAGGGAAAATATATATTTTTTCTTGACAGTGACGATTATATCGAACTTAATGCATTGGAAATGCTTGTGCAAGCAGCAGAAACAAACGATGCGGATCTTGTGTTTTTTGAAGCACATTCTTTTTCAGATGACGGTGCAGAAATAAATCAAGGGTATGTCGTTAAGGGTAACTATAAGGCTAAAGGCGGCTATGAGGTTTTAACTGAGTTACATAATAATAAGGATTATCATTGTGCAATTTATCTTTTATTTATCAACAGACAACTGATTATTGATAACACAATCTCCTTCCTGGAATCAGCATATTGTTCCGAAGATATGCTGTTTACCTATCAGGTTTATTGCTGTGCACAAAAAGCCGTTCAATGTAAAAAAGCATTATACAACAGGCGATATCGCTCAGGTTCTATTGTCACATCAAAAAAAACACAGTGCCATTTCCGTAGTTGTCGTGACGTTTATGAAGAAATCAGAGATTTTTCGGAACGAATTGGCAAAACCGGAGACTATATGGCAACAGAATATACCGTGCGTTGTGCATTTAATGCACTTGATACTTACAAAAAGATTTCAAAAGAAGAACAGGTTTTCTGCAAAGAAGAATATAATTTGCTAAAGCAAGATATTCTCTCACATTCAGCTTACGGCAACCCCTCTCTCAGAATGCGCTGTTACGGTAAAGCATTCTGGTTTATTTATAAAGTATTCGAAAAAACAGTCGGCAGACTGCTGAAAGGAAAATAATGAGCAAGAAAAAACAGCTTATGTTCATAATGCCCGTTATGAAGGGCGGCGGTGCTGAAAAAGTTGCGGCACTTCTACTCAATGAATTTAATAAAAACGGTTATGAGTGTGAGCTTGTTCTTACCAACTCGGAAAGGAACGAGATTGTTCACCGAGGACTCAGTCCCGAAGTCAGCCTTACCGTACTGCGTGAAGCTTTTCCGGAAAGCAGTGGTTTCAGAAAGCTGATTATCACTCTGTTAAGATTGATATCATCGATTATCTGCAAAATTCCCGAAGCTCTCGGCAAAAAAGTTCCCGCATGTTTTGCGAGATTTTCGTTCAGCGCTCAATATTACGATGAGCTGAAAGCTTTGAAAAAGCATTTCACAGCAAAACCCGATGCGGTAATTCTTTCGTTTCTCCAGCCTTCAATTCCGCTTACTCTTTTAGCGGCGGATGGCTTACCGAACAGAGTTGTAGTTTCAGAGAGAGCAGACCCGTACCGACTACTTAAAAAGCGTTACGGATATAACTTTGTTGAAAAATATTATCAGCGTGCGGATGCCGTTGTCTTTCAGACCAATGATGCAAAGGCGGCTTACCCCGAAAATATTTCCCAAAAAGGTACGGTTATTTTTAATCCCATAAATGATAAGCTTCCCGAGCCTTATCACGGTGAAAGAGAAAAATACATAACAACGTTCTGCCGAGTTTCAAGGCAGAAAAATCTTCCCGTGCTTGTCAGTGCTTTTGCAGGTTTTCATAAAGATTTTGTTGATTACAGACTCAAAGTTATCGGTGAACCACAGAATGCTGATGATATGGCTGCGCTCGAAGAAACCAAAGCTATTGCCGAAAAGCTCGGCATTACGCAGTATATTGATTTTCTTCCGTTCAGCACTCAGGTGCACGACCTTATTATCCGCGATGCTATGTATATAAATTCATCCGACTATGAGGGTATGTCCAATGCAATGCTTGAAGCAATGGCAATAGGTATGCCCGTTGTTTGTACGGACTGTCCTATAGGCGGTGCAAACGCTGTTATAAATAATAACGAAAACGGTATTCTCACAAAAGTCGGTGACGCAGAAGAAATGTGCGAAGCTATGAAAAAAATTGCAAGCGATAAATCTTTTGCAGATACACTTTCATATAACGCGGTACGGATAAGATATGACCTTTCACTTGTTAATACAGCAAAAAAATGGATGGAGCTGTTTTAAATGAAAAAAAAGCTTTTAATAGTAGCTCACCATATGACTATCGGCGGTGTGCAGAAGTCGCTTATATCAGCATTAAAAGCTCTGGATTATGACAAGTACGACGTCACGTTGTATCTTCGCAAAAACCGTACCGACCTTATTCCTTTTGTTGATGAAAGAGTTACTGTAATTGTAAACACCGACCCTAACCGATACTACAGAAAACCTTATGCAATTATTTTGCAAATCAAGTCACTTATTGCAAAAGCTTTCGGCAAAAAAGATAAAGCTGAAAAGCTCAACGATATTCTTGAAGAAAAAATCCGTTGCGACGCTATGGAGTATGAGCGGAAAACATATTTCGGTAACACACACTACGATATCGCAGTCGCTTATGTGCAGGGTTACGTTGCGCTGTTTGTCGATAAATGCATAAATGCCGATAAAAAAATTATTTTTTATCATACAAGCACAAACGATACCCCCGAAATTCACAACGCAGTTATCCCGAATTATTCGGCAGTTGCCGCTTTGCACGAGCAGCAGAAAGCTTTGCTTGAAGAGTGGTATCCTTCTTCAAAGGGAAAAATAAAAATTGTCGAAAACTATACGGATAAGGACTTAATAACCGAGCAGAGTAAAGCCTTTTCAATTCCTGAAACGGATAAAACCGTTATCTGCTCCTGCGGCAGATTCTCTCCCGTCAAAGGTTTTGATATGGCAGTTGAAGCCGCAAAAATACTTAAAGAGCAAAAAGTAAATTTTACCTGGTACTTTGTCGGTGACGGACCTGAAAGAGCAAATCTTGAAAATAAGATAGCTGAATACAAACTTGAAGATAATATTGTCATTACCGGTATGCAGAAAAATCCCTATCCCTATATGGCAGGCTGCGATATCTATGTCCAGCCGTCGTATGAGGAGGCGCTAGGGCTTACAATACTTGAAGCACACAGAATCAATAAGCCCATTGTTACAACGGCTACAGTCGGCGGATGCAAGCTTGTTGAAACCGACACAAACGGCATAGTCTGCGAAATAAAACCCGAAGCAATCGCAGAAAGCATAACCGATCTTATTAATGATAAAGAAAAGTATAACTGTATAACAAATAATCTCAAAGTAAGCGATTATTCGCACGAGTTTAATAAATACAAACAGCAGTGGAAATCTCTGTTAGAGGAGTGAAACAATGAAATTCAGCATACTTGTTCCCGTATATAATGTTGAACAATATCTCGAGCAGTGTGTTGAATCATTGCTTAACCAGACCTACCAAGGCGATTACGAAATTATACTTGTAGATGACGGCTCAACCGATTCTTCCGGTAAAATCTGCGATAAATTTAAAGAGAATAACTCTGATAAAATCAAGGTTATTCATAAGGAAAACGGTGGACATACCTCCGCACGGCTTGAGGCAATTAAAAACGCAAGCGGTGAATACTGCCTTTTCTGTGATTCTGATGATTTTGTTGAATCTGATCTTCTCGAAACCGTAAATAATGTTCTGTCCGACAATCCCGATACGGATATGGTTATGTATTCTTTCTGTTATTATGAAGAAGGTAAAAAAACACGGCGCAATATTTCTGTATGGAATGCAACGGAAATATTTGAGGGTAATGAAAAGAAAAAGCTTTATAATCTGCTTATAACAACACCGCATATCAATTCTTTATGTACTAAAGCCATAAAAACCGAATTACTGAAAAACGATCCGACTGATTACAGTGTTCTTAAAGATAAAGACATTGCGGAAGATGCCTATATAGTTTCGTGTTTTGTAACGGCTTGTAAAAAGATAATAAATATTAACGAGTCGCTCTATAATTACAGAACAAACAGAAAAAGTATATCCCGTTCATATAACCCGCAAAAAATTGATAGAAAAAATATGCTTTTTCTGTACAGGCGTTTTGTTGAACTTCTTCCCGTATGGGAAATGAATGATGAAGAAACATTAAATACGATTTATAAATCTTGTTTCAGTAACGCAATGTATCTGTTCAGAATGCATTATAAATACGCAAATAACAAACAAA
The DNA here is from genome assembly GCA_017516485.1 of Clostridia bacterium. Classification (GTDB taxonomy): domain Bacteria; phylum Bacillota; class Clostridia; order Oscillospirales; family Acutalibacteraceae; genus UBA8612. The sequence goes on from JAFXCH010000011.1 coordinate 72,581, forward strand.
GTCGCAAACTTGTTCTGGAGTATAATTGGAACTCCATGCTTTTTGATGAGATTATTACCGAACCTCAAAAATATGCAAATCCAACAAATATCAGACTTTATGAAATGGTTTCTGATAAACAGTATTTTCGACTGAAAGTCTGGTTTTTAAAAAACAGAATCTATCAATGTGTTAAAAAGACCAAGAAAAAAATCAGAGGAGTGTGAAATCCCAATGGAACTGAAGAACAACCTTGTTTCAGTCATAATGAGTAACTATAACACTCCCGAAGAATATCTCAGGCAGGCTATTGAAAGCATACTTAACCAAACCTACAGGAATTTTGAATTTATTATTATAGACGACTGTTCAACCGACAACTCACTTCAGATAATAGAATCATATACGGACAACCGGATAAAAATTATCCGAAACGAACAGAATCTCGGCATTACAAAGTCGCTGAATAAAGGACTTGCTGTTGCTGTCGGAGAGTTCGTTGCCAGAATGGATGCGGACGACATTTCTCTTCCGGAACGTTTTGAAAAACAGGTTGCTTTCCTTAAAAGCCACACCGAATATATAGTGTGCGGTACGGGCGTAGAGTTGATCGGCGAATGGGAGAAAAAACACAGCAACAAATATATCTGCAGAACTATTCCGGAAAGAGAACAGTTCAGAATAAATCTTCTTTTTGGTAATTATCCGAATATTGTGCATCCGACAGCAATGTTCAATAACACCCTGCTAAAAAAGTATGGCATTACATATAACGAGAATTATCCGTTAGCTCAGGATTACAGAATGTGGGTAAGCTGCAGCGAGGTTGCGGAGTGTGCAAACCTTCCGGAAACTTTACTCAATTACCGTGTTCACGGAAAAGCGGTTTCAAGTGACAAAAAGCAGCTTCAATCCGAAATAGCAATTCGGATTATGCAGGAACAGCTGGACAAGTTGGACCTTAAACTCTCGGATGAATATGCCGTAATACACAAGGATTTTCTGTACAGCAGAAAAGAATATAATTTAAAATGCAAAAAATGGATTAAAACCCTTTTGAATCACAACAAAATACATAAGGTTTATAACCAAAAACTTTTCAAAAAAACTCTGTGGAAAAAGTGGGCTGAGATTTCATATTTCGGATTATTTCAATCCAATAATGTTTTGGAAACCTTCAGTGTAGTAGTGCACATTTCTCCCTTGCTTTTTCCGTACCTTTTCAAATTTAGAAAAAGAAGAAAAAGGGAAAAAACATAAACAGATGAGAAAGTGATTTATAGATGGAGGATACCGGTGAATCATATTGTATTTGTTATAGGAAACTATAAAAACGGTGGAGTTGCAAGAAGGGCAACAACATTAGCTAATGAATTTGCAAAAGTCGGATATAACTGTACGATTTTAGTTACACGGGAACTATCGAAAAACGTTTTTTTTCAAACTAATGAAAATGTAGAAATTATCGAATTAAGCAAGTATGTGAGTAAAAACAAGAGGCTGCCTCAGTCAGAAAAAGCTTTAAAAAGGAAAATAAACATTCTGAAAAAAATGCAGCACATTACTGTTGGCTTAAAATCATTAAACATTAAAATTTCAACAAGAATTAAAATGTTAAGAAGCGGAATGAAACTGCTGCCGTATATTTCAGATCATAAAGACAGCTTATATATTTCGTTTGGCATATATTTATTGGCAGCGGTACATAGTGCCACACTAGGAGAAAAAATAAAACTTATTTATTCAGAAATAAATGCCCCGGAAGTAGACTTACCAGCAGAAAAAGCGGCACGTAAAGAAATGATTAAAATTGTCGCCGATGCAGATTGTGCAATTTTTCAAACTGAGTCTGAGCGAGATTTTTTTGATGGATATCTGAAAAAAGCATTTGTAATAAACAATCCAGTTAAAGAAAATTTACCTGCACCTTACCGTGGAGAACGAAGGAATATTGCGGTCAACTATTGCAGGGTGGCAGAGCAAAAAAACTTAAAGCTTCTGATAGATGCGTTTATGTTATTTACACAAACCCATTCTGATTATACTCTTGAGATCTATGGAAATACAGTTATAAAAGATGAAGAAGATTTGCTTAATCAGTTGAAAGATTATGTAAAATCAATCAATGCTCAACAGTTTATTAGATTTCTTGAACCAAGAGCGGATATTCACAATATCGTTCGCGATTATGCTATGTTTGTTTCATCATCTGACTTTGAAGGATTATCGAACTCTATGATAGAAGCATTGGCAATCGGTCTGCCCTGCGTTTGCACAGATTGCCTTGGCGGCGGTGCAAGAGAGATGATAACAGACGGTGAAAACGGTCTGCTTGTACCGATGAACGATGCAGTAGCTCTGGCCAAAGCTATGAATCGAATGATTGACGATAAAGATTTAATTCATAAATGTTATCTCAATGCCGATAAAATCCGCATAGAACTTTGTGCAGAAAAAATAACACAAAAATGGTTGGATGTTGTTAATTCTACAGTTAAGCAAGGATGATAACAATATTATGTCCTTTCCCTAAAGATTTAAAATTAACAAAACTTCTTAAAGAATACATAGTCTGACTATCCCGAAAATATGTTGGAGATGATTGAAAAATGATCACGATCATAAAAGAACATCTTTATTCAGTTAAAAAATCTATAATTAAATTCTATGAAAATAAATTTACATTGAAGGGAAAATATTCATGTATTTTTCCTGATAAAATATACATAAAAAAAGTATTTGAACTTCGTGCCGGAAAGAAGTTAAATCTGCACAATCCTCAAACATTCAACGAAAAATGCAACTGGCTAAAACTTTATGACAGAAAACCGATATATACTATTATGGCAGATAAATATCTGGCGAGACAGTATATATCGGAAAGAATTGGTGGCAGTCATTTAATTCCATTGGTAGGTGTCTGGGACAGGACAGACGATATAGATTTCGAATCCCTTCCCGATAAATTTGTGCTTAAATGCAATCATGACAACGGCGTTATTATTTGTCATGATAAAACCAAACTGGATTTTTCAGCTACCGTAACAGAACTCAACAAAAAACTTCAAAGAAACTATTACAAAAAGCACAGAGAATGGCCTTATAAAAAAATCAAACGGAAAATTATATGTGAAAAGCTTCTCGAAAATTCAAACGGTACTCCCCTTCTGGAATACAACGTTTTTTGCTTTAACGGTATTCCAAAATTTTTTAAGGTAGGCAGTATATTATCCGACGGTACACTTGCTAAAGATTTCTATGATATTAACTGGAATTATCTTGATATGAAAACCGGTGCTTATGCCGGAGATATTTTTCCAAAACCGCTCCATTATGATGATCTTCTGGAAATTGCTAAAAAGCTTTCGGCTGGAACGACACACGTAAGAGTCGATTTTTACGATTGTGATAATACGTTGTATAATGGCGAATTAACTTTTTTCTCAAACGGCGGACACATGAATTTCTCATCTGAAGAATGGAACTATATCTGGGGTCAAGAGCTTGAGTTACCTAAAAAACGCAGGAGATAAATTATGACAGAACAAAAATGGACCACTGTTGTTAAATCAAGCAACAGTGCTTTCGATATGGATATCAAAGGTCTGAAAAACTGCAAAGACCTTATAATGCTTTTTGTGCGCAGAACCTTTGTCGCAAAGTACAAGCAGACTATTCTCGGCCCTGCCTGGGCGATTATACAACCGTTTTTTACAACGGTTGTTTACTCTGTATTCTTCGGTAATATCGCAGGTCTTGGTGCTTCGGGTGTACCTAACTTCATATTCTACCTTTCGGGTACTATAGTCTGGACACTTTTTGCAAACTGTTTAACAGAAACCTCGCACACATTTACCGCTAACTCTGCAATACTCGGCAAGGTTTATTTTCCGCGACTTGTTATGCCGATTTCAACGGCAATATCCCAGTTTATCGGTTTCTTCATTCAGTTTGCATTTATGCTGTGCTTTTTGGTTTATTATCTTATTACCGATGTAGGACTTAAACCAAACATATTCATTTTGATGTTTCCGTTGGTCCTCTTTCAGCTTGCTGTTCTTGGTATGGGCTTCGGTATAATGATTTCAGCCCTTACAACCAAATATCGTGACCTTGCAATGGTTGTGAGCTTTGGTGTAAGTCTCTGGTCATACTGCTCCCCTGTTGCCTACGATATGTTCAGCCGCTCACAGCTTGCCCCCGGAAGTATCTTCTACAACATATATATGCTCAATCCCGTCACGCCTGCTATAAACCTTTTCCGTTACGGATTTCTCGGTACAGGCGAAGTCGACTGGCTGTTTTACGGTATAAGCTGGGCAACGACTGCTATTGTTGCGGTAATCGGTGCACTGATGTTCTCAAAGTCCGAAAAAACCTTTATGGATACGGTGTGAGGTGTGGTATGGAAGAATTAGCTATAAGAGTTGAACACGTTTCAAAAGAATACCGCCTCGGTGCTATCGGCGGTGCAACACTCAAGGGTGAAATTCAAGCAAAAATCGCAAAGCTTCGCCATAAGGAAAACCCCAACCTGAAAATCGGCGAAAAAGAGCATAATAAGAACGAGCGATTCTTAGCTCTTAACGATATGTCTTTTGATGTCAAAAAAGGCGAAACAGTCGGCATAATCGGCAGAAACGGCGCAGGTAAATCTACCATATTAAAACTTATCTGCCGTGTTACAGCACCGACTAAGGGTAACATATATCTCAACGGCAGAATCACCTCTATGCTCGAGGTCGGTACAGGCTTCCACCCCGAGCTTACGGGCAGAGAAAATGTATACCTCAACGGTGCGATTCTTGGTATGACCAAGGCGGAAATCGACAAAAAGTTTGATGAAATCGTCGAGTTTTCAGAGGTCGGTCAGTTTATTGATACACCTGTTAAAAGATACTCAAGCGGTATGAAGGTAAAGCTTGCGTTTGCCGTTGCATCTCACCTTGACAGTGAAATTATGATTATGGATGAGGTTCTTGCCGTCGGTGACGTTGCATTCCAGAACAAGTGTATTGACAGAATGAAAAAGGTTGCCGAAGAAGAAGGCAGAACAATCCTTTATGTCAGTCACAATATGGCAACAGTTAAAAGCCTTTGCAACCGCTGTGTCGTGCTTTCGCATGGTCAGGTAGCTTTTGAAGGCGAAACCGAAGAAGCGATTGCTGTTTATATGGCGGATGATAATCTTGATAATACGACATTCTTTGACACATCTCATGCTAAAAGACTTCCTAAATATGGTCAAAAACATCTGCTTCTGAATCTGCATATGTTTGAATCCCAATCCACAGTTTTGGAATACGGTGATAAATTCCCTTTCCGTATAACCTGGAAAAGCGGGAATGCTGATGACAGAATGCTGATGAAAATGGTTATTAACGGTATTGATGCAACTCCTGTAGGTGTTATTTTCGGCGGAGAACTTAAGTCAGAAAAAGGTATAAATTCGGCAGAATTTATATTTGATACATCTTATCTGGTACCCGGAAAATATACTGTTGATGTCATTCTTTATGATCAATATGATTCCGGCAGCATTCTGTATCACGACCGTGCAACAGCACTTCGTTTCAGTATTGAACACAGCGATAAATCCCTTAAACTCAAACACTGGTTTAAAGACTGGGGTAACGCGGTATTGCCCTGCATAGAACAAATTATCGGAGATGATAAAAATGTATAATTTCAAAAATGAAACTTTACTTATAACAGGTGGTACGGGTTCGTTCGGCAACGCTGTACTTAACCGTTTTCTCAAAACAGATATAAAAGAAATCCGCGTTTTCTCACGTGACGAGAAAAAGCAGGATGATATGCGCCACGAGTTTCAGGCCAAAATGCCCGAGGTTGCCGACAAAATCAAATTCTACATAGGTGATGTGCGTAATATCGATTCACTCCGTGATGCTATGGTCGGTGTTGACTATGTTTTCCACGCAGCAGCACTCAAACAAGTGCCTTCCTGCGAATTCTTCCCTATGGAGGCTGTCAAGACAAACGTTATCGGTACGGATAACGTGCTTACTGCCGCTGTAAATGCAGGAGTAAAATCTGTTATCTGTCTTTCGACTGATAAAGCTGCATACCCGATAAATGCAATGGGTATTACAAAAGCACTTGAAGAGAGAGTTGCAACCGCAAAGGCAAGAAACGTTGACCCGAGCAAAACAAAAATTTGCTGCACACGCTACGGAAACGTACTTTGCAGCCGCGGCTCTGTTGTGCCGCTGTGGATTGACCAGATTAAAAATGGTCAGCCTGTCACAATAACAAACCCCGATATGACAAGATTTATTATGTCGCTTGAAGAAGCGGTAGACCTTGTTCTTTTTGCATTCAAGGAATGTGAAAGCGGCGACATTTTTGTGCGTAAAGCACCTGCCTGCACAATTCAGACTCAGGCTGAAGCAGTCTGCGAGCTTTTCGGCGGTAAGAAAGAGGATATTAAAATCATCGGCATACGCCACGGTGAAAAAATGTTTGAAACACTTCTCACCAACGAAGAATGTGCCAAAGCAGAAGATATGGGTGATTTCTTCCGTGTGCATGCCGATAACAGAAGCCTCAACTATGATAAGTATTTCTCAGACGGCGACGTAAAGCGTGCCAAGCTTACCGAATTCAACAGCAACAATACAAAACTTCTGGACGTTGAACAGGTTAAAGAAAAGCTTCTTGAACTCGATTATATCAGAGAAAGACTTGAAGAATTCAATTCATAAGGTGACTTTATGAAATACGATATTAATTTTAAAAATAACGGCAAACTTAAGCTTCTGATTATTGTCGGTACAAGGCCTGAAATTATAAGACTTTCCGAGGTTATCAAGAAATGCCGCAAGCATTTTGACTGTGTTCTTGCACATACAGGTCAGAACTACGACTACAACCTCAACGGCATTTTCTTTGAGGACCTCAACCTTGATGTGCCAGATGTTTATCTCAACTGCGTCGGCGAAAATCTCGGTCAGACGGTGGGTAATATTATCGCTTCTTCGTATGAGCTGATGGAAGAAATCAAGCCTGATGCTCTTCTTGTTCTCGGCGACACAAACAGTTGCCTTTCAGCAATCAGTGCAAAAAGGCTTCATATTCCGATTTTCCATATGGAAGCAGGTAACCGCTGTAAGGACGAATGCCTGCCTGAAGAAACAAATAGAAGAATTGTCGATATCATCTCCGATGTCAATATTGCATACTCCGAACATGCAAGAAGGTACCTTGCAGAATGCGGTTTGCCCAAGGAAAGAACCTACGTTTCAGGCTCACCTATGGCAGAGGTGCTTAATGCAAATATCGATAAAATTCTTGGCAGCGACATTCTTGAAAAGCTCGGTCTTGAAGAGAAAAAGTATATCCTTCTCTCAGCACACAGAGAAGAGAATATCGATACCGAAAAAAATTTCCGCTCGCTGTTCAGTGCACTGAACTCACTTGCGGAAAAATATGATATGCCTATTCTCTATTCATGCCATCCTCGCTCAAGAAAAAGACTTGAAAGTTCGGGTATCGTGCTCGACAGCAGAATTATTATGCACGAGCCTCTCGGATTTTCGGATTATAACCGTTTGCAGACAGGCGCATTTGCAGTTGTATCTGACAGCGGTACACTCCCCGAAGAAAGCAGTTTCTACCTGAGCATTGGCAAGCCCTTCCCTGCGGTGTGTATCAGGACATCTACCGAGCGCCCCGAAGCACTTGACAAGGGCTGCTTTGTGCTTGCGGGTATTGATGAAAACAGTCTGCTTCAGGCTGTTGAAACTGCAGTAGAGCTTAACGGCAACGAGGAGTTTGCAACTCCCGTACCGGATTATACAGACAAAAACGTTTCCGATAAAATAGTAAGACTTATTCAGAGCTACACCGGAATAGTCAATAAAATGGTTTGGAGAAAGTTTTAATGAACATTCTTATAACAGGTGCTAAGGGATTTGCAGGCAGAAATCTCGTTGCAAATCTCCGCAATATAAAAGACGGTAAAAACAGAACCCGTCCCGATATACTTATCGATGAAATATTTGAATACGATATTGATTCCACACACGAAGAGCTTCGTGAATACTGCTCAAAGGCAGACTTCGTCTTTCACCTTGCAGGCGTAAACAGGCCCAA
>JAFXCH010000012.1 GCA_017516485.1 Clostridia bacterium
ACATCCTTATCCTGCAACGCAAACTGTTCTGCAACAGCAAGCGCCATATCGGGAATCATCATACATTCAACGGTAGGGTCGGATGCAGTATGAATAAACATAACTGTTTTGCTTAAAGCACCACCGTTTGACAGTTCTTCTTTGAAATAAAGAAAATCATCGTATTTAAGTCCCATACCCCCAAGAACGATAACATCTGCTTCAGCCTGCAAGGCAATACGGGCAAGAAGCTGGTTGTAAGGCTCACCTGAAATTGAAAAAATCGGCAGCTTCTGTGATACAACAAGTGTATTGAACATATCAATCATCGGGATATTTGTTCTCATCATTCTGTTTGCAAGAATTCGTTTTGTAGGGTTAACCGACGGACCGCCGATCGGTTTCATATTATCCGTAAGTGCCGGACCTTTATCTCTGGGCTCACCTGAACCGTTAAAAATTCTGCCGAGAAGGTCATCGCTGAATGAGACTCTCATATCGTGACCTAAAAAGCGAACCTCATCACCGGTTGAAATACCCTGACCGCCTGCAAACACCTGCAATGAAACAACATCCCCGTCAATTTTATTGACCTGGGCGAGTGATTTGCCGAAACGGGTATTTATCTGTGCCAATTCGTTGTAGCGTATGCCCTGTGCTTTAACGGTAATAACGTTACCTGTAATTGATTCTATTTTGTTGAATACCTTGTTCACTATCACTCACCACCTTTCAGAAGAAGTTCTGCTTCACGGCTTAATCTGCCTTGACCGTTAGCGTAAATTGCGTCTATTTCAGCCTCTGCTTTGGCAAAGGCTTCACTTTTAAATTCGGTATAATTCCAGTCAATAAATTTCTGTCTCATACGATTGAAGAAGTTGCGGGCATCATCCTTACTGTCAAGAGTATATTCACTGCCGAGAATATACACAAGTTTATCCGTTACATAACGCTGACGCTCTTTGGTACAGTTTGCTTCAACGGAATCAAAAGAGTTCTGCTGAAGATAAACAGCATCAAGCATTTCTGCCTTCAGATATATGGTGTAGTCCTCAATACTTGTACCATCTTCACCGACGACCTTCATCATTGAACCGATTTCGTCTCCGTGAAGGAGAATATTTTTGCAAAAACCTGACTTCGCAGGGTCTGTAACCGGTTTGTATTTTGACCAGGAAATAAGTGGGTCTATTGCAGGATATTTTCTCGCATCAGAACGTTCACGTGAAAGCCCGTGGAAGGCTCCGACTACCTTGAGAGTTGCCTGAGTAACCGGTTCTTCAAAGTTACCGCCCGCAGGAGAAACCGTGCCTCCGATTGTAACGGAGCCCTTGCTTCCGTCAGGAAGAAGTACACATCCTGCACGTTCATAGAATGCGGCAATATATGATTCAAGATATGCGGGAAATGCTTCTTCACCGGGAATCTCTTCAAGTCTGCCAGACATTTCACGCATAGCCTGAGCCCAGCGTGATGTTGAGTCAGCAAGCATCAAAACATTAAGCCCCATCTGTCTGTAATACTCTGCAAGTGTTACTGCGGTGTAAACCGAAGCCTCACGGGAAGCAACAGGCATTGAAGAAGTGTTGCATACAATAATTGTTCTTTCCATAAGAGAGCGTCCTGTTTTAGGGTCAGTAAGCTCAGGAAACTCTGTCAGCGTTTCAACGACCTCACCTGCACGTTCACCGCAGGCAGCAATAATAACAATATCAACATCTGCATATTTCGATGTAGTGTGCTGTAAAACTGTTTTGCCCGCACCGAAAGGACCGGGAGTGCAATAAGTTCCGCCCTTTGCGACTGGGAAGAAGGAGTCAATAAGACGGACCTTTGTTTCCATTGTTTCGACAGGAGCCA
>JAFXCH010000013.1 GCA_017516485.1 Clostridia bacterium
CAGGCTACTCTTGAGGGCAGGTTTGCAGGCTCGGAGTACGGCAAAAGCAAGCTTGAAGCTGAAAATATGCTGTTTGACTACGAAAAGGATACCGGTGCAAAGGCACTTGTTTACCGCCTGCCCAATCTTTTCGGCAAATGGTGCAGACCTAATTACAACTCTGCCGTTGCAACATTCTGTAACAATATTGCAAAGGATCTGCCGATAACCGTCAACGACCCTTCTGTTGAACTTGAGCTTCTTTATATTGACGATTTTGTTGATGAGATGCTCAACGCACTTGAAGGCAAAGAAACAAGAAACGAAAACTTCTGCGAGTTTTCTGTTACACACAAAGTAACTCTCGGCGAAATTGTCAAGCTGCTCGAAAGCTTCAAAGCACAGAGTACTACGCTTGTTATGCCTGAAATTCCGTATAATTCGTTTGCAAAGAAGCTTTATTCAACTTACCTTTCATATCTTCCTGAGGAGAAGATAAGTATTCCGCTGAAGATGAACAGCGATGCAAGAGGCAGCTTCACTGAAATTTTAAAAACCGCAAGCTGCGGTCAGTTTTCGGTTAATGTCAGCAACCCCGGTATAACAAAGGGTCAGCACTGGCACAATACAAAGTGGGAATTTTTCATTGTCGTTTCAGGCACAGCTCTTATTCAGCAAAGAGAAATCGGCACTGACAAGGTGCTTGAATTCCGAGTTTCGGGTGATAAACCAGAGGCTGTGCATATGCTTCCCGGCTTTACTCACAATATTATAAACCTTTCCGAAACGGAAAATCTTGTTACACTTATGTGGGCAAACGAGCAGTTTGACCCCGAAAAACCCGATACTTTTTTTGAAGTTGTGTGATAAATAATGGGCATTAAAACCGCCACTCTCAGAGAGCACGAGAAAATTCTGCTCAATATGCTTGCCAATAACCTTTTTGGTGCAGGGCGCGAGGTTAACCTCAATGAGGACAACCTGTCTGCGGTCTGGGGCGAAGCATACACTCAGGCGGTTACCCTTATGGCTTTTCACAACTTTAACAGTGAAAGTTTTAAAGGTGACAAACTGTCATATATCAAGAAATCACTCAATCAGACTCTCGCTGACAATGCAAAGATTGATTTTGAGCACGTGCGCATCTGCAATATGATGAAAAATGCAGGTGTCCGATGCGCAATTCTCAAAGGCTATGCATCTGCACTCTATTATCCCGATCCGCTTATGCGTTCAATGGGTGATGTTGATTTCCTTGTTGATACGGATGATTTTGAAGAAGCTGCAAAAATTCTTGAGGAAAACGGCTATATAACAACGGGCAAAAGTCACGACGTGCATGATGTGTATTTCAGTAAGCACGGACGCTGTGAGATGCATTTTCAGCCTTCAGGCATTCCCGACGGTAAAGCGGGCGTAAAGGTGAGGAAATACCTTTCAGGTCTGCTTAAAGACTCCGTGAGCGTAAAAACAGAACTTGGCGAAATAACTGTACCATCAGTTTATCATCACGGTCTTATTATTCTTCTCCACATGTGTCATCACCTTACCGGTGACGGATTAGGTCTTCGCCATCTTTGTGATTGGGCTGTATTTCTCAACAGTATCGGCGAAGCTGAATTTCTAAAACTTTTTGAAAAAACACTCCGGGATATCGGACTTTGGGAGTTTGCCAAGGTAATGACATTTATCTGTACCGAATATCTCGGACTCAAAGGTATGAACTGGGCAAAAGATGTTGATAAAAAGCTTGCAGACTATGTGCTAATCGATATTATTATAGGCGGTAATTTCGGCCAGAAAAATGCTGACAGAAGTCACGAAAGTCTGCTTGTTTCAAGCAAAAACGAAAAACAGATCTCTATGTTCAGGCAGTTTTTTATTTCAGCAAATAACATTGTTTATAAGAACTGGAAAGCAGCAAGAAAGTACAGATTCCTTCTTCCTTTTGGCTGGCTATTTTTTGGTACAAGATATATATTCCGTTCTCTGCTCGGTAAACGCCCGAAAATCCGCCCGAAAAAGGTCGCAGAAAACGCTGCGGAAAGAATGGATATATATTCGGAACTTAAGCTTTTTGAAATTTTTTAACGGTTGAAAATTTATATAATGAAAAAATTAAAGGGAGTACTAAAAGATGAAAAAGCTTTTAAGATTTATTATTGAAAAATTAAGACCGATTATTCGTGAAATTGCCGGATGGGATGAATTGAAAGAAGAAACAGCGACTATACGATACGTTCTGGATAATTATATTGATATAAGAGAATTCCCTAAAGCAACAGGAGTGCTCAGACAGTGTCAGTTAGGTGATGCCGAACTCTTAAGAATTGTTTGTGAAATTCTAACGAAAAATAATATTCAGTACTGGCTTGGTTATGGTACATTATTGGGAGCCGTTAGACACAAAGGTTTTATTCCGTGGGATGATGATCTTGATATTTGTATGACACGAGATAACTATAATAAAGCTTGGGAAGTTTTACCTGAAGAACTCAAAAAATACGACATAAATAATAACGAACCGAATCCTCAGCGAATTGCAATTTCCATTTGGAAAGCCGGTCTAATTCTTGACATTTTTCCTGTTGACAATGTTGATGTACGCACAGTAAAAGACTTGAATGATTTAAAAAGTAGACTGATTAAATATAGAAGCTATTATAAAAAGCATAAAAATGATACTCCTGAATCATTGAAAGCAGCAAAAGAAAAAATAATAGGTCCCGAAAGTTCAGATAATCCGATATGGTATCATAACGTAGAGTTTGGAACATCCGGTCTTGCATACGACAACTCAATGATTTTCCCTCTGAAAGTCGTTGAGTTTGAAGGATATGAATTCTACGCCCCAAATGATTGTCACAAATATCTTACAACAATGTACGGAAATTATATGAGTTTTCCGCGTAACGGTGTTCTTCATCACCATGGTTGTGGAGGGCAAAATATTACAGAGAACGCAATAAAAAAAGGTATTGATATGGAAAAATTCATAGAAGAATTAAAGCAATATAAAGTTGACTAAATAATAGGATTACTATGGTGAATAAATACATAAAAATTTTGTGTTTTGCACTGACTCTTTCAGTTTTTCTGAGCTTATTCACTTGCATAGCTATTACATTGGCGAAATAAAGGTGAGTATTTCTATGACAAACAAATATATAAAAAGTTTTGTATCTTTTGTGTTGGCACTTCTGGTTCTTCTAAGTTTATTCCCTTGCATAGTTTCGGCTGAACCGCAAAATGTTGAAACCGATTGTGCAGAAAGCTCGTTTGAGTTTGCCGTTAAAGCTGCTGATTTTGTCAGAAGTGATCCGGACGGTTCAATGCTCAGAATTATCGGAAAACTCAGATGTGAAGAAAGCAGTGTCGATTTCTCTCTTGCGTCGGACTATGTTGTGTCGGATGACGGAAGATTTGTTCTTCAGTTTGAGTGTGAAGAGAAACTTGCTTCATGTCTTAAAAAGCTTCAGGCTGCCCCCGACGTTATCTATGCAGAACGTGATGTGCCTGTTTATACGGGTGCACTGGAAGAATATACGGAGCATATTTCGTGGGGACCTGAGGTAATAAAAGCTGACGCTTATGCTAAGGCCATAACACCGAAGCCGGGCGAATTCGTAACCGTAGCGATAGTTGACAGTGGTGCTGAGGATATTGATTTTATCAAAGATAATCTGGTAGAAGGTTATGACTTTTTTGAAAATGACAACGATGCATTTGAGGATGTAAGTGTTGACAGCCACGGAACTTTTCTTGCAAGTATCGTTGCTGATTGTGTCGGTGAGCTTCCGATTAAGATTATGCCGGTAAGAGTCCTTGCTTCAGAATCAGCCTCACTTATTAACGTTATAAACGGTATCCGCTATGCGGTCGATAACGGTGCAGATGTTATTAATCTGAGTATGTGTATTGCTATGAGCTACTGTAAATCGCTCGAGGATGCAATTACGTATGCCGAGGAAAATAACGTTACGGTTGTAGTTTGCGCAGGTAATTCAAAGACAGATGTAAAAAAATATTGTCCTTCTCACTGTGAGGATGCAATTACCGTAAGCTCGGTTGATTCCGGACGGAATTTTTCATCGAGATTTTCAAACTACGGCAATGCTATTGACCTGGCAGCGCCGGGTGAAGGTATAGCGGGATATAACGCCGCAGGTGAAATAACAACCCTGAACGGCACATCAATGTCAACTGCTTTTGTTTCTGCGTCTGCAGCTATGGTGCGTCTGGATAAACCTGCCTGCAACACAGAACAAGTGCGTAATATCCTTTTTTCAAGTGCTGAAGATATGGGTGACCCCGGTAAAGATATTTATTACGGTTTCGGCATACCGAAACTCAGTAAACTTACACAGTCAGATAAAAAATACGTTGAATCAGTATCCTTTGCCGAGGAAAACTATTCTCTCAAGCTGTATGAAAAGCTTGAGATAGAGCCTGTTTTTTATCCTGCCGATGCTACGGATAAAACGTTTAATCTGTCAACTGACAGTGACTGTATTTCAATAGACGGAAATGTTATTACGGCTGTTTCGGACGGTGAAGCTATTCTTAAGGTTACGAGCAATGACGGGCTTTATACCGCAGAAGTAACGGTGAAAACGTTGATGCCTCAGATAAGAATCCGCAACAATTCCGGTGCGGTAACAATCAATTACGGCGAAACACTTCGACTTACTGCTGAAGTTACTTGCGGTGTTGAAAACACAGCTGTATGGTGGTATGTAAACGGAGCTAAAAGCGCAGAAGGTTCGATTTTTGAGTTTTCACAGGAAAGCGGCAGCGCTGAAATAACCGCAAAAATTGTAAAGACAGACGGTACACCGCTGCAGGACAGAAACGGCGAAATATCAGATTCACAGACGGTCAGTATAAAATCGGGATTCTTTCAGAAACTGATTTCTTTTTTCAAGGATCTGTTTAAAATCAGCAGACTGGTTATTCAGTCTCTTATGTGAAAAACTAAAGGCTTGTATGGTCGTGTTGCCAGACAAGCCTTTTTTCAATTTATAAGTCCGTTTTCGTCAAGCTGAAGAAGAAAATCTTTAAGGTCTTTTTCAGCTTCTTCTTTTGAAATGTCGTAGTTTTTGAGAATTGAATCAAGAAGCTCATCGAATGTTTTTTCGCTTTGCAACTCCTGCCAGAGTAAATAGCTGACAGGATTTAAAATAACGATATTTTTGCCGCACGATGAATCAACAGGTACGGCAATATACTCGCCTGCAATTTCACGTACAATATAGCCTTGCTTTATGTTGTATTTTTTATTTTCCATAAATCATCTCTCCGAATCACATATAAAATTCTTTGTACCACTCAGCGAATTTACGAAGGCCGTCACGCAGAGAGGTCGAGGGCTTGAAGCCGAAATCTCGTTCAAGGGCAGATGTATCGGCATAGGTAACGGGTACATCGCCTGCCTGCATCGGTACAAGCTGCTTGTGTGCCTCGAAGTCATAATCGGCAGGTAAAACCTCTGCACGGATAAGCTCCTGCTGAAGGATATCGACAAAGTCAAGCAGGTTTTCGGGGCTGTTGTTGCCGATGTTATAAACTCTGTAAGGCGGAATCGGAAGTCCGTCCTCACCGTTTTCCTTTTCGGGTGCGCACTGCATAACACGCTTGACACCCTCTACTATATCGTCAACAAAGGTAAAATCACGCTTGCAGTTGCCGAAGTTGAAAATCTGAATGTTGTCGCCCGCTCTGAGCTTGTTTGTGAAGCCGAAGTAAGCCATATCGGGTCTGCCTGCAGGGCCGTAAACAGTGAAGAAACGAAGACCCGTTGAAGGGATGTTGTAAAGCTTTGAGTAAGAGTGAGCCATCAGCTCATTGCTTTTTTTTGTTGCCGCATAAAGGCTTACGGGGTTGTCAACCTTATCGTCGGTGCTGTAGGGGATTTTCTTGTTTGAGCCGTAAACGCTTGAGGATGAAGCGTAAACAAGGTGCTCAACAGGATTGTTACGGCAGGCTTCAAGAATGTTGTAGAAGCCGATAATGTTGCTTTCAATATAAACATCAGGGTTTGTGATTGAGTAACGCACGCCTGCCTGAGCGGCAAGGTTGACAACAACATCGAAACCGTATTTTTCAAAGCATTCATCAATAAGTGCCCTGTCAGCAATATTACCTTTGATAAAAATCCACTCGCACTTATCTTTTTCAGCTGCAAGCTTTTCGATTTCCCGAAGGCGATATTCCTTGATTGCAACGTCGTAGTAATCGTTCATATTGTCTATGCCGACAATTTTTATGCTGTCGACAGTTTTCATAAGCTCTGTAACAAGGTTTGAGCCTATAAAACCTGCGGCACCTGTAACAAGTACGGTTTTTCCGTTGAGATTGACGTTCTGAGATAGCATAAATTCACCTTATTCGTAGATTATTTGATAGAATGTATTTTTGATTGGATAAAATGACTGTTTAATAACTCAGAATACCATATCCGCAAAAATCGGGTAGTGGTCGGAGATGTATGTGTCGCCGTACATTTCTCTTACGATTCTGTATTCTTTTACATCTGTTATTTTATCATTTACGCAGATAAAGTCAATCGGCTCGCCGTCTTCGCCGCCGTCATAAGCGTGGTAGGTTTTGCCGTCCATTGTTTTTTCTGCAATACCTTGAGTGTCTGCAAGGTTACCCGAAATAAGCTGTGTGTATAGCGGGTCGCTCTTTTCAAAGTTGAAGTCGCCTGTAACAACTACAGGCATATCGAAGCTTTCTGCAAGGTCGAGTATGAGCTGAAGACCGTTTGTACGTGCCTGCTCACCTACATGGTCAAGGTGTGTGTTGATGTGGGCGTATTTTTTGCCGGTTTCTTTGTTTTCGAGTATAACCCATGTGCAGGTGCGGTGATGCTTTGCATCCCAGCCGATTGATACCTTATCGGGTGTTTCGGAGAGCCATATCGTGTCGCTGTCAACAAGGTTGTATTTGTCCTTACGGTACATAATTGCCGTGGCTTCGCCAATGTATTTAACACCTGTGAGTCTGCCTGTGCCGACAATACCGTAACTGTCCTTAAGGTAAGCCTCAAGTGTCATATACCATGTGCCTTCGCACTCCTGAAGTCCTACGGAGTCGGGCGTATAGTCGGCAATAAACTGAGGTACGTTTTTGCCGCGGCCGTGCTCACCGTTGCGTACATTGAATGACATAATTCTTACCGTGTCAGCTTCGGGTGCTTTTGCACCGTAATCAACCGAATCGATGCCGAGCAGGGGAAGGATAAGCGCAAAAAGCGCGCAGATTATCTGTTTTACGTGGTTAAGTATTTCTGCGAAACTCATATTAATCACCTCGTTATTTTATTTTAAAACACAATAGATAAAAATGCAACAAGGAATTGAATTTTTGTGTTGCCTTTGTTTTATTAAATGTAGTATAATTATTTTCATAAATACGCCGGAGGGTAATTTTATGAAAGCGTTTCTTTCTCTTATTCAGGCGTTGCTGCTTCTGATTTCATCGTTTGCAGTGCCTGATTCAAACTTCAAATTTCTTGTTGACCGTGCGGCTGTTGATGTCACGTCAACTACCGAGATTTCTTTTGACAGCATTACTGCGGAAGAAATGGCGGTGTCGGCAGAAGAAAAGGCTGCCTGCCGTGATTGGTATAACAGTAACGTGCTTTGTACCGATAGCCCTGCCTACGATTTTACGGTAGGCGGTAAGTCACTTAGAAAAAATCTCAAGGACTGGGACATTTCTGTCGGCACTGAAAGCGAAGTGGGTGCAGTTTACCGCGGCGGTAAAACTACATATATCACTCTTACTCACAGCAAAAGCGGCATTGTCGCAACTGTTGAGGCTACAATTTATGAAGAGTTTGCAACCTGCGAGTGGACTGTTTTTGTCGAGAATACAGCCGATGAGAATTCACCCGTTGTCAAAGATTTCTATGCGGCTGACTGCGTTATTCCCGTAAATGGTGCCGACGTTTATATGAGCAAGGGCAGTGAGCCTGCGGCAGAAGATTTTCAGCTTATGAAATCCTCTCTCAGCTTTGTGCCGATGACTCTTACTGCTAACGGCGGCAGAACAGAATCCGTACTTCCTTATTTCAATATTCACGGCGATGACCTTTCGGTAGTGCTTGCTGTAGGCTGGTCAGGTCAGTGGTATACTTCACTTGCTCAGACCTTCAGCGGTGTAAAAATGCAGGCGAAGCAGGAAACCCTCAAAGGTTACCTCAAGCCCGATGAGTCGCTTCGTTCTCCGTTGGTTTCACTTACCTTCTATTCCGGTGACAATGCCGTAAAGGGCTTCAACTCTTACCGTAACTGGACAAGAGACTGCGTATACCCCGAGGGCACAAAGCAGATTACAACATCCGGTGTCGGTGTAGAATGGCCTGAGTCTACAATTGATTCGCTTGTTGCTACTATTGAGTCGATTCCCGATTGGTTTGCAGAGGCTGTTGACTACTACTGGGTAGATGCAGGCTGGTATCCTATAAAAACAAATTGGGGTGACAGCGTAGGTAACTGGTATGTTGACCCGACTAAGTTTGACCGTGGTTTTGCAGAGGTTTCCGAGGCGGCAAACAAGAAGGGTATAGGCTTCCTCCTCTGGCACGAGCCCGAGCGTTGCAGTCAAGGCACAGAGGTTTATAACGAGTGCATAAAGCACGAGGGCTGGCTTGTTGAAGAGGATGAGGAGAGAAACTGCGTAAATCTTGCAAATGATGATTGCCTTGAGTATATTACAGGCATTATGCAGCGTTCAATCGAGGCGAACGGTGTCAATTATCTTCGAATTGACAGTATACCCGAGCCGTTGCCATATTGGGAAGAGGCTGACTCAAGATGGGGAGAAGGCAGAAAAGGCTTCACCGAAAACCATTACGTAACAAACTTTTATAAGATGCTCGATACACTTGTTGCAAATAATCCGGGCCTGATGATTGATAACTGTTGCTCGGGCGGTAAGCGTCTTGACCTTGAAATGTCACGCAGAAGTATTCCTCTGTGGAGAAGCGACTACAACTGTATGGACGGTGAGGGCAAGTCCAAGCCCGATATCCTTGAGGCTACACAGTCTCAAACCTACGGTCTTTCTTTCTGGCTTCCCTATAACGGCACCTGTGCTTACATAGAGGGTGAGTATGCAGACCGCACCAATATCATTTCCTGCTCACAGCGTCTTGGTTATCAGGATGTAAGAGCATATATGGTCGGCAATTACTATCCGCTTGACAACGGCGGTCTCGATACCTCAAGGTATCTTGCAATGCAGTTTGATACCGATGCATCAGAGGGTGTTGCACTTATCTATAAGCGTGAAAACGTAACGGACAGTAATTATACTCTTGTGCTCAGCGGTCTTAAAGCTGATGCAACTTATGTGCTTTACGATTACGACAATCCCGACACAAAGTATGAGCTTAAGGGCAGCAAGCTTATGTCCTCGGGCTTTGAGCTTGAAATTAACGAAACTCCCAAAGCTGTAATTATCTGCTATAGCGTAAAATAATTAATAACGGAGGGATATTGTTATGAAAAAAATCAATAAAATTCTTACAGTTATTCTTGCTCTTTTTATGGTTGCTTTGCTTTTTACTGCCTGCGGTAAAGATATGCAGACCGATGAAAAGAACGAAGAAACAACTGTAACAGAACCCCAAATGCTTACGGGGAAAGATTTGCTTATAGGTGATTGGAAAATTGATGCTCCTCAAATTGGTATGTCGGTAATGTTATCTTACATGCATGTGACTTTCAATGAAGACGGTACATGGATACAAACAATATCAGAGGATAACTACAATTATCTTGTTAACCAGGAAGTAGACCGTATTGTGTCAAATTTAACTGATGAAGATATTTCAGATAAAGGATTTTCATCTCGCGAAGAAGCAAAAGAATATTACAAAAAAGATTATGATTCTTATGAAGACGCTGCAGCCGGCTATGCCGAAACAGGTACATGGGAGCTTGACGGTGATACACTTATATTAAAAGGCGAAGGCAGTACCAGCACTGTTGAAACCAAGCTCTCCGAAGGTGTAACTACTATTAAGTTGGCTGGCAAAAACGGCGAAGCTACGCTTACGAAATTGAATTGACGGCACCTGACAAGGCAGTGTCATTCTGAGCAGAAAGCGAAGAATCTTAAAAGTAGGGGCGGCAATCTGCCGCCCGTTTTCTTTTATATCAGTTTTGTTGACAGTTAATTCTTAATTCCTAACTCATAATTCATAATTAAAAAACCCGACTGATTTTTCAGTCGGGTTGATTTTTTAGTTTGTTCCGTCGGTGAAGTTTTCGTCCTTGAATCGGAGAATCTTCTTTGAAGCACTCTTGAGGAATTCTGCTTTTCTGAGCTTGAAGCCTCTGATGTGCTTGTACTGCGGAAGCTTGTGGTTTACTTCCTTGACAACGTCTGCGAAAAGCTCCTTGAGGTCATCGTCCGAGAAATCCTTGTCGCCGAAACGTTCGTGAAGAGCTTCATCGTCGGGGAAGATTGAGCACTTGACTACTGTTTCGCCCTTATTGTTTGTGTCGGCATAAACCATAACCTCGTTAACAAGGGGATTAAGGCTGAGGTGATACTCAAGCTCCTCGGGGTAGATGTTTTTGCCGTTTTCGGTAACGATAACGTTTTTGATACGGCCGCTGATATAGATTCTGCCCTTTTCATCGATTTTTGCAAGGTCACCGGTGTGGAGGAAGCCTTCTTCGTCAATTACTTCGGCTGTAGCTTTGGGATTATTGTAGTAGCCGAGCATTACCATCTGACCCTTTACGCAAAGCTCGCCGCAACCTGTCTGGGGGTCGGGGTCAATAATCTTTGCCTGAGTGCCGGGCAGCGCAAGACCTACGGATTCTGCAAGGTGAAGCTTATCGTTATTCATAACTGCAAGCGGAGCACACTCGGTAAGACCGTAGCCGAAAAGAATCTGAATACCGAATGCCTCGAAATCACGAAGAATTTCGGGACGGATGGGAGCGGCGCCGCAGATAATAAGGCGCATTTTACCGCCAAATGCATCCTGAATTTCTTTGAAAAACACCTTGCGAAGGTCAATGCCTACTTTGCCTGCAATCTTACAGACCTTTGAACCGAACTTGAAAAGAAACTCGCCGTTGGGTTTCTGCTTGATACGCTGCATAAGTCTGCGGTGTACGGTTTCGAGAATGAGAGGTACGGCAACGAAAATAGTGGGAGAAAACTCCTTCATATTACGAAGCACGTACTTAAAGCCGTCGCAGAATGTAACCTTTGCACCGCAGTAGGGAGCAAAGAAAAGGATGATTGTACTCTCGTAAGTGTGGTGAAGTGGAAGCATGGAGATACCTGTGTCCTCAGGGTAAATCTTGAGCACGCTCATAGCGGACTTTACTTCAAAGCAGAAGTTGCGGTGGCAGAGCATAACGCCCTTTGCTGCACCTGTTGTACCGGAAGTGAAGAGAAGTGAACACATTTTATCGGGGTCGATAACCGCGTCAATATAAGATTTGTCACCGTTTGCAACAAGCTCCTTGCCTTTTTCAACAAGCTTTGAGAAAGAAAGTATACCATCCTCATCCTCTTCGTAGTCGAAGCAGACGATTGTGATGTCGGGGTTCATCTTGTCTCTTTCAAGCACCTTGAGCAACTGCTTATCGCAGAAGATAAGTGAGCTGTCGGAAGTGTTGAGAATACTGTTGATGTCGGGGAAGAGAAGCTCCTTGTCAATCGGGACGGCAACGCCGACACCGTTGATGATTGCCATATAGCTCAGGCACCACTCATATCTGTTGTTTGCGGATATAGCAAGGTGCTTGCCCTTGTAGCCCATTGAAAGCAGGGCTGTACCGAGCGCATTTATCTCGTTGCAGTATTCTTTATAAGTAATAAAGCGTGAGCCTTCCTTGAGCTTGATTTCAAAAGCGTTGTTTTCGCCGTAAAGCTCTTCGGTCTGACGCAGAAGTTCTTTGATTGTGCTGAATTCGCGTACCTTGTAGAATGACTTGGTAACAGGTGCAAGAATTTCGTTTCTTTTTTTATCTGCCATTTCTTCCTCCATGTAGCCGTACTGCTCAATTAAAACAAAAATACAAACCGAAGTATAGCATTGTTACCTTAAAGTAACCTTAAAAAAGACTTAACTTCTTAATAATTTATTAATAATTTGGTCGATAAAATTTTGGAAATACAAATAATCTGTCGGAAAACAAAGCACGCGGAAGGCTGTTGACATAATTGATTTTTATTTGACAGTCTTTTTGATTCGTTTTGGAAACTTTTTTGTAACAAACTGTACAAATAACTCATAAAATTTATGCTTATCTTGTAACAAAATGCAAATATATACTTGAATTTTAATTAGATATTTGCTATGATAACTTTGTATAATTATGTGCGGACGTATTTTTTCTGTGCATTCAGCGAAAGGAGTGAGTCGCTAAAATGGGTAACGTACCTCTTTACCTGTTTAATAAGGGCGAAAACGCAAGGGCTTATGAATACCTCGGTGCTCATTTTTGTGAAGACGGAAACGTTGTTTTCCGAGTGTGGGCGCCTAATGCTGCTGCGGTCAGTGTTGTAGGTGAATTCAACGGCTGGCAGAGTGGTGTTTCGCCTATGTATATGGTTGATGACAGCGGCGTATGGGAAGCCGTAATCGGCGACCTTAAGGTGTATGATACTTATAAGTATGCTATCCGTACCAAAGACGGCAGAGAGCTTTTTAAGTGTGACCCGTTTGCATTCCACTCCGAAACAAGACCTGCCAATGCTTCAAAGCTCTACGATATCGAGGGCTACCAATGGCACGATTCGAAGTGGCTCGAGAAACGCAAAAAGACAAGCGTTTACGACAGCCCCGTAAATATATACGAGGTGCACGCAGGCTCGTGGAAACAGTATGATGACGGTAACTTCCTCTCATACCGAGCTATGGCAGACGAGCTTATTCCCTATGTCAAAGATATGGGATACACTCATATCGAGTTTATGCCGCTTAGTGAGTATCCGTTTGACGGCTCATGGGGTTACCAGGTTACGGGTTACTTTGCACCTACCTCACGTTACGGCACTCCCAAAGACCTTATGTATCTTGTCGACAAATGTCATCAGGCAGGCATAGGCGTTATTATGGATTGGGTGCCTGCCCATTTCCCGAAGGACGCTCACGGTCTCTATGAGTTTGACGGCACAACCTGCTATGAGTATGCTGACCCACGCAAGGGTGAGCACTACGATTGGGGTACACGTGTTTTTGATTACGGCAAAACCCAGGTGCAGAGCTTCCTTATGTCGAGTGCGGCAATCTGGCTTGACAAATATCATTTTGACGGACTTCGCATAGATGCCGTTGCATCAATGCTTTACCTTGATTACGGCCGCAATGACGGACAGTGGATTGCCAACGAAAAGGGCGGCAACGAAAACCTTGAGGCTATTGCCTTCCTGCAGAAGCTCAATGAGTCGATTTTCCGCGATTTTCACGACTGTATGATGATTGCAGAGGAGTCCACCGCATTCCCGATGGTTTCAAAGCCCGTATTTATGGGCGGTCTCGGCTTCAATTTCAAGTGGAATATGGGCTGGATGAATGACTGTATGCGTTACTTCTCGCTCGACGGTATTCATCGCAAAAACAATCACAACTGCCTTACATTTTCATTCTTCTATGCTTTTTCTGAGAATTTTGTTCTGCCGATTTCTCATGATGAAGTCGTGCACGGCAAATGCTCGCTGATAAATAAAATGCCCGGCACTTACGAAGAGAAGTTTGCGGGCGTGCGTTCATTCCTCGGCTATATGTACGCTCATCCCGGTAAGAAGATGCTGTTTATGGGTCAGGAATTCGGTCAGTTTATCGAATGGAAGTATGACTGCGGTCTTGATTGGCTGCTTCTTGATTACGAAGCTCACAGAAAGCTGCAGGATTATACCCGTGCACTCAACAAATTCTATGCCAAAAACGCTCCTCTCTGGGAGTCGGATTTCGGCTGGGAGGGCTTCAACTGGATTTCGAGCAACGATAACTCAAATTCGGTAATCGCTTTCCGCAGAATCGACAAGAAGGGCAAGGAAATTATTGCTGTATCCAACCTTACTCCCGTATTCCGCAGCGGCTATGAAATCGGTGTGCCCTATGCAGGAACTTATGAAGTTGTTTTCAACTCCGATGATGAGGCTTACGGCGGTACAGGCAAGGGCTCGGCAGGAAAACTTAAAACAAACGAGCGTCCGATGCACGGCCACGAGCAGAGCGTTTCGCTTGAGCTTGCAGGCCTGAGCACTGTTTATCTGAAGCTTGTGCGTAAAGCACCTGCAAAGAAGGAGCCTAAAAAAGTTGAAAAGAAATGATACTGCGTCGGGTATTCTTCACTTTGCTGATTTTAAATCGCCGTGTCGCGGCAACTTCATAAATTCGCTCGAGTATCTCCGACCGGTTACCGAGGATCAGGGTTATCAGGTTGTATACCTTTTTCCTGCGGCTACCGCAAAGCGTGAATGGGCTCAGGAACTGAAAAAGCAGGCTACGGTTTATTTTCTTGGCGACAGTTTATTGCAGAATGTGAAAACCGTACGAGGTATAATAAAGCGGCACAATATAAAAATCATTCACTCGCATTTTTACAAGCTGCCGTATATCCTTATGCTTGACCTTGCATCGGCTTTTAAAGGCATAAAGCACTTTGTGCATCTGCACT
The DNA here is from genome assembly GCA_017516485.1 of Clostridia bacterium. Classification (GTDB taxonomy): domain Bacteria; phylum Bacillota; class Clostridia; order Oscillospirales; family Acutalibacteraceae; genus UBA8612. The sequence continues at coordinate 14,643 of JAFXCH010000013.1, forward strand.
GTGCACTGTATATTCACGGCGGAGTCGCAAGAACAGCAGAAAAAATCCTGCTTGGCGGAAAAACTTTTATAGGTTGCAGTCAGAAATTAACTGATGATGCGAAGAAGTATTATCCGAAGAACAAGGCATATACTGCAAAGAATGCGATATGGTTTCCGAGGCTTGAAGAGTACGAGGTGCTCGACAAAGAGAAGCTGGGCTTAAGCCCAACGGCAAAAACGCTTATGATGTTCGGTTTCCTTTACGAAGTCAAGGGCGTTGACCTTGCGCTTGAGGCTGTGAGTGAGCTTAATGAAAGCGGCGAAAATCTGCAGCTTATTCTCATTCTGACTTCGAATATTGACGAAATAAAAGATAAAATAACAAAGCGTTTCGGCGGTATACCCGGGTGGCTTCATCTTTTGCCGCCGCGTAATGATATAACAAGCTACTATAAGCTGTGCGATGTTTTTCTGGCTCCGAGCAGGAGTGAAGGCTTACCGTATTCGGTAATCGAAGCATCGTATCTTAAAATTCCTGTTGTGCTCAGTAATATCCCGGCTCACGCAAACCTTGATTTGCCGTGCGGATATTATTTTGAAAGTGAAAATGTCGGTCGGTTAAAGGAAAGTCTGATGTCTGCACTTTACGGTGCTTATGATAAAGACGCTTTTGCGGCTCAGTCGGAGCAGATAAAGAACGATTATCAGCTCTCAACCTGGGCAGACCGCATAGTCAAAATATATACTTCTTAAAACAGCAATCCAATATGTCTGAAATTCAATATTTCACGCACATTCGTGCATTTTTCTCTTTGACATACGAAAGTATGCCTGCAGAGAAGAAATACCCGACTGCACGCAAACTATTGTATTTCAGATGCGAAGCAGTTTTGAAGAATTCTTCAAAACCATATTAATTACTGTTTCAAAAAGTATAATTTTGAATCAAAAATAAAGCAAACTGAACTTTGAAAAAAGTTTCCCCAAATAACAAGGAGGTTATCAAGAAATGTCACAGAAAGCTGAATGTATTGCTATGCTGCTCGCCGGCGGACAGGGCAGCAGACTTGGTATTCTTACCAAGAACATCGCTAAGCCTGCCGTACCCTACGGAGGAAAATACAGAATCATTGATTTCCCTCTTTCCAACTGCGTAAATTCTGGCATTTACACAGTCGGCGTGCTTACCCAGTATCAGCCGCTTGAGCTTAACGATTATATCGGTAACGGTGCCGCATGGGACCTTGACCGTGCAAGCGGCGGTGTACATATCCTCTCCCCTTATCAGCAGATTAAGGGCAGTGAGTGGTATAAAGGTACAGCAAACGCAATTTATCAGAATATCAACTTTATCGACAGATATGACCCTGAGTATGTCTGCATCCTTTCGGGTGACCACATCTATAAGATGGATTACTCAAAGATGCTCGCATTCCACAAGGAGAAGAATGCTGATTGTACAATCGCTATGCTCGAAGTGCCGTGGGAAGAAGCCTCACGTTTCGGTCTGATGCTTGTTGACGACGACGGTTCAATCACAGCATTCGAAGAGAAGCCCGCAGTGCCCAGCAGCAACAAGGCTTCAATGGGTGTTTACATCTTCTCGTGGAAGAAGCTGCGTGAATACCTTATCGCAGATGAGGCTGACCCGAATTCAAGCAACGACTTCGGTAAGAATCTCATTCCTGCAATGCATGAAGCAGGTGAGAGACTTTTCGCATATCATTTTGACGGTTACTGGAAGGATGTCGGTACAATCGACAGCCTCTGGGAAGCAAATCTCGACCTTCTCCGTCCGTCAGTTGACCTTGACCTTTCCGATAACGAGTGGAGAATTTACTCCAAGTCACCCGCATCACCGCCTCACTTCGTATCCTCAACCGCAAAGGTTGAGAACTCAATGATGGCTGAGGGCTGCTGCATCGACGGTGAGATTGACTACTCCGTTCTTTTTGCAGACGTTGTTGTTGAAGAGGGTGCAAAAGTTCATTCTTCAATCATTATGCCAGGTACCGTTATTAAGAAGGGCGCTGTTGTACAGTACGCTATTGTAGCTGAAAACGCAGTTATCGAGTCCGACGCTGTTGTCGGCGAAGAGCCTGAAAACGTTGCAAACCGTGATGATTGGGGCGTAGCAGTTGTCGGTGCAGGCGTAACAGTCGGTACAGGTGCAAAGGTAGCTCCCAAAGCTATGGCAGGCGAAGATGTGCCTGCAGCAAAGTGAGGAGGAATGAAAAATGATTAGAGGAAATGAAGTTCTCGCGATTATCCATTCAAATGCTTACGATGAGGTTATTCCCGAACTTACCAATATGCGTACAATGGGCTCTGTACCCTTCGGCGGCAGATATCGCCTTATAGATTTCACACTTTCAAACCTTGTCAATGCAGGTATCAGCAAGGTTGGTGTTATTACCAAGAGCAACTACCAATCACTTATGGACCACCTCGGCACAGGTAAGCCGTGGGACCTTTCCCGTAAGCGCAGCGGTATGTATCTTCTTCCGCCTTTCGGTTTTGCCGAGACAGGTACATTCGACAACCGCATTGAATCACTCAAGGGCAATATGCACTTCATCAGCCGCTCTAAAGAAGAATATGTGCTGATTGCAGACTGTAACGTTGTTACAAATTTCAGTATTGATGAGCTTATGAAGTTCCACGAGAAGTCAAATGCTGATATCAGTGTTGTATGCAAGCGCGGCAAGACACCCGCACTCTCTAACCTTATGACCTACGAAATAGGCGAAGATTCAAGAGTAAACTCAATTGCAGTAGGCGTACCTTCTGACGATGCGGATTATTCGCTCAATATCTTCTTTATGAAGAAGGCTCTGCTTGAGAGACTTATCAACGAAGCATACGCAATGCATAAGACAAGTATCGGTATGGATGTTTTCCAGGCAAACGTCAAAAATCTTCGTATCTGCGCTATGAGAACAGATGATTTTGTTGTTTCAATCGACTCTCTTGCTACCTACTACAGTGCAAATATGATGCTTCTTGACAGTGCAAACAGAAACAGCCTTTTCAATAAAAACCGTCCCGTTTACACAAAGGTTCGTGACGATATGCCTGCTCTCTACGCTATCGACAGCTCTGTTACAAACAGCCTTGTTTCCGACGGCTGTGAAATCAAGGGTGAAGTTGACAGAAGCGTACTTGGCAGAAGCGTTAAGGTTGAAAAGGGTGCAGTTGTCAAAAACTGCGTAATTATGCAGGATTGCTTCATCGGTGCAGGTGCACATATCGAAAACGTAATTTTCGATAAAGATGTTGTTATAAAGCCCGGCAAGACTCTTGTCGGTGCAGACGACTTCCCGATTTATGTCGGCAAGAGAATCGTAATCTAAACTATTAACCGTTTTCTTAAGGAGAGACAGATATGAAAGTTTTATATGCTGCCAGTGAGGCACTCCCCTTTATTGCCAGCGGCGGACTTGCAGATGTTGCAGGCTCACTTCCGCAGGCACTGCGTAAAAGACTTATAGGTGCACGTGTCGTTATGCCGCTCTATGACACAATCCGTCAGGAGCTTAAGGACACGATGACGTTTATTACTCACATTTCCGTGCCCGTTGCATGGCGCAGACAGTACTGCGGTATCTTTGAGGCACGCCATAACGGTGTTATTTACTATCTTCTCGATAACCAGTACTATTTCAAGCGTGACCGCATCTACGGCCATTATGACGATGCTGAGAGATTTGCTTTCTTTGCTCGTGCAGTGCTTGAAATAATTCCGCACATCGGCTTCAAGCCCGACATTATTCACTGTAATGACTGGCAGACAGCGATGACTCCCGTATACTACTCCACAATGTATGCCGACCAGCCCGGTTGGGAGAATATCAAGACCGTATTCACAATCCATAACATCCAGTATCAGGGTGTTTACGGTATGGAGCTTATCGGCGATGTTCTCGGTATGCAGCCCGGCACAGAGCATATTGTTGAGTACAACGGTTGTGTAAACCTTATGAAGGGTGCGATTGAAACAGCTAACGTTGTTACAACCGTCAGCCCCTCTTATGCAAACGAGATTCTCGACCCGTGGTTCAGTCACGGTCTCGATAACATCCTTGCACAGAGAAGATTTAAGCTGTCGGGTATACTCAACGGTATCGACGTTGAAAACTACAACCCCGAAACTGATAAGGATATTTTTGCAAATTACAACTCAGAGGATTTCTCCGCAAAGAAGATTAACAAGGCTGAGCTTCAGAAGATGTTCAATCTTCCTGTTAAAGAGCGTACACCCGTTGTCGGCCTCGTAACACGTCTTGTATCACATAAGGGTCTTGACCTTATCAAGGTTATTCTCGACGAGCTTCTTGCTACAACCGATATTCAGTTTGTAGTCCTCGGCTCAGGTGATTGGCAGTATGAGGAATTCTTTAAGGAGATGGCTGCAAGATATCCCGAGCAGCTTGGTCTGCGTATAGGCTTTGTGCCTGACCTTGCCCGCAAAATTTATGCAGGTGCTGATATCTTCCTTATGCCTTCCAAGAGTGAGCCTTGCGGTCTTTCGCAGATGGTTGCTCTTCGCTACGGCACAATTCCGATTGTCCGTGAAACAGGCGGCCTTAAAGATACAATAACAGACAGCGGCGATAATGAGGGTAACGGCTTTACATTCGCACGCTATAATGCACACGATATGCTTCACTCTATCCGCCGTGCAGTTGAAGGCTACCAAAATGAGGAAGGCTGGAATATCCTTGTAAAGAGAGCTATGGAGTGCAATAACAGCTGGAATCGCTCGGCTAATGAGTATATCAGACTTTATAAAAATGTTCTTAAAGGCTAATGATAAATAAAAAACCGACAGGCGGAGAAATCCGTCTGTCGGTAAAACAGCATAATTAAGATTTATTCTTCTTTGTTATCGTAGCTTGTTGCTATTTTGATAACGTAGTCCTCGACAGCTGTGACAAGGGTATTTGCAAAGGGCGGAAGCTTATCGTTGCGGATTTTGGCTGCAGGCAAGGTTTTTTCGTTATAGAAAAGACCCTGATAAACGGCATCCACAAAATTCTGGAACATCTTGTCATTCCATCTGATAGGTACATCAACACAGTCCGGTGTAAATCTGCCGGCAGATATGCTTGATACCATAATTTTGTATTCGGATATTGCGGCACCCCACAGCAGCTTGTCTCCAAGCTTTGAGTCCATAGTGCTGAAACGCTCGGCAAATGCACTCAGGCACAGCAGTATTGTGCTGATATCAAGCTTACTGTTTTCATCATGGTACAGTGTTTTGCCGTATTCACCGAGAAGTGCGTTGTATGTGCCGTATTTGCTGTCTTCTTTGCCGAGCAGATAGTCGGTAGTAACACCGAAGTATTCGGCACAGCGTACAACAAACTCAAGTCCGCACTCTCGCACGCCTTTTTCATAGTGGGAGAGAAGAGCCTGAGAAACGCCGAGACTCATAGCTACTTCTTTTTGGCTAAGCCCGCGTTCCTTACGCAAAGCAGTAATTCTGGTTGAAAAAGCAATTGCCATAACTTACCTCTGTACAATAATAATATACAGAGAGTATAACAAAAGATTTGACAAAAGTCAACAGCATAAAAAATTTTTCCGGAGATTAATATGAAAAGCTACAAAATTCATCTGATTCGCAATGCTCTTACGCAGGAAAACCTCGACGGCCGTTACCTAGGTCATACGGATTCACCGCTGTGTGAGCAGGGTATAGCGCAGCTCAACGAGCTGGTAAGCGGATACAAATATCCCTCTGCTCAGGTCGTTTTCAGCAGTCCTTTAAGGCGTTGCACAGATACGGCACACGCAATCTATCCTGACAAAGAGATTGTGCCGATGGAATCACTTATAGAGTATAATTTCGGCGAGTTTGACGGAAAAACCGCAGAAGAGCTGGAAAAGCATACCCTTTTTCCTCGCTGGCTTGCAGGTGAAGAAGGTGTTGACCCACCTTTCGGAGAGAGTAACGCTGACTTTGCCAAACGTATCTGTGAAGGTTTTGAAGGCATAGTCGACGGTATGCTCAAATCGGGCGTCGAATCGGTTGCAGTAGTAACTCATGGCGGAATTATCGGTGTGCTGATGTCTCGTTACGCAATTCCCGAGGCAAGTCCGCACGAGTGGCTTACCCCAAGTAGTTGTGGATATACACTGCGTATAACACCATCTCTATGGATGACGGGTAAGAAGCTCGAAGCTGTGTGCGAAATACCTGAGGAGGAGCACAGTTTTGATTATGAGCGTGCACTCTGGGGTCAGGAGCCGTATGACGAAAAAGACCTTGATAAATATTTTGAAGGGCTTCTTGATGAGCTGTATAACGGCGAAGACATCGATGATGATGAATTTTGATAAATAAAAAACTTTGGTAGGTGTGAAAAATGTCATTTATAAATAAGGGTGTCGGGATGGTGAAGGAGACTGTCGGTAAGGTACGTACTTACTGGAAAACTCCGCCGCTCGGCAACTATATGAACTTTAAAGAAATTGCTGCTTACTCGGGCGGTGGTATCGGCGCATATATGATTATCACGCTCGGTACAGCCTGCTTGCTCGGTACGGGTAATACTCTGCTTACGAGCACACTCGGTATAGACTATACCGATATGTACGTAATGTATGTTATCGCAGTACTTGCAAACATACCGCTTACAGGAATAAGAGCAAATATTATCGACAACACAAGAAGTAAGGCGGGTAAATACCGTCCGTACATTGTTACCATGGCCCTTCCTGCGGCTATAATATGTAACCTTATGGTGTGGTTCCCATACAACAAGCTCGATTCGCTGCTTGGTGACGGTATGATATTCGGCGAAACAAGAGGATATGTGGCAAAGTGTGCAATTGTATTGCTCCTTAATTTACTGCTTCATTTCTTCTACTACTTCTTCTACGATGCTTATGAGAATCTTATTCACGTTCTCTCTCCCAATACATACGAGCGTACATACGTTTCATCGGTCAAGAGCATTGTTTATTCTTTTGCTCCTACCGTTGTAAATCTTTTCACACCAATTATCGCGTCTTCACTTTTCAAGACAAATACTACCGATATTCGTGTATACCGCTTCCTTTATCCGATTCTTACGGTCGGCGGTATACTGCTCTGTATCGTAGTTTATAAGCACACTGAAGAGAAAATCGTTCAGGCGAGAACTCACGTTGTTCAGATCAAGCTTCTCGATGCACTCAAGGCAGTTGCAAAAAATAAGTATTTCTGGATTATTTCTCTTGCAGGCTGGATCGGCTTCCTTGAATCCGCATACTCAAACGTACTTTATTGGCTCTATAACTACGGCGGTGTATGCTCGGGTAATACATACGGTCTGCTTTATACGATTTACGGTAATGCCTCTTTGTGGGGTATGCTTCTGGCTCCGTTCTGCGTACGTAAATGGGGCAAGAAGGCAGTTCTTGTTGTAACGAATATTTTTAACATTATTTTTATTCTTCTGATGTTGCCGTTCCTCAATGAGCTTAACGGTGCTACTACAATATGGCTCATAATGGGCTGCCTGTGGTTCAATGCTCTTATGGGTTCGTTTATGCGTATTCTCAACCCTGCAATTCAGGCAGATATCCGCGACTATCAGCAGTATAAGACAGGTGAGCGAATTGACGGTACATTTGCTGCAGTCGGTACAATAGGTACTATTATAACTCTTGCAACGTCCTCTGTTATTCCTCAGATTTACAAAAACGGCGGCCTTACAAAAGAGAACGCTAAACTTGTCACTTCACGTCCCGAAATCCTTAACAGAATGCTTGGTGACGGTAAAACTGTCGGCGAGATTCTTAAGGAGCAGTTTGCTCAGGGCCAGGATAACTACAGCAATGCAAACTCCGCACTATATGACCCGGATATTCTTCTGAGCCTTCTCAAGGTGCTCGTTATAGTTTCTGCTGTCGGTGCAGCGATGAATGTTATACCGTACCTTTGGTACGATTTCAACGAGAAAAAGCAGAAGTCCGTTATCCGTGTGCTTAAAATCCGCAGTATGTTTGAGGATTACGGCAACGGTGTACTTGATGACGGTAACCTTGTTGAAGCTGTCGACATTATCCGTACTTCACGCGATATGCAGGACAAGACTCCCAAGGCCGTCGATAAGAAGTCCTGGAAATCCATAAAGGATAAGGCAGAGAAGAAAGCCGCAAAGAAGGCATATCTTGCAGATGTTGACTATAATAACGAGATTGAAATTGCAAAGTTTGTTTGCGAAGAGCTTGACAAATTCTCAGGCGAAGAGTTCAAGTTCAGAGTTATGAAGAGCCGTGAGATTTACGATGCGGGTCTTGATAAACTCAGAACCGCCGATAAGGATGCACTTAAAGAAGAGCTGAATGAGGCAAAGGCTATGAGCGGCGAAAAGGCTGTACGCAAGGCTGCTGTTGAAATTGCAAAGAGCAGGATTACCGCTCTGAAGTATGCCAACAAGTACTATCCGCAGGGTACGGCTTTTGTTCAGCCGGATTTTGCTGAGCTTGAGAAAAAATATGAGAAGCTCGATAAGCTCGAGGCAGAGCTTAAGGCTCTCAATGAGTCTGTAAAAGCAATCAAAAAGAGCGGCGATACAAATGCACTTGCAAAAACCAAATCTGAGATAAAGGGCTTGCAGGCAAAGGTCAAGGCTCTCAATGCTGAAACAAAGGCAATGAGTGCTGAGTTTGCAAAGTTCAACCGTGCGGCTAAGCCGTATCTTGATGCAAGAAAACTTCTCACTCAGGCAGAAAATTACACTCATTATGACGAGATTTCCGAAACCTACGATATAGCAAAGGTTCGTCACGAAGAGGCTGTTAGATTAGCCGCAGAAGAGAAGGCTGCAAAAGAAGCTGCCGAAAAGGCACACGCAGCCGAAATTCGTGCACAGCGTAAGGCCGCTAAAGCAAAGAAATAATTAAAAAAGAAAGGCTGCTTACCGTAGTAGCCTTTCATAAATGAAAGAGGATAAATATGAGTAGCATAGTAGCATTTTTAATGTCAATTCTGACCTTTTTTGCTTCAATCACATCACTCTTTGTTTCTCCTGAAGCACCTGAGGATACAGGCGAATTTACACCCGTTATGCGTTTTATAATCAGCAGTGACTCTCACGTTGCAACAGTCGGTGATACCCAGACAACACGAATTGAAGAAATGATCAAGCTTGGCTATGAAATAGCTGAAAACGACGAGGAATACAATAAGCTCGATGCTGTGCTTATGGCAGGTGACCTTACTGATGACGGTACAAAGCTCGGCTTTGCAAGCTTTAAGGCTGCACAGGATGCAGTGCTTAAAGACGGCACAAAGGCACTCTCGGTTATTGCAAAGTCTCACGACAGCAGCTCTATGGGTAACGCTGCCGCAGGCGAATACTTTACAGAAATAACAGGTCAGCCTACCGATTTCCACGAGGTTATCAACGGATTCCACTTTATCGGTCTCTCTGTTTCTTCAATCGATGGCGACCATTACAGCGAGTATCAGAGAGAATGGCTTGTTGAGCAGCTCAATGAGGCTGTCAAGGATGACCCGTTCAAGCCGATATTTGTCATTCATCACGAGCACGTTTCAAACACTGTTTACGGCAGCTCCGATTTCGATGGTTGGGGCGTAGACTATTTTGCTGATATTTTCAAGCGTTATCCTCAGATTGTTCACTTCTCCGGTCACTCTCACTACCCGATTAATGACCCCCGTTCAATCTGGCAGGGCGAGTATACAGCACTCGGCACAGGCGGTCTTTACTATGTTGAGCTGACGGTTGACGATGAGCGTACGGTACATCCGCAGGGACACAAGAAAGTGGCAAGCTTCTGGGTTGTAGAGGTTGATGCAAACAACCGCATCCGTTTCAGAGCAGTTGACCTCACTGCAGAGGAATACCTTGTCGAGTATAATCTCTCAAGCCCGTTTGAACGCAAGTATTTACCTATTCAGCAGTTTGCAAGCTCAAAAGCACCTGAATTCAAGGATGGTACAGCTCTTAAGGTAAAGGGTAACAAGGTTACATTTGATGCTGCAGAGTCAAAGGACGGTATGCCGATATTCATCTACAGAGCATATGCAGTAGATGCAGACGGAAACAGGATTCCTGTCGGTAAAACTCTTGCAGAATATTATAATTACAATGTGCCCGATACAGTTACAATCAAGCTTGAAAATCTGCCTGAAGGTGATTATACAATTGAGGTGGTTGCAGAAAATTGCTATGGTATGCAGTCTGCACCGATTAAATAAGCCTGAATAAAAAATTAAACGGAAGATGCTTCGTGTGAAGTGTCTTCCGTTTTTTGTAATATTCTCGCACCGAAAGGTGCATATCGTGTTGCGAAGCAACATATCGCATTTTTAATATATCGCAAATCCGAAAGGATTTATATCGCATAAAAGCACGGAGTGATTTTACTCTTTTGACGATATGTGACCTTGCGGTCACGCAATATATTTTGCCTTGCGGCAAAATTCGATATAACCTCACTGTAGTTCGGTTGTGATATGATATAAATCTCGGCAGAGATTTATATCGCTACATAAAATTTGTCTTTGACAAATTTTATGTAATCTTCTCCGGCGTTACTGCTATTGTCGCACAGCAAACGGCTTTTGCACCTGCTTTTATGAGCGCTTTACGGCACTCGTTAAGTGTAGCGCCCGTTGTTTTTACATCGTCGCACAGCAGTATCGTTTTGCCTTTTACCGATTCGGGGTTATCTGCGGCAAAAGCATCTTTCAGATTTTTCATTCTCGCGTTACCTTTAAGTCCGTGCTGGTCTGCGGTTTCGCGTGTCTTTATCAGCAATAATTCGTCGTAGGGCAGTGAGAGATTTTTGGCGATTTCTTTTGCCAGCAATGCGGATTGGTTGTAACCTCTTTTGCGGTGTTTGCGCTTTGTCTGCGGCACGCAGGTGACTACATCAAACTTCACGTCGCCGAATTCTTTTGTGACAACCTTTGCCGTTTCTGCACCGAAAAATTTTGCGAGGTCGGTTTCACCTCTGAATTTGAATCGGTGTATCGATTCACGCAATTTGTTTTCGTAAATAAAAGGTGAGGCGAGAAACAGTGTAAATTTATGCTTCGAACAAGAGCAGCTCGTGCGCGGGTTACCGCAGCCGAGGCAACGGTCAGTAATCCTGCCGATGTTTTCAGCACAATTGTCGCATAAATGCATTTGCCGCTGCCCTATCTCATTGCAGACAGGGCAGCGGGCAGGAAAAAACAGATTTAAAATTTGTGATATAACGCTCATCAGTGAGTGCCGTCGCCCATGCACTTGACCATAACAGCTTTCTGTGCGTGGAGACGGTTTTCAGCCTCGTCAAATATCTCGTCAGCGTGCTCTTCGAATACCTTAGCCGTAATTTCCTCTTCACGGTGAGCGGGCAGACAGTGAAGCACCATAGCACCTTCATTAGCGAGAGCCATAGCTTCGTCATTAATCTGGTAGTTTTTGAATATCTTCTTTCTTTCTTCTGCTTCGCCTTCCTGACCCATGGAAGCCCATACGTCAGTGTAGAGCACGTCAGCATCCTTAACAGCTTCGGCAATATCGCTTGTGCAGCAGAATTCGCCGTTTTCGCTTGCCCACTTCATAAGCTCAGCATCGGGCTGATATGCGTCGGGGCAGGCTATGCTTACCTTCATGCCGACCTTGATACAGCCTGCGATGAGAGAGTTAGCCATATTGTTACCGTCGCCGATATAGCAGAGCTTGAGACCTTCAAGTGAACCCTTGTGTTCGCGGATTGTCATAAGGTCTGCAAGTACCTGGCAGGGGTGGCAGTAGTCTGTAAGACCGTTGATAATCGGAATTGAACCGACCTTTGCAAGAGTTTCAACCTCTTCCTGGTCGAAAGTACGGATCATAATACCGTCGAGGTAGCGTGAAAGTACACGGGCTGTATCTTCTACAGGCTCACCTCTGCCAATCTGGAGGTCGCGTGAGCTGAGGAAAAGTGCACTGCCGCCAAGGTCGTACATACCAACCTCGAAGGATACGCGTGTTCTTGTTGAGGATTTCTGGAAAATCATACCAAGTGTCTTGCCTGCAAGATACTTGTGGTCAATGCCGTTTTTCTTGGCATATTTAAGCTGGTCAGCAAGATCAAGAATGTCGATAATTTCCTGCTTTGTGAGGTCGGAAAGTTTAAGTAAATGTTTCATTTCTATATTCTCCTTTATTAAAGAAGTTCTACTGAATTTTCACGGCAGATGCGTACGGTTTCATCGTCCCATACGGAGACCTGAACCTCACCTATGTGAGCCTTGCCGAGCATAAGCATACAAAGTCTGGACTGGCCGATACCGCCACCCATTGTGAGAGGCAATGTGCCGTCAAGAAGCATTGAGTGGAACATCAGCTTGGCTCGTTCGGGGCAGCCTGCTTTGTCGAGCTGAGAACGGAGCGCATCGGCATCAACGCGTATACCCATTGATGAAATCTCAAAAGCACAGCCGAGCACTTCGTTGTAGAAAAGAAGGTCGCCGTTGAGAGTCCAGTCGTCATAGTCGGGTGCACGGCCGTCGTGCTTTTCGCCCGAAGCAAGCAAATCGCCAATCTGCATAAGGAATACGGTACCGTATTCCTTTGCAATAGCGTTTTCACGCTGCTTTGATGTCATATCGGGGTAAAGAGCCTCAAGCTCATAGGTTGTGATGTATTTTACGGTTCTGTTGAGAGTAACGGTGATGTCGGGATATGCTTCCTTAACCTTGTCGAGTGAGTCGCAGATTGCACCGACAATGGCATCAACGGTTTCTTTAAGGAAATCTGTGTTGCGCTGCTCGCGTGAGATAACCTTCTCCCAGTCCCACTGGTCAACATAGATTGAGTGGATGTTGTCCATCTCTTCGTCGCGACGGATTGCATTCATATCGGTAACAATACCTTCGCCGACGCTGAAGCCGTATTTATAAAGTGCATAACGCTTCCACTTTGCAAGTGAGTGTACAACCTGTGCCATAGTGCCTGTCTCTTTAATATCGAAAGCAACAGCACGCTCGACACCGCTAAGGTCATCGTTGAAGCCTGTGCTTGCCTCAACAAAAAGCGGTGCGGATACACGGCTGAGGTTGAGTGCCTTGCAAAGGTTTTTGTTAAAAATATACTTGATTGAGCCTATGGCTATCTGGGTGTCGTGCACACTGAGTGTTGACTTGTAGCCTTCAGGTAAATAGGTTTTGCTCATAACAATAGCTCCTTATATAGCTCGCTAAAAAAATGTGCCGCGGATGAGTCCACAGCACATCATACCACAATATTAAATTATAAATCCAAGTAATAGTTTTGTCAAGAATAATATATTATAAATATTACGCCTTGGCTTTACCGCTCATAATTATTCTAAGCAGGTCAGCTACACAGCCTTTATTACAGTGGCAGGCGACGTACTTGCATATATCGTGTATCGGCTTGGGAGCCTGACCTGCACAGGCGGGGAACCCTACGGATTTAAGCATATCCCAATCGTTGTAATAGTCGCCGATTGCTGCGGTATGCTCACGGTCAATGCCGAGTATTTCTGCAAGTTTGAGCACTGCAGTTCCCTTATGTACGCCTTTTTCGAGCATCTCAAAGGTGACGATTGAGGACGACATAAAGTTTGCGATGTCCTTTACACCCTCTGCATCTTCCTTGAGCTTTTTGATTGTAAGCGGATTGCCCCAAAAAATTACTTTAAACCAATCGTCGTCCGGCACTGAATTGATATCGGTGATGATGTAAGGCACATCGTCAAAGAAAACCTGACCGAGAGAGAGTATACCCTTGTCGGTGATATAAGCTTTCTCAAGACCGAAGATACCGACCTCAAGTCTGTCAAGGCCGTGGGAATATTTCTTCCTCATTTTTTTGACAAACTCTCTGCCCTGGGCAGATACGGTGCTTTTCCATATCAGCTCGTGCTTATTGAAGTCGTAAATACCTGAGCCGTTGAGAATTATGGCAGGGCAGTTGGGATTTACCTTGCGGTATGCACGCTCAAGTGAGCGTATCGGCCTGCCTGAAGCGAGGGCGAAATTACCGCCGCCTGCCATAAAACGGTCGATTGTTTTTTTATTGATTTCGGGGAGTGTACGCAGCTTGGAGTTGAGTGTGCCGTCAATATCCGAAGCTACGAGCCAATCGGAGTAGAGCTGTTTCATTATTTATCAGCGTCCTTCTTAATCTTATTGTTTACAAAACGCTTGATTTTCTTTGATGTGGTCTTTTCAAATTCTGTGTCGCGGATTTTAACGCTTGAAATCTGCTTGTAGATGGGAAGCTCTTTACATACTTCCTTGATGCTCTTGAGAACTTCTGCTACAGTCTTGTCTTCACTGAGGAAAACTTCTGCAGTAAGTGAGCTTGCGTTGCCGCTTTCGCTCATTTCACCGCTTACAACAACCTCGGTAACATAATCGATACCCTGGATGTAGCCTTCGATTTCTTCAGGGTAGATGTTCTTACCGTTGTCGAGAACGATAACGTTCTTCTTTCTGCCGCAGATAATGAGCTGCTCTTTATCATTGATGTAGCCGTAGTCACCTGTGTAGAACCAGCCGTCAACAATAACCTCTGCAGTAGCTTCGGGGTTATTGTAGTAGCCGAGCATAACAGTGTCGCCCTTGATGCAGATTTCGCCTACGCCTTCTTCATCGGGGTCGTCAATTCTCCAATCGATACAGCGTAGTTTAATACCTGCTGTGTGGTAATCGTTGGCGGCATCGTGGTTTGCACATACAAGAGGAGAGCACTCCGTAATGCCGTAGCCGTTGATGAGGCTGATACCGATATTGTCGAAGAATTCGCCTACTTCCGGTCTGATTGCAGCACCGCCGCAGACAATCTTGCGAAGGTTGCCGCCAAAGTTTTCGTGGATTGTACCGAAGAACTTTTTGCGCTTATCAATACCGATTTTGCGGAGCATATTGCTTGCCTTTACAAGGAGCTTGAACATTTCAGCCTTGCCCTGGTTTTCGATTTCGCGTGTGATTCTGCTGACGAAAAGCTCGGCAATAGCAGGAACGATGTAGATATATTCAGGCTGATATGTCTTGAGATTTTTGAGCACCGCCTTAAGGCTTTCGTTGATGCAGAGTGTTGAATGCTTGTGGAATGAAACAAGCAGATCAGCAACGCTCTCGTAAGTGTGGCTGTAGGGCAGAAGAGAGAGACCTACCTCAAATACGGTTGAAACCTGAAGGCCGTAGCATACGCAGGAAACAAGATTCTTTTCGCTGAGCATAACGCCCTTTGACATTCCCGTAGTGCCGGATGTGTAAACGAGCATTTTCATTGCATTGGGGTCGCTCGTAAGTGCGAGGTAATCGCTCTTGTCAAGCTGTGAACCTTCTTCGATTGCTTTTGCAAATGAAACGAATTTGCCGTCGGCTTCATCTCTGTCAAATCCGATAAAAAGCTTTACGCCTTCAAGCTCGTCAGCGTGCTCGCGAAGCATTTTTTCGTACTTCTTATCGTAGAAAAGCACGGTAGCGCAGCTGTCGCAGAGGAGATGAATTATATCTTTCTCAGGCAGCTGTGCATCGAGCGGAACAAAAGCACCGCTGCTGCGAAGTGCTGTGAAGTAAGCTGTAATCCAATTGAAGCTGTTTGCACCGAGGCAAGCAATTCTGCCTGCACCCTCGCCGTTTGCGGTAAGGTACGCTCCGAGAGAATAGATACGGTTGATGAATGCTTCGTATGTTATGCTTCGTATTTCGTCGTGCACTTTGTATTTGTATGCGATTTTATCGGGTGCTTCTTTGAGTGCCAGGTCAATCATTTCTCTTATGCTTGACACCATAGTAACATCGTAATATTTGTAATTAACTTTTGCCATAATAAGACCTTCCGTTTGCAGTTGTTTTGGCTGATAATATATTGTTACGCCAACACTTAAATATTAATCGATTAAGCGGTAATTTGTCACCCTATTGATGTAAATTCAGATTCTATTAAGAAATTCGGCTTCGGTAGAGAAGATTCTGTCGATTCTACTCACAGTAGAAAGCACGCTGTTTCAACGAATTTGGGCTTGATTTTTTTGAAATGGTGTGTTATAATGCAAAAGGTAAATTTGGGAGGCGATGGTAGCTTGACCGAAGAACAACTCAGAAAAAATATAGCAAAAAACATTACGGAGCTGCGAAAAGCCTCCAATATTACTCAGGCGGATTTGGCAGAAAAGCTCAATTACTCCGACAAATCAATATCAAAGTGGGAACGTGGCGACGGAGTTCCTGATGTCATAGTTTTAAATAAAATTGCCGAGCTTTTCGGTGTTACGCTCAACGACCTTGTAAGCGATGAGAAGCCTAAACTTCCGCGCAAAAAGCCTTATCTTACCAACCGTATTATTATTCCTCTTCTTTCTGTCGGTCTGGTATTTCTTATTGCATCTATTGCGTTTTTCATACTTCGTATGGTTGATGTGTGGGTCGATAAATCGGTTCTTCTTTTTGCTTATGCAGTTCCGGTATCGCTTATCGTTATGCTGATTTTCAGTGAGATATGGTGGGTGCTCACTGCCCGACTTCTGACATTGAGCGGTCTTATCTGGTCGTTTTTTGCCTGTATCCGTCTTACGGTTGCAAACGAAGATATCAACTATATTTTTATTATCGCCGCAATACTTCAGGTTATTACAGTTCTCTGGTTTGTAATGCGTTACCGTTCGCGGTTCCGCAAAAAGCAGGAGGAAGCAAAAAAGAATAAAGAGTGATAAAGCATAAGGCTTGCCGGGTTACAACCTCAGCAAGCCTTGTTTATTTGATAAAAATTATCATAAATTGTGTCTGTATAGCGGCTGCGAATTGTGCACACGGACAAAAACATTTTATGGATAAAAAACTTCTTGACTATATATATAACGAATGCTATTATGTATACGTATTTTTATATTTTATAACATGGGAGAAAATGCTTATGTTTGAAAAAATCGATGCACAGTACAGCTTCAGTGCAAGCGAAAAAGAAGTACGTCAGTTCTGGAAAGAGAATGACGTATTTCAGAAAAGCGTTAAAATGAATGAGGGTAAGCCCGAGTTCACTTTCTACGACGGTCCGCCCACAGCTAACGGCAGACCTCACGTCGGTCATATTCTGACCCGTTCTATCAAAGACCTTATCCCCCGTTACCGCACAATGAAGGGTTACCACGTTGAGCGTAAGGCAGGCTGGGATACTCACGGCCTTCCCGTTGAGCTTGAGGTTGAGAAGGAGCTTGGCTTCAGCGGTAAGTCTGATATTGAGAAATACGGTATAGTTCCCTTTATCGACAAGTGCCGCAAGAGCGTCTGGAAGTATAAGGACCTCTGGGAGGATATGAGCGAGCGTATCGGCTTCTGGGCAGATTTTGAAAAGCCCTATATCACTTATGACAATAACTATATTGAGTCCGTATGGTGGGCATTCAAGCAACTCGATGCAAAAGACCTTCTCTACCACGGTCACAAAATCGTTCCTTACTGCCCCCGTTGCGGTACAGCACTCTCATCTCACGAGGTTGCTCAGGGCTACAAGAACATCAAGACCCGTTCTGCATTCGTACGCTTCAGACTTCGTGACGATGCTGATACATGCTTCCTTGCATGGACAACAACACCCTGGACTCTGCCTTCTAACGTTGCTCTTTGCGTCAATCCCGATGCAGACTACGTAAAGATTAAGGCTGAGGACGGCAACTATATTCTTGCCGAGGCTCTTGTCGGCGGTCTTTTTGAAGAAGGTAAGTACGAAGTAATCGAGAAGTACAAGGGTACTGACCTTGAGCACACCAAGTATGAGCCTCTCTTCCCCTATGTTAAGGACAAGTTCTACGATAAGGCTTGGTTTGTAACCTGCGACGGTTATGTTACACTTGACAGCGGTACAGGCGTTGTTCACATCGCTCCCGCATTCGGTGAGGATGACTCCCGTGTCGGTAAGAATTATAAGCTTCCCTTTGTTCAGCTTGCTGACGAGCGTGGCTGCTTCCCCGAAGAGGCAACAGATTACGCAGGCCGTTTTGTTATGGACTGTGACCCCGATATCATCACAAAGCTCAGCAACGAAGGTCCGCTCTTCAAGGTTCAGACCATCGAGCATCAGTATCCCTACTGCTGGCGTTGCGACAGCCCGCTTCTCTACTACGGCAAGCCCTCGTGGTTTATCGCAATGAGCTCACTTCGTGACGAGCTTACTGCAGACAACGCATCAGTCAACTGGCTGCCCGAAACCTATCGTGACGGCCGTATGGGTAACTTTGTCAGCAACGTTATCGACTGGTCTATCTCCCGTGACCGTTACTGGGGCACACCGCTTCCCGTATGGGTTTGCGACAAGTGCGAGAAGCACCATGTAATCGGCAGCGTTGAAGAGCTTTGCAAGCTCACAGGTGCATCACCCGATGTCGACCTTCACAAGCCCAGCGTTGACCCGCTTACATTCGAGTGTGAGTGCGGCGGCACAATGAGGAGAGCTCCTGAGGTTATTGACTGTTGGTTTGACTCAGGTTCAATGCCTTTTGCTCAGCACCACTATCCCTTTGAGAATAAAGACCTGTTTGAGAAGCAGTTCCCTGCAGATTTCATCAGTGAGGGCAGCGACCAGACCCGTGGTTGGTTCTATTCTCTTCAGGCTATTTCAACAGCAATCTTCGGTAAATCACCGTATAATAACTGCGTAGCACTCGGCCTTGTCAACGATAAGGACGGCATCAAGATGTCCAAGCACAAGGGCAACGTTGTTGACCCGTGGGAGGTTATGGATCAGTACGGTGCAGATGCTATCCGCTGGTACTTCTACGTTTCTTCCGCTCCCTGGATTTCCACAAACTTCGACGGTGCCGCAATCAACGAGCATCAGCGCAGATTTATGGGCACGATGTGGAACACATTCCACTTCTACAACCTTTACTCCGGTATCGATAACTTCAATGCTGCAGAGTATAAGCTTGCAGATTGCAAGCTCACAATGATGGACAGATGGATTCTCGGTGCTCTCAACTCACTCATCAAGAAGGTTGACACAGAGCTTGAGGGTTACCACATCACAGAAGCTGCAAGAGAGCTTGTTGACTTTGTTGACATTATGTCCAACTGGTATGTCCGCCGTTGCCGCCGCCGTTTCTGGATGAGCGAGCTTACTGAGGACAAGATTGCTGCTTACGTAACTCTTTATACAGTACTCGACAGCCTTATCAGAATGGCTGCTCCGTTTGTACCGTTTATTACAGAGACTATTTATCAGTCACTTGTTCGCAAGAACAATCCCGACGCACCTATCAGTATTCATATGTGCTCTTTCCCCGTATGTGACGAGAGCTATATCGATGAAAAGCTTGAGCACGATATGGAGCTTGTTTACAACTCTGTCGGTATTGCAAGAAACGCACGTAACCTTGCAAACCTCAAGATTCGTCAGCCTCTTGCACGTCTTCTTGTATGTGTAGACGGCGACGATGCAAAGTTTGACGAAGAGATGCTTTCAATCATCGCAGAGGAACTCAACGTCGAGAAGGCAGAGCAGGTTGAGTCCACAAAGGGCTTCATCGCTCACGAAATCAAGCCGCAGCTCAAGACTCTCGGTCCGAAGTACGGCAAGGTGCTCAATGCTATACGTGAGTATCTCGCATCTGTCGACGGTGACAGCGTGCTTGACGATATCGAGGCAACAGGTTCGCACAAAGTAAATCTTGCAGGCACAGATGTTGAATTTGCTGCAGACGACCTGCTTGTAAGCTCCGGTCAGAAGGAAGGCTTCGTAAGCGCTTCAGACAGAAACATCACAGTTATCCTTGATACAGTGCTCACACCCGAGCTCATTCAGAAGGGCTATGCACGTGAGTTTGTTTCCAAGGTACAGAATATGCGTAAATCCTCAGGCTTTGAGGTTATGGACAGAATCGTTATCACTTACTCAAGTGACGATGAGTTTGAGCAGCTTATTGCTCCGAGTGTTGAGTCTGTCTCCAAGGAGCTTCTTGCCGACGAGATTGTACGCGCAGAATCAGTCGAGGGCGAAGCTCTTGACATCAACGGCAAGAATGTTGTTATTTCAGTAAGGAAGGTATAAATATAATGCTCGAAAAAAAGTATGACTTCAGAACGGCTGAAAAAGCCATGCAGAAGCTCTGGGCAGACCAGGACGTTTACCGTTTTGACCCCGAGAGCCCCAACCAGATTTATTCAATCGATACTCCGCCCCCGACAGTAAGCGGATCACTTCATATCGGCCACATTTTCTCCTACACTCAGGCTGAAATGATTGCACGTTACCGCAAGTTTATGGGCTACAATGTTTTCTATCCCTTCGGCTTTGACGATAACGGTCTTCCGACCGAGCGTCTTGTTGAAAAGGAAGAGGGCATCAAGGCAAAGGACCTTTCCCGTGAAGAGCTTTACGAGAAGTGCATGAAGACTACTGCAAAGTATGTTGATGAGTTCACAAAGCTCTGGCAGTCACTCGGCTTCTCCGTTGACTGGAATCTCCGTTACGAGACAATCAACGAGCGTAGCCGCCGTATTTCACAGAAGTCCTTTATCCGTCTTGCAAAAGAGGGTAAGGCTTACGTTAAGGAGTCTCCCGTTCTCTGGTGTACAGAGTGCCAGACTTCTATCGCT
This sequence comes from Clostridia bacterium, assembly GCA_017516485.1. Classification (GTDB taxonomy): domain Bacteria; phylum Bacillota; class Clostridia; order Oscillospirales; family Acutalibacteraceae; genus UBA8612. Next base: position 35,190 of record JAFXCH010000013.1, read on the forward strand.
CAGGCTGAGCTTGACAGTGCAGACATCAAGTCTACATTCAACTATATCTACTTTATGGTTGACGGTGAGCCTCTCACAGTTGCCACAACACGTCCCGAGCTTCTTTACGGCGTAGTTTGCCTCTTTGTCAATCCCGAGGATGAGCGCTATAAGAAGTACGTCGGCAAGAAGGCTGTTGTGCCCGTATTCGGTTACGAAGTTCCGATTCTTACCGATGAAGTTGTAAGCCTTGAAAAGGGTACAGGTGTTGTTATGTGTGCTACCTACGGCGACCAGACTGACGTTGACTGGTGCGAGAAGCACAACCTTCCCTACCGCAAGGTTATCACAACAGAGGGCCGTATAGACGAGAGCGTACCCTATGTTGCAGGTATGAGCGTTTACGGTGCACGTAAAGAGCTTGTCAGAATGATGGAGGAGCAGGGTCTTCTCGAGAAGGTAGAGGAAATTGTTCACCCTGTTCAGACTCACGAGCGTTGCGGCAAGCCGATCGAAATTCTTCCCTCACGCCAGTGGTATATCGACATCCTTTCTCACAAGGATCTCTTTGTTGAGGCAGGTAAGAAGATCAACTGGTACCCCACATTTATGAAGAGCCGTTACGATGTATGGGTTGAAAACCTTAAGTGGGACTGGTGTATTTCCCGTCAGCGTTACTTCGGCGTACCGTTCCCGGTATGGTACTGTAAGAAGTGCGGCAAGCCGATGTTTGCAGACGAGAGCATTCTTCCCGTCAATCCGCTTGAGTTCACTCCCGAAGCAACCTGCGAATGCGGCTGCAGCGAGTGGATTCCCGAGTCATCCGTTCTCGATACATGGGCAACATCTTCAATGACTCCGCAGATTAACGCACACTGGGAAGAGCCCGACGGCACAGATATGTCCGATAAGCTTGCTCCCATGACAATGCGTACTCAGGCTCACGAAATTATCAGAACATGGGCTTTCTATACAATCGCAAAGAGTATGTACCACACAGGCAACATTCCGTGGAACGATATTATGGTTTGCGGTTTCGTTCTTGCAAAGAAGGGCGAGAAGATCAGTAAATCTAAGGGTAACGCTGTCAAGTCACCCGCACAGCTTGTTGAAGAGTTCGGTGCAGACTGCATCCGTTACTGGGCTGCAAACACAAAGCTCGGCACAGACACATATTTCTCCGATGATGAGCTCAAGATTGCAAACCGCTTCCTTACAAAGCTCTGGAATGCTTCCAAGTTCACACTCACTCACCTTGAGGACTTCAATAAGGACGATGCTCCTGCAGAGCTTCTGCCTGTTGATAAGTGGATTGTTGAGCGTTGCAAGCAGACAATGCGTCGCTGCATTAAGCTTCTTGACGAGTATGAAATCGGTTCTGCAAGACATGAGATTGACGACTTCTTCTGGAAGGATTTCTGCGACTATTATGTAGAAATCAGTAAGGAAAGACTCTATCAGCCCGAGGTACACGGCTACGAGGCACGCAGAAGCGGCCAGGCTGCTATCTACTACTGCCTGCTCAACATCCTCAAGATGTACGGCATCTTCGTACCGCATATGACAGAGTTCATTTATCAGGATGCTTTCAAGGCTAAGGAAGGCATTGATTGCCTACATATGAACTTCTGGAAGGTTGACGGCGAGGATGATGCTGAGAGCCTTGCATTCGGCGAGCTTGTAAAAGAGTGCGTATCCGAAGTCAGAAAGTATAAGAGCGAAAACAACATTTCAATGAAGGCAGATATCGAGACAATGAAGATTGTCACACCCGAGAAGTACAAGGGTATGTTCGATGCAACAATGGGCGACCTTGTTGCCTGCTGCCACGCACAGAATGTTGAGTTTGATATTCAGTAAATAAATCTGAAAGACCTCACTGTTTGCAGTGAGGTCTTTTAATTCGTAATGCGCAATTCGCAATTATTGATTAATTGAACCTATATGTCATTCTGAGCCGCAGGCGAAGAATCTTAAAAGATAATATTGAATAAATATATAGATATTTCAAAAACGTAGTGGAGGGCTTTTGTGCCCTCCCGTTGTTTTATATATCTTTGGGCGACCACACAGGGTCGCCCCTACGCGGTGTCGGTTAAAATAATTACGAATTCATAATTACTCAATCATATCCACCCTGCGTTGATGTCTGCCACCTTCAAATTCACCGCCGAGCCAGCTGTCGACAATCATCAGCGCGAGGTCTCTGCCTACTACTCTTGAGCCGAGGGCGAGGATGTTTGTATCGTTATGCTGACGGGACAGCAGGGCGGAGTAAGGCTCACTGCAAACTACGGCGCGTATGCCTTTTACCTTGTTTGCGGCAATTGAAATGCCGACTCCCGTACCGCATACGAGTATTCCTTTTTCACATTCTCCGCTTGTTACCGCTTCGGCAACTGCTTTACCAAAGAGCGGATAATCCGTACGCTCGGTGCTGTGTGTGCCGAAATCCTTTATGCTGTAGCCCTTACTCTGCAGATGTTCGATGATATGAGTTTTCAGCTCAAATCCTACGTGGTCACAGCCGATTGCGATTTGTGTCATTTTGCGTTTTCCTTTGTTACGATATATGAGTCAACGGGAATCATTTTCGGCTCTTGGTTCGGGTCGATTTTCGGCTTGTTTTTTACAGCATCAACCATCTGACGAAGTGAGGTTGCACCGATTTTTGCAGGGTCCTGTGCAACTGTTGCGTCAAGCTGACCTGCTTTGATTGATTCGAGTGCTTCCGCCGAGCCGTCTGTGCCTACAACAATGATTTTGCCGAGTTTGTCAGCATTGATTACCGCCTGAAGTGCACCGAGTGCCATAGTATCGTTACAGCAGTAGATTGCCTTAAGGTCAGGGTACATCTGGATATAGCTTGTTGCTGTGTCGAGTGCTTTCTGTCTGTCCCAATCGGCAGGCTGTGAAGCAACGAGCTTTATTTTTTCAGCCTTTTTAAATGCGTTTGTCGCACCTGTTTTTCTGGATTCGCCCGAAGCGTTACCTGCCTTGCCTTCGATAATTGCAACGTCGCCGCCGCTTTCACCAAGCTTTGAAATGGTGAAGTCAGCACCCTTTTCACCTACGGCTACGTTGTCTGTAGTAGCAAAGGCAATTACACTGCCGCCTGCGTTACGGAGTGTGCTGATGTCAATTTTTTCATCAATATTCATTACATATATGCCGTTTTGGTTTGCCTGCACGATACCGTTGATGAGGTTGGTGGGTGAGAGAGGTGCAACACCGATTGCCTTGTAATTTTTAGTAAGGCAGTTTTCAAATATTGTCAGCTGACCTGCCGTGTCGTCTTCACTCTGTGCAGCGAAGATGTCGACCTTTACTCCGAGTGTTTTTGCCTCTTCTTCAATACCTGCCTTCATCTTTGCCCAGAAATCGTTTGAGAGTGTTTTGAGGATTATTGCGTATTCTGCGCCTGTGTTAGTTGCGCCGGGATTTTCGTCTTTTGTGCCGCCGCAGGCTGTGAATGTGCAGAAGAGTATTGCGAGCGTAAGTAACGCCGCTACGGTTTTTCTGATTTTCATATTTTTACCTCTTTTCATTTGTTTGTTATATTATTCCCAATCTGACGCAGATATTCATTAAGTGCAAAATCACCGCTGCCGAAAACTCCGCTTTGCTGGTCGTGCTTTGTGAATATAAGTGTCAGATTCTTTTCAGGGTAGGGCTTGCGTGTGTAAAATCTCACCGAATCAGACAGTATTTCTTTCGGAAAATCTTCCATATCCACAACTCCGCCGCCTATGATGCAGCAATCGGGGTCGAGTATATTTATCTGCGTTGCAATCGGAATTGCAAGGTCACGCACAAATTTCTGAAGTACGGGGCTGGTTTTATGCTCCTTGAAAACTTTTTTTATATCTGTTTCGGGGAAATACTTTGCCGCAAGTGCCTCAAGTGCTTTGCCCGAACAACGTGTTTCTATACAGCCTACGTTACCGCAGGTGCATACGTCGGTGCTGTCAAGTATCGGCACGTGACCTAATTCGCCTGCAACTCCGTTGCTGCCGCTGTAGAGTCTGCCGCCGATTGATATTGCGTTGCCAAAACCCGTACCGATATAAAATCCCAGCACTGTCGTTTCGCCGATAAGGCCGAGCTTTGCAATATCGTTGTGAAGCAGGAAGTTTACATCTCTGTCAACGTAAACGGGAAAGCCGAATTCAGTTTCAAAGCTGCCGAAATCTGCACCGTCAAAGCCTTTGAGGTTAGGCGATGAGTAAACCTTTTTCTTGTCCTTGCTCACTATTGCGGGTATACCTATTGCCGCTGCCTTTATCCTGCCTTCAAAGCCGCTGTTTTTGAGGTAGCTTTTTATTTCGTCTTTGAGTATCTGTGTGGCGTTACCGTGTGAGAAAATGCTGCTTGATGTGCGTGTAAAAGCCTGAATCTGACCGTCACCGCCTACAGCACCCATACGGAAGTTAGTGCCGCCGATATCAATTCCAAGTGCAAATATACTGCTCAATTTTTATTCCTCCGCTACTGCTTTGCTGAAGCTTTCTTTCATCTTTTTCCACGCTGTTTCAAGGTTGCTGTCGAGTGAAAAAAGTCCTGATGTGCCTACAACAAAGCACTCAGCACCTGCCTTGTAAAGTTCACCGAAAGTTTTTTCGTTGCACGAGCCGTCAATTTCGATTATATATCTGTATCCGTTCTTTTCTTTGAGTGTGCGTGCCTGCTCGATTTTGGACAGCATCTGTCGAATAAAGCTCTGCCCTGCAAAGCCGGGGTCAACCGTCATAATTGTAATTTTGTCGAGCAGACCGAAATAATACTGTGCTGCTGATAGCGGAGTTGCCGGATTGAATACAACGCCTGCCTTACAGCCTGCACTTTTTATTTTGGCGAATGTGCGGAATGCATCTGCGGTTATTGTCTCTGCCTGAGGGCAGATGTATGCGGCACCTGCCTTGCTCAACGGCTCGATATAATCTGCAGGGTTGGTAACCATCAGGTGACAGTCAAGCGGCTTTGCCGCAACCTTTGAAACCGCACTCACAAAGTCGGGCGATAATGTGAGATTCGGCACATAGTGGCCGTCCATAATATCAACGTGATAAAAATCGCAACGCGTGTTGAGAATTTCAATCTGATTTTTTATATCGAGAAAATCCATACACATAAGTGACGGACTGAATAAAGCCGACATATCTTTACCTCCTATTTTCTGCCTGCAACAAAACGGTCAAGTGTTACCGAGCCGATAATCAGCGCACCCATCACAACCTGCTGAAGCGTGCTCGAAACAGAGAGCAGATTCATACCGAAATTTATGACACCTATGATAAGTCCACCCATAACAACACCGAAGATTTTACCCTTACCGCCGAAGAAGCTTGTGCCGCCTATGATTGCGGCGGCTATTGCGTAGGTTTCAAATCCCGTTGCCGCCGCAGGCTCTGCTGAGCCTACTCTGCCAAGAAGTACAACGCCTGCAATACCTGCGCAGATGCCTGAAATGATGAATACTATCAATGTGTGAAGTTTGACATTTATGCCTGAATACCACGCGCTTTCACTGTTACCGCCAAGTGCATAGATGTTTCGGCCGAGCTTCGTTTTTTTAGTCAGAAAAGCTAATACAACAGCTGCGGCAAATGCGATAAGTGCCGCTACGGGAATATAAAAAATACGCTGTGCCATAAACCTTGTGAAGCCTGCAGGGAAGCCGAAAACCGCACTCGAGTCGGAGATAATCAGCGTGACTCCGCGGTAAATTGCCTGCGTGCCCAGGGTTATGATGAACGGGTGAAGCCCCGTTGAGTTTACAAGAATTCCGTTGATGAATCCGAGCAGAGCGCCCATTAAAATACCGAGTAAAATTGCGGCTACGGGTGATGTGCCCGAAACCATCAGCTTTGCCATAAACATACCCGACAGCGCTACAACGGAGCCGACGGAGAGGTCGATACCCGCAATCAGTATTGCAAAAAATTCGCCGAGAGCTATCAGGATGTTTACGGAGCTTTGTGACAAAATTTGTGTGACTGTTGACGGCTTGAAGAAGAATGTCGGTCTGAGTACGGCAAGAATAATGAGCAGTAAAGTCAGAATTCCGAGTGTGCCGTAACGCTGCCATATCTGTTTGAATGAAATTGAATTTTTGCTTTTGTTTTCGGCTGTCACTGTTTTTTCTCCTTTCCTTTTTCTGCGGTAGAGGCGGCAACGAGCTTTTCTTCCGTTGCATCCTTACGGTCAAAGGTTGCAACGATTTCACCCTCACGGAATACCGAAACAGTATCGCATACCGCAAGCAGCTCAGGTAATTCCGAGCTTACGACGAGCACTCCCTTGCCTTCATCAGCAAGTTTACGCATAAGCGTATAAATTTCACCCTTTGAGCCTACGTCAATACCCTTGGTCGGCTCGTCAAAAATAATTATCTTTGAGTCTGCGGCAAGCCATTTGCCGAGAATAACTTTCTGCTGGTTGCCACCTGAAAGCTCTGTTATGCCCTGAGTGGTAGAGTAACATTTGATGTTGAGCTTTTGCTTTTGTTCTTCAGCCCATTCGTTTTCACGCTCTTTGCTGACAAGACCTACCGTGCCTCCGCACAGTGACTGCTTGACAAACGGAAGTATCGATATATTTTTCTTGATGCTGAAGTTGTGGAAAAATCCGGTTTCGCGTCGGTTTTCCGTAACCATTGCAAGTCCGTTCTTGATTGAGCGGTAGGGCTTGCGGCAGTCCGCTTTTTGACCGTTTATATATATTTCGCCCGATGCTTTAGGTTCTGCACCGAATATAGAATTCATCATTTCGCTTCTGCCTGAGCCGACAAGACCCGAAAAGCCGAGTATCTCACCGCGGTGTAATTTAAACGATACATTTCTGACCTTGCCGTCACGCCGTGAGAGATTTTTTACCTCAAATATAACTTCGGCTTTGCTGAAATCGGCATTTTCGTGCTGGTAGCTTTTACTTATTTGTCTGCCTACCATCATCGTTACAAGGTCGTCCTGCGTTACATCACTTACGTTTTTTGTGCCTACGTACGTTCCGTCTTTAAGCACTGTCACACGGTCGCCGATTTCCATAATTTCGCCGAGCTTGTGCGAAATAAAAACAATACCTTTGCCCTCAGACTTGAGTTGACGTACAACCTTGAAAAGGTGTGCGACTTCACTTGATGTGAGTGAGGTTGTCGGCTCATCCATAATCAGAATTCTGCTGTCTGCAGCAAGTGCCTTTGCAATCTCTACCTGCTGTTTTTCGGATATGCTTAAGCTTTCAACAAATGTTTCGGGGTCGCGGTTTAATCCGACTTTTTTGAGCAGCTCTTTTGTCCGCTCTCTCATCTGAGTGTAATCGACAGTGCTTATAAAGCCGAGCTTTTTTGTCGGCAGGTGACCCACAAAAAGGTTTTCCTGAATCGAAAGCTCGTTGATTACGCTCAGCTCCTGGTAGATTACGCTGATTCCGTTGTCACGCGAATCCTTTGGGGTAAGCCCTGCGTATTCTTTACCTCCAAGGATTATTGTGCCGCTTGTGGGCTTGTGCACACCGCTGAGTATTTTCATAAGTGTGCTTTTGCCTGCACCGTTTTCACCGAGCAGTACGTGTACCTCGCCTGCAAGTATGTCAAAGGTGATACCGCTTAGTGCAGTTACACCCGGAAATTTTTTTACAACATTTTTCATGGTTGCTAACGCTTGTATTTTTATCACACCTTTTTAAGTCTGCTTTGAGTTAGTGTGTTCATATCAACAAAAAATATGCTTGCAATTTTTACATAATATCCTATATAATATTTATAGAGATTTGATAAAGGAGGCTTTGTTATGAATAAGGTTATAACTATCAGCCGTGAATTCGGAAGCGGAGGTCGTGAGTTTGCACGCCGCCTTGCAGATAAGCTTAATTTTGCTTATTATGACAGCGAGATTATTACCGAGCTTGCAAAACGTACCAACCTTGCCGAGGATTATATAAGCAGTCTTAATGAGCAGAAGCCTGCACCGCTGTTGCCGATTACAATAGGAGCTACTTTTTCACCTATTGTTGATGTAAGGTGGGAGCACCAGAATACGATTTTTGCCGAGCAGAGCAGTCTGCTCAAGGAGCTTGCCGCAAAGTCGGATTGTGTTATCGTAGGTCGCTGTGCGGATTACAGCCTCAGTGAGTTTAATCCTTTGCGAATCCGCCTTTATGCAGAGCTTGATTCAAGAATCGAGCGTTGCAAGTCGAGAGCGGCAGACGGTGAGAAACTGACCGATAGGGAAATAAAGCAGAGAATAAACGAGGTTGACAAATCAAGGTCGAAGTACTATCAGTTTTACACAGGCAAGAAGTGGGACGATATGCTCAACTACGATATATGCATTAATACCACCGGTAAAGATATCAAACAGCTTGTTGAAGATTTTGCTTTAACGATTAAATAAAAAGTCAGGACAGTATCAGTTAACGATACTGTCCTTTGTTATTTGACACAAATGTCATATTATGGTATTTATATATTATATTAACCATTATATAAGCTGAGGTTTTTGAAATGAAATCAACAGGTATTATGAGACAGATTGACAGCGCAGGCAGAATCGTGCTCCCGAAGGAGTTACGTACAATGCTTGGACTGAAAGAGAATTCCGATTATCTTGAAATCTTCACTCAGGGTGAATTTATAATGCTTAAAAAGTATTCACCTTGCTGTATTTTCTGTGACAGTACAGAGGATGTTATAGACTACTTCGGTAAAAAAGTCTGCCGTACATGTGCTGCGGAGCTTTTTGAGAAGTCACGCAATATCTGAGGAGAAATTTTGTAATGACAGACGAAGAAAGACTGCTTGCAAAGCGTTTTGAAGAGCTGAGCAGCCGCAGTTATAATAAAGGAATTTGGGTTTATAGCGATTTTCTGACTACCGCACAGCAGGCACTTCTGCAGTCGCTAAAGCTCGGTGCGGTCAGCTTTTACGGCGGTTACGACGGTGCGGAAAGGCGTGTTGCGTGCTTTGGCAGTGAAGATTCCTGCGGCTACGAAGCCTGCCCCGAATGTGTGTGGCTTGAGATAAAGCCCGTTGCAAAGAAGTTTGCCGATGAGCTTTCTCATCGTGATTTCTTTGGCTCGGTTATGGCACTTGGTCTTAAAAGAGAAGTGCTCGGCGATATTATAGTTTACGACAACTGCGGCTACCTTTACTGTATGGATAGTGTGAGCGGATATATAATTGAAAATCTCACGCAGGTAAAGCATACAACGGTTGCGTGTGCAGTGATTGATGCACCTCCGGTAGAGAGTGTTGCCTTGCCGGATGCAGAAGATTTTGTAATTGCTTCCGAGCGGCTCGATGCGGTTATCGCTTCGGTCTATAACCTTTCACGAAGTGTATGCAAAGAGCTCGTAGAAAAAGGTATGGTCAGCGTAAACAGTATACTTACCGAGAATCCGTCGCGTCAGCTCGAAATGCACGATACCGTTTCGGTGCGCGGCAAAGGCAGATTTGTTTACGAAGGTATATTGCGTGAAACCAAAAAAGGCAAACTGCGTGCAAGCGTAAGAGTGTACAGGTGATAAGTTTATCGTGTGTTAACAAACGCAACTGTATTTGTTGATATAATATTAAATCAGATACGACATTCTGCAATAGTAAAGAGGTAGATGTTTATGGCAATATTCAAATGTAAAATGTGCGGCGGCGCACTTGAAGTTAATAACGAAAGTGTAGCGGTGTGCGAATACTGCGGTACACAGCAGACCTTGCCGAGGCTGGATGATGATCGCAAGGCAAACCTTTACGACAGAGCCAACCATTTTCGCCGTAATAATGAGTTTGACAAGGCCATGGGTATTTACGAGCAGATTCTCAACGAAGACCCTGCCGATGCCGAAACTTATTGGTCTCTTGTACTCTGCCGTTACGGTATCGAGTACGTTGAAGACCCGACTTCCCGCAAGCGTGTGCCTACCGTAAACCGAGCACAGTTCACATCTGTTTTTGATGACGATAACTATAAGTCTGCCCTGCAGTATGCTGACAGCATTCAGAAGTCAATCTACGAGGCAGAGGCAAAAGCTATAAATGAAATACAGAAGGGGATTCTTGAAATTTCGCAGAAGGAAGAGCCTTTTGATGTTTTTATCTGCTATAAAGAAACTGATGCAAACGGCAGAAGAACGCCCGACAGCGTTCTTGCAACCGAGCTTTATCACGAGCTTATCAAAGAAGGCTTTAAGGTTTTCTTCTCAAGAATTACTCTTGAAGACAAATTGGGTACAGCTTATGAGCCGTACATATTTGCCGCCCTCAACAGTGCAAAGGTAATGGTTGTGCTCGGCACAAAGCAGGAGTATTTTAACGCAGTATGGGTCAAGAACGAGTGGTCAAGATACCTTGCGCTTATCAAGCAGGGTCAGAAGAAAATGCTTATCCCTGCCTATAAGGATATGGATCCATACGATCTGCCCGAGGAGTTTTCACACCTGCAGGCACAGGATATGTCAAAGCTCGGCTTTATGCAGGATTTAATCCGTGGTATCAAAAAGATTATAGATGCACAAGCACCCAAAACGACTGTTGTAAAAGAAACGGTTTTTGCAAGTGGTAATGTCAATACCAATACAGCTCCGCTGCTCAAGCGTGTATTTATGTTCCTTGAGGATGGCGATTGGAACTCAGCCAACGAGTATTGCGAAAAGGTGCTTGATATCGAGCCGGAGAATGCCGAAGCATACCTCGGCAAATTACTGGCAGAGTGTAAAGTTAAAACACGTGATGACCTCGCAAACTGTGAATCATCTTTCGATAAAAGTGCCAATTACCAGAAAGTTGTGCGCTTTGGTGAAAAAGCACTTGTATCTGAGCTTGAGTCCTATATGGAATCTGCTAAAGAAAAAAGCGAAAACAAACGTATCGAGGGTATTTATAACCATGCAATTGCCATTATGTCAAAAGCAACAACCGCAGGTGAGTTTGAACAGGCATCAGAGGATTTTAAATCAATAGCGGGTTATAAAGATTCAGCGGAGCTTGCAAAAGAATGCCTTGAAAAAGCGTATGACATAGTTTACGCAAGTGCTTGCGAAATATTAGATGATAACCACACTTGGTTAGGTAAAGAAAGCGATATAAACGCACATGAAGAGGCAATTCAAAAATTCAGATCCCTCAACGGTTGGAGAGATTCGGAAGAAAGAATTCTCCTCTGTCAAAAGAGAATTGATGATGCAAAAGCTAAAGCCGAAGCCGACCGTATAGAGCGCGAGCAACAGGCAAAGCGTGCAAGAATAGCTGCAGAAAAGAAGAAAAAACGAATCGCCTTTTTTGCTATGATAACTATAGCAGTGGTTATTGCAGTTGCTGTTATTATCAGCTCCGTTATAATCCCTGCCGCAAATTATAACAAAGCCGGCAAGCTTTCCGAAAACCGCGATTATGTAAGTGCCGCTATTGCTTACGGTAAGTCAGGCGATTATAAAGATGCAAAAGAAAAGAGTTTTGAGCTGTGGGATGAAATTGCTGTAAGAGAAACCATTTCGGCAGGTGATGATCACACAGTAAGTCTTAAAGCCGACGGTACCGTTGTTGCTGTTGGCAATAATAGTTTTGTTGAGTGTGATGTAAGCGACTGGACCGACATTGTTGCTGTTTCGGCAGGTTATTATCATACAGTAGGACTTAAGAGTGACGGTACGGTTGTTGCTACCGATTATTGTAATTATACAAGCGACTGGACAGATATTGTTGCTGTTTCGGCAGGTGGTTTTCACACAGTCGGTCTGAAGAGTGACGGTACGGTTGTTGCTGCGGGTGATAATAATAACGGTGAGTGTAATGTAAACAGCTGGACAGACATTGTTGCAATTGCAGCAGGTAACGGTCACACAGTCGGTATGAAGCATGACGGTACTGTTATTGCTGTTGGTAATAATGATTATGGTCAGTGTAATGTAAGCAGCTGGACAGATATTGTTGCTGTTTCGGCAGGTTATAAATACACAGTCGGACTTAAAAGTGATGGTACGGTTGTTGCCGTTGGTTATAATGATTACGGTCAGTGTGATGTAAGCGGCTGGACAGATATTGTTGCAGTTTCGGTAGGTTATTATCGCACAGTCGGCTTGAAGTCTGACGGCACGGTTGTTGCGGTTGGCCATAATTCTTTTGGTCAGTGCGATGTAAGCGGCTGGACAGATATTGTTGCAGTTTCGGTAGGTGAGTGTCACACAGTAGGTCTAAAGTCTGACGGCACGGTTGTTGCGGTTGGTGCTAACGGATATGGTCAATGTGATGTAAGCGACTGGACAAATATCAAACTTCCTGAATAATCACATACATAAACAAAAATGCTATGAGCGGATTTGCTCATAGCATTTTTGTTGGGTTATTTTCTAAAAAGAGTAACCGGCTCTACGTGTACTGTTCCCGGTGACTTTATCGACAGTCTGAAAGACTTCGAGAAAGGTGACGGGATGCTGTGTTCTTTGCCCCAAAGCTGTACAAAGGTACCGCGAGAGGGCAAAAACACGGCAAACGCACAAAATCTTATAGAATAAATACGAAAATCAGTAAGGTTTATTTGAAATCCTTCTGATTTTTTTAAGCTTTTTTGCGGAACGGTCAAAGACCGTTCCCTACATTTTTCTTGTGCGTGTTCCCGGTGACTTTATCGACAGTCTGAGACCTCACTGATTTTGTCAGTGGGGTTTTAAGCAAATATGTATTTGTTATATGAGGTTGAAAAAATATTTTTTTATGATATTATTTTATTATCGGTTTAATGATTAATGAGGTGTTATTATGAAATTTGAAACAAACAAATTAAAATGGACAAGGGAGCCTGCAGACTACTCGATAACTGCCGATAGAATTGAAATAACGACTGCTCCCAACACTGATTTATGGCAGAGAACATATTATCATTTTCGCAACGATAATGCTCCTGTTCTGCAGATTGAAACTGATGAAAAGTTTTTCTCTTTTATTGTAAAAACAGATTTTGAGAGCAAGCACAGGTTTGACCAGTGCGGTATTGTTATGTACCTTGACAGCGATAACTGGATAAAAGGATCAATTGAATATGAAAATGAGAAGTTTCAGCATCTCGGCTCGGTTGTTACAAACAACGGCTATTCCGATTGGGCGACAACCGAAATTGGTGCAGACATAAAATCAATGTGGTACAGATTCAGCCGCAGAGAAGACGATTATTGCATCGAGTGTTCCGATGACGGCGTAACTTTCAGGCAAATGAGAGTTTGCCATATGTGGAACGGTGCCGGCACAATAAGATTCGGCATTTATGCCTGCAGCCCGGAGAATTCTTCTTTCAAAGCAACTTTCTCAAATATGGAAATAACCGAATGTAAGTGGCTTGCTCACGACGGACAGCAGCCGGATGAATTATAAAAAAGTGAGATGTTTTTATGAAAAACCAAGACTTCTTTTTGAGCAAAGCTCAGGAAAATTTCCCAAAGCTTTATTACAAAGATATAAAACCTGATATCACCGTTGATTCGGTTTCAACCGGCGACAGCATCCTGCTCGACCTCGGCGAACACGCAGTCGGACATTTTTCTTTTGCTTTTGACAATGCAGGAGATTTTATTGATGCACCGGTTCGTATGATTATCAAATTCGCCGAAGATATGAGAGAAGTTGAAGATGATTTTTCTTTGTATAGGGAGGGGCTCTCCAGAACATGGTTGCAGGAAGAGATAATCAACCTTGATTTTCCGCAAAAAATTACCATGCCGAGAAGATACGCTTGCAGATACATAAAAATAACCATAGAAAAAACCAACAAGCCTGTTAAGCTGTTTGACTTTTGTTTCCGTGCATCAACCTGTGCCGATGTATCTGCCCTTAAACCTGCAGAAACTTCAGACGCTTTGTTGAACAAAATTGACCTTGTTGCTACAAACACTCTCAAAGAATGTATGCAGACATTTTTTGAGGACGGACCCAAACGCGACCGCCGACTCTGGACGGGCGACCTCAGGCTTGAAGCTCTGACGAATTACTATACGTTCAAAAACCTTGAAATCACAAAAAGATGTTTGTATCTTTTCGCTGCAGGTGAGTGCGATAAACTCGGATTTCTGCCGTCATATGTTTATGAAACGCCGTATTATTTTTCCGGTTCGGCACATATTGCAGATTATGCTCTTTTGTTTGTTGTGACTGTATGCGATTACTATGAGCATACCGGTGATGCAAGTGTCATAAACGACCTTCTGGATATATGCAAGTCACAGCTTGAAAGCTTCAGAAACACACTCGACAAAAATCTGATTGTAACCCGTCAGGAAGGCTGGTTTGCTTTTATTGACTGGTGTCCCGGTCTTGAAAATCTGACTGCATTGCAGGGTGTATATCTCTATACACTTGAACGCTTTCAGGAGCTGTTAAAATCAATCGGTGATGAAGAATATAAGAATTATTCAATTCACCTTTCTCAAGTGCGTAACGCCTGCAAAAAATATCTTTATGATGAAAACAAACACGCCTTTATCAATAAGCTTGATAAAGGACAACTCAGCGTTCATTCTCAGGTGTGGATGATATTGGGCGGAGTTGTTGACGGAGAAGAAGCGAAAAACCTTCTTATTTCCTGCCTTGACAACAAAAACGCAAAACAGCCTGTAACTCCTTATATGCGCCACTATGTAACCGAAGCTATGTTCAGGCTTGGTATGAAGGACACTGCCGTAGAATATCTGAAAACCTTTTGGGGCGGTATGGTTGAATACGGTGCAGACACTTTTTGGGAGGCTTATGTTCCCGAAGACCTTGATTTTTCACCGTACGATGACAGAATGATAAACAGCCTTTGTCACGCTTGGAGCTGTACACCGTCGTATTTTATACGTAAGTACGGGCTGTGATTATATGAAGTGAACCGGGATAAATAGATAGAGGATGTAAAAAACGCAAGTTTTTCACATCCTCTTTTTTAATATTTAACGAAAAGTAAAGTAACCGAATACAAGCAAACCTATCATTAAAATGTAGAAGAAGGGGAGAACCGTTGCGTCTCCGCCGAAGGAAACGAGGAACTGCTTGAAGGATTTTGATTTCTGCCAGTTTTCCTTGACTCTCTTCGGACGTGCGAAGTAAGCAAGGTCGAAGAGAATATAGCCTACGCAATAGAAAATCCAGGTTTCCCAAAGAGTATAGCCTCTTAAAATCTGACCTACCAGTATAACTGCACCAAGCAAAATCAGGAAGATTCGTATAAGCTTTATATTCTTATAATCCCAATAGCGCTCAAGACCATCGTGCTGAGCAATAACGTAGTACATTGTAAAGCAGCAGATAATTTCAGCCATTGTTGTTGAACCGAGCATAACGAGTGCAAGAGGGCCTACCATATAGCAGGGGCGCTCAAGCACCTCAACAATGTTCATATCAACCTCACCGAAGGCACGTGTGATTTTGTTGCCGTTTCTGCGGTAAGGAATGATAAAGAGGAAAATAGTAAGAATAATCAGAGCACAGAATACCCAGGAAAGAGTAACGTCTACCGTTTCGTTGAGTCCGTACCAGAGCTTACCTGTGGCTTCTGCCTGCTCAAGATTCTTTGCGGCAAGAGGCCAGCCGAGAACAAAAGCACCTGCGATACCGAGACCGTTGAAGCAACCCTGAGTGAACTCCATAATTTTCCAGCCGTCAACAATTTTTAGCTTTTCCCATTTTCCGAAAAGCATTTTGCCGTTCTTGAGAGGGTGGAGTTCTTTATCATAGAAGGTGATGGCAACAACCCAACCGATTGAGCCTGCAAGTGCACCGCCGACCCACATAATAATTGTGAAGATATCTCCTCTTACTGCTGCCATAATGAGAAGGGATGCGACGATTACAATATTGCGGCCCCATTCCTCACGGCTGTCCTTAGAGAAACATACCTTGGGCATTTTACCGTGTTCAGGGTCATAGGGTGTGTTGAAAATACGGTAGCCTATCTCCTGAAGCAAGGGAACAAGGGCAAAGAAAATAACGAAATCATACCACTTGTAAACAACGCCGCTCATTGCGGAGAAGCTCATGCCGAGAAATGCTGAACCCAGACCGCTCCATATCGAGCCCTTGAAGGCAAGAGCCAGATAGCCCAGAGGCGGACTGTATCGCGGACTGTCGTGGTCAAGGACAAGTCCCATTGTTGAGCCGTAAGGTTCCATGCCGCCGTAGAAATAACCGAGAGCACAGGCGGCAGCAAAGATAAATACGTTTTCCATCAGCAGGTCAGAACCGGTGTACCAGACACAAAGAATACCCATAAATGCACCGGGAAGCATAGCACCTTTTTCGCCGCCGATTGCCGAACCGCGCATGCCCCAACCGAAGCACATGGTAATCATACTGATTGCCAGAAACGCAAGTATATTCTGAGTTTCCATATATATAAAACCCTTTCTTTGTTTTATTAGTTCTTTTCTACACGAACAACTGCATAGCCGATTTTCTTGCGTCCGCAGGTGTAAACCATATGGAGAAGATTACCCTCTGCAACGATTGAGGGATATGAAAATTCAACTCCGGGCTGAGTTTCAAGGTCAATGCGGACAGGATATGTTGCACCGTTATCCTCAGAAAGGAAAAGGCAGAGAGGTGTTCTGTCACCCCAGTTTTCACTTACGGGGTTACAAATAAGGCCAAGCACACCGCAATCGGTCAAGGCTGCACCGATGCCGCTGTTGTTGTTGGGCATATCGGTAGGTCTTGCTACTGACCATGTGCGTCCGAAATCGGTTGATTCGCTGCGATAAATCCAGTTGAGATTTGTGCGTGCAAGCATATAAACTCTGCCGTTATGCGATTGGTCCTCCCAAATCGCAGGCTGAATAAGACCTTCGCCTTCATTCGGAAGCTCCTCTTTGCGGTTGCATATTGTGCCGTCGGGCAGCTCGAATGCAACGGGTGCGGAAAGCTTCCAGGTTTCTCCGTTATCTTCGCTGTAATCCGTCCAGGATTCCCAACGGTCGGCCAGATCTTCGGTTGAACCGGGGGCAAGGAGAGCACCGTTTGAAAGTCTTATCATCTGATTTTTGACAGGACCTCTTCCGCCTATATCACCGGGAACAAGCTCCTTGGGCTCCGACCATGTCTTACCGCCGTCGGTGGAAACGGATTTCATTGAGTACCAATGGCCTTCATCAATACCGCTCTTGTAAATCAGTGTAAGAACGCCGTTCTCTGCAAAAAGAGTTGGGTTCCAGTCCGCTTCACCGTCATCAGGTGTTACAGGAACAGGTGTGCTCCATTCTCCGTCACGGCGTGCAAACCATATGCGTACGTTAGGATTTTTTTCTTTTATGCCGCCGAACCAGGCAGCTGTGGGTGTGCCGTTGCAGACCGCAACCGTTGCTGCATGGCATTCTCCTGTTTCTTCATTGATACCTTCGGTTGCAAGATATTCCTGATATAAAAGTTCAGCTTTAATCATTTATCAATGTCTCCCATTCTGAAATTACGGTATCTGCTACAAAGCGGTTTTCCTCTTCACCGAGATTATAATAATACAGAATATGAATTTCGTTGTTGAAGAACGCTGCTCTGGGATAACCGATATCCGTGTTGACGGCATCCGTTCTCAATGCAACGGGCTCTGACCAGCTTTTGCCGTCACGGGTGGTGGTGATAAAAAGTCCGCAAGGACTCTGTCTGCGGAAAAAAGCAAGTACAACTGTTCCGTCGGGTAATGAACAAAGTGCAGGCGGACTGCCTCCGCTCATATCCTCGTTTATGTAGTTGAGCTTGGTTTCATAATTCCAGTTTTTTCCTTCGTCATCGCTTAGGTAAACATCAAGCTGTGTAAAGCCCGGCTCATTTTCGCTGGCATAACGTGCGATACCAAGCAATGAACCGTCGGGCAGTTTGGCAAGAGCAGGCATAATGCGGAAATCTTCCTTGGGCGGATCTTCGCCCATCATACCGAGCTTTTCCCATTTGCCGTCAAATGTAAGCTTTGCGGCAAAGGCATTGCCTTCCATACCGTCAGCCTTAACACCTGTCATAGCAAGAAGATAGTAGCCTTCACAAACAAGGTAATCCGTTCTGGCACTGACACCTACAAGACCGAAATCGGGAATGCGGAAAGGTCCCTCCCAGTTTTTGCCGGCATCGTTTGTAACCATAAGCTGAGTAAACACATTGCCGTCCCAGCCTGAAGGCATAAGATATAAACCGCTGTCAGCATTGAGCAAATCCGAAGGCAGGTCGGGAAGGGGCGTTTTGTTTTCATAATCGATTGTAGGGATTTCCGGAAATTCGTGAGTCCATCCCGTTTCGGGCGTGTATCTTCCGAACATTCTGATTGTAGGCTTTGTTCTGTCAAGTGCATGGACGCCGGGGCCGTTATAATGGTGTATGCCCTTTTCAAAGCCGACGAGCAGTTCGTTGCCGAATTTCCATATACCGTGATTGGCAGGCCAGCCGAAAAAGTCGGTTTTGCCGATAGCCACGGTGTTATGTGTCACTTTCATATTTCTTCACCCTTTTGAAATAAAATCATCAAAATAGTAAAAGGACCCCGAACGAAACTTATCTTATTTCATTCGGGGATCTGAGCCGTATAATCAGCAGCCATGACGCTCCTTATAAATGCGGATAACCTCCTGAAGGTCTTCCTCTGTGTCTACGCTGACTGCTTCATACTGTGCAGGTGCGGGAACTATTTTGATTTTATATCCGTGCTCCAGAACCTTAAGCTGCTCAAGTGACTCTGCCTCTGAAAGAGGGGTAGGGGCGAGCTTTGTGTATTTATTGAGGAATTCGTGTATATAAGCATAAATTCCTACGTGTTCAAAATATTTTGCGTGCTGAGCATTACGGGGGTAGGGGATGGGTGAACGTGAGAAATAAATTGCATTGCCGTTTACATCGGTAACAACCTTAACAACGGTATTGTTTTTAATATAATCCTCGCCTTCAATCGGAACGCTGCCCGTTGCCATAACACAGTCGGGGCTGTTGATAAGGGCTGTACCGATATCGTCAATAATTTCGGGCGGAACAAGAGGCTCGTCACCCTGAATGTTGATAACATAATCACAATCATAATTGCTTGCAGCCTCTGCAACTCTGTCAGAGCCTGTGGGATGATTAACGCTTGTCATAACAGCTTCGCCGCCGAAAGCAATAACAGCATCATATACACGCTGGTCGTCTGTTGCGACAACAACCTTGCTGAGAACCTTTGATTTGCTTGCGTTTTCATAAACGTGCTGAATCATGGGCTTACCGCATATATCTTTAAGAGGCTTTCCGGGAAGACGGGATGAACCGTAACGGGCAGGAATAACACCTAAAACTTTAGCACTCATTTTAATAATCTCCTTTAACTATAAATCAGAAACTGTATTTGTCGTGCAGAGCATTACGCATCTTATTGAGTGAGAACGGTTTGATTTCATCACAGATACGCTCACGCATTTCCTTGCCTTCATCTGTGTTCTGGGGAGCGGATGAGAAATCAAGCTCTACGCCGAGCTCCTTGCAGACACGGTCGGCAAAAATCGGCCACAGTTCGCCGATATCACCGATAACGGGAATACTGTTTTCAAGGCGTGTAAATGCGGACATTTCCATACGGAAGGGGATTTTGGTAAGCTTTGTCTTGGGAAGACCTTCGTTGATTGCCTTCTGGATAAGCTCACTGTTTTTATTGAGGTCCCATGAACGCTTGAGATTTTCGTCAAGGTCAAAGCGGATGAGAGTTTTATCCTTGAGGCTGTATGTGGGCAGACCGTTCATTGCGGCCCAGATACCGTGGCCTGTGTATGTTTCAAAGGGACCGTCGTGAATTTCCTGTGTAAGAGCAACTGCGGATTCAATAATAACGTCGGCTTCTGAAAGCATTTTTGCAATTCTCTTGCAACGCTGGCTTACGGGAATGCTGTCGGAAATGCAGAGACCTACCTGACCGCCGCCGATAAGCTGAGGAACGCTTACAAGAACAGGTACGCCCTTGATTGCGCCTGCACCAATCATAGTGTTGGGGTCAGCACCAAGGCCTGCAACATACTCAAAGCTCTCGCCGAGTGTCTGTGCCGCAACCATAACCTCTGTCGAAACAGTTTCATTGAAATAGCCTACGGGGTAAGCCATATTACCTGCCGCTTTGATGATAACCTTGCCCTCTGCTTTTTCGCACATAGAAACAAGCTCTTCATCAAGAGGCAGCTCTGAACGGATGCGTGCCCACTCAGCTTCATCAAGCTGTGTGAGTTCATAGATGTTGCCGCGGCAACGGATGTTTTCGGGGCATTTGTCACCGAGAATATCTGCATCAAAACGCTTTACACGGTCAAGAGTGCCGCCCATTTCGTGAGAGATAACGGCAGAACTCGTTGTTACGCCATCAATAAGACCTGCATGGATAAGGGCGGCAATCAGAGTTGTAACACCCTCGTGAAGATTGGGTCCGCTTCCTATAACTGCCGCAACTTTACCGCCGCGTTTTTTTACTTCTATAACTTTTTCAATTGCAGTGTTTAAAAATTCTTTTGTTTCATCAGGAAGTGCCTGATAAAGCTGTTCAACCAGAGCAGGTGATGCCATAAATATTTCTCCTATTCAAATAAACTTATTGTGTTTTGTTGATTTTTTTGCCGAAGCAAGCATCGTCGTGGTCGAGTGACAAAAGTGTGAACCCATATTTTTTATAAAAGTTTACAGCTCTTTCGTTTCTCGGACCGCAGGTAAGACAAACGCCGGGAATGCCTTTTTCGGCAAGATGGTTGAAAAGGGTACTGATGAGTTTGCCGCCAAGCCCCATTCGATGATATTCGGGAAGAATATCAACATGAAAGTGAGCGGGATATTCATCTTTGAATTTTTCCTGAGCATTGTATGCGGTTGATGCCCACTCGTATCTGTCTTCGCCGAAGCTGTCTGAAAGAGGAAGATAGTCTCTGTCAAAAATTTCTTTGAATCTGTCAAAATTTTCGGCACAGATTATGTAACCCACTGCTCTGCCGTCATCATCGAGAACGAAACAATTTTCAGGCTCGTGCTCGATATAATAATTGCAGAAAGTGTTATGGTAAAACTGTCCGGTCAAAAAGTCCGGCACTTCTTCGGGACCATCGCTGTTGTGACAAACAAAGTGCACATCGTCGCGGTCTTTTTCCTCATATTTTCTGATGGATACCATTGTGATTCACCACCCTCAATCCGGTTTATAAAAACAGATTATCATACATATTTAAAAAAATCAATAAATTGCTTGAAATCTTTTCAAATAAGTGTATAGTAAAGATATACAGTTTTTTGGAGGGGACGGTATGAGTTTTAAGGACAGTTTTACAAAAAAATCTGTAAATACATTGATGAAATTTATTGTTTCAACTATGCCTGCCGGATGCTTCACAACGCAGGAAAGTGCCGATGAATTTATGCTCACGGGAGATGATAAATTCTCGTCTGCTTCGGGTGAAAAATGGACCTGCGGTTTTGGTAAATCAGTATTCACTCCAACCGATTATGACAGCAAAATATACTATATCGCAGGCTATGATTCAAACAACCCCGTAAAAGGGGTGCTTGACAATTTGTATGCAAGAGCCGTTTATCTTGATGATAACAGAGGCTTCGGCGGTGTTGTTTTTTGTGCGCTTGACTGTGTCGGCATAAGCAGAAAAGATATAAATGACATAAGAAAGCTTGTTCTTGAAAGCGGCAGACTCGGCAAAGTCAAGTCAATTAATATCTGTTCAACTCACACACACGCAGGAATTGACAGCCAAGGTCTCTGGGGCGAAAAGCTTTATAAAAGCGGCAGAGACAAAGTGTTTACGGATAACCTGAAAAAAGCGGCGGCTCAGGCGATCATAACATCGTATGAGAGCAGAAAAGACGGCAGGTTTTTTATGGGCTATACTCCCGTTGAGGATATGCAGGCTGATGTTAGAACTCCCGAAACATACGACAAAAACCTTACAAGATTCCGTTTTTCGCCCGACGACAAATCAGGTGACATTTACATTGTGAATTTTGCTTCGCACGCCGAATTGCTTGGCACTACGTCACTTGTCAGTGCCGATTTCCCTGCATACCTTATCAAAGAAATTGAGGAAAACGCCCCCGACTCAAACGCTGTTTTCTTTAACGGTGCAATTGGCGGTATGATTTCCGCAAAAGAAATAAAAAAGGTTTACAGAGATTCAATCGACTGCGAAGCATATATGAAAGACTTCGGCAAACAATTAGGCGAAATCGCTCTTGGTATAGAAAACGAAACAGAGCTGAAGCCCATTCTTAATATAAAATCAAAAGGAATTGCCGTTCCGGGTGAAAACACGGTGCTCATCCTCGCAAGATATATTAAGGTTCTCAACAACGATATCGGAAGAACAAAGAAAAGGAGCAGAGTTTGCATTTTTTCTGAAGTGGGCTATATGGAGCTTGGTGATAAGGATGTTGCCGTATTCCTTATTCCGGGCGAGCTTTTTCCCGAGCTTTTCAACGGAGAATTTCTGACGGAAAAAGACAGCGCAAATCACAGACTTGCAAGCTACAAAAAGGTGCTTGCTGATATGACGGACTGCAAACATAAGTTTGTTATGGGACTTTGCAACGATGAACTCGGCTACATTCTTGCTGAAAATGATTTTCTGCTGAACGAAACACTACCTTACATAAACAAAGCGACCGACGATATGAACAGAGACCACTATGAAGAAACCAACTCAACAGGTTGTGAAACAGGAAAAATCCTTCTTGACGAAACCGAAAGTCTGATAAAATCGGCTTATAACAAATAAATTAACAACATAATAAGGAGATGTGTAAAATGAAAAAAATGTTCCGTTCTTTTATCGCGATTCTTCTTGTGTTTACTGTCCTCTTTTCCGTGAATTCAACTGCAGCATATGCCAAGGACGAACCGAAAGGTTCGATTTATGCCGTAACAGATGTTCTCGGTGGCATCATTGACGGTGTTATCAATTTATTAGGTCTGTTGGCCCCTACACCCGACTATCCGACGGTTGAAGAATATTTTTCGTCAGAAAGTGAGAATTTCTACGAAGGAACAAAGACTTTCATAGATACTGCTGCTGACGGAGCAAAGTGGTCACTCGGCTTCGGCAAAGAAAGCCTTGTCCCCGATAATCTTCGTGACGGAAGCAAAAAATACTACACCGGCGGATATTTTACACAAAAGGTAAACGGTGTTTTTGATGACCAGAAGGCGGTTGCAATTGCACTTGACGACGGTTCGGGCAGAGGAACGACAATCTTTGCTTCGGTTGACGGCATCGGCGTAGCTAACGGTGATGTGCGTGCAATAAGACAGGCTGTTGAGCAAAAGCTCAAAGAAAAAGGTGTTGACAGCGATATAAATGCTATCAACATAAATGCAACGCATTGCCATACGGTTATTGACACCCAAGGCATAGGTCTTGATCTGCTTCCGAAAATTCTTTTAAGCTTCTTTATCGGGGCAAAAAGGTCAATAAATACCGAGTTCCTTGAGGTTATGATTGACCGTACCTCCGATGCAATTGTTGAGGCGTATACAAATAAGGAAACCGGCTCACTTTATTACTTTGAAACAGCAGGCATGGGCAAGGATGAGGAGTACGGCCTTTATGCTGAGGATGAATATCCGTATCTGGTTAACAAGAGATATTTTACCGAGGGCTATCAGCATTTCTTTGCCTGCTTCAAGTTTGTTCCCGATAACGAGAATTCCGCAGCAACCATTTTGGCAAATATAGGTGCACACCCGACTATTGTTGATGAAACCACAAATCTTCTTTCCGCAGATTTTCCGGCTTTTATGGAAGAAAAAATCAATGCTGCCGGTATGAATTTTATGTTTATCCAGGGTGCACAGGCACCTGTTTCCGTTAACAAATGGGCAGATGTTCCTGCATCAACCGTCAGTGAGGTTGATGCGAAAATCGCCGTTAACCCCACAGCAAAAGATTACGAGACAGCTATTCTCTACGGTTACGAGTATGCAAGGCTTGTATTGGAAGCCCAGAATAATGTAAAAGAAATCGAGCCTATTCTCAATGTCAAGATGACAGAGTATGCCGTTAATCTTGAAACGGGCCTTTTCGGCTACGGTGCAACAGAGGGCTTTATCGGCACGACTACCGTTAAGGATTCTTCAAGTAAAACCGGATATTCAATTATTACGGAAGCAGGTTACATAGAAATAGGTAAAGATATCGTATTGCTTACCGCACCGGGTGAAATTGTTCCTCAGCTTATTTACGGTAACGTTGTTTCGGCAGAAGACTCCTACCTCGGTACGGAATGGACTTATGAAATAACCTCAGAACTTATTCCCGAAGAAAAAACAGTTCTTGTTATGGGCCTTTGCAATGATGCAATCGGATATATTATGCCTGATAATGACTTTGCTCACTTTATGACTGATGTCATTTGGGACATTGACGGTGCCGATAAATTTTTCGGTCCCTATCACAGACATTATGAAGAGCTTCTTTCAGCCGGAGGCTCGGCGGGTTCAACAACCATTTCTGTCCTTAACGAGCTTGTAAGAAGCGAAAATCCTTAAAAACAAACTTTATTACGGAGGTTCTGGAATGACGAAGGAAACCGCCAGACAAAAAGCCGGACAGCTTGTTGCAAAAATGACAGTTGAAGAAAAGATTTCACAGCTTCTCTATAATGCACCTGCAATAGAAAGATTAGGTGTAGAAGAATATAACTGGTGGAACGAAAGCTCTCACGGCATTCACGGCGCAGGCACAACCACTGTTTTCCCTCACGCAATAGCAATGGCTTCAACCTTTGACCCCGAGCTTGTGGGCAAGGTTGCCGATGCTATTTCGACAGAAGGCAGAGCAAAATATAACAAGCATGTAAAATACGGCGATCATGATATTTTCAAGGGTATCACCTTCTGGGCACCCAACATCAACATTTTCCGTGATCCCCGTTGGGGAAGAGGGCAGGAAACCTTCGGTGAAGATCCCTTTCTTACCTCTGAACTGGCAATTTCCTATATCAACGGAATTCAGGGTAACGGCGAATTTCTGAAAGCAGCAGCCTGTTCAAAGCATTTTGCCGTTCATTCAGGCCCCGAAAAAACAAGACACGGATTTAATGCCGTTGTCGATATGCACGATATGTGGGAAACATATCTTCCTGCGTTTGAAAAAACCGTTAAAGCAGGTGTTGCCGGTGTTATGGGTGCGTATAACCGCTTGAACGGTGAGCCCTGTTGCTCTCATTCATATCTGATTTCACAGATTCTCCGCAAGCAATGGAATTTTGACGGTTACGTTGTATCCGACTGCGGGGCACTAAAGGATATCTATAAATTCCACAAATTTGTTGAAACAAAGGCAGAAGCAGCCGCAGCCGCGCTTAAAAGCACCTGTGACCTCAACTGTGGTGAAACATACGATGCACTTGTTGATGCGTATGAGCAGGATTTAATCAGCGAAGAAGATATAACTGCGGCGGCTGAAAACCTTTTCACAATCCGCTATCTTCTTGGTGAATTCGAAGAGGTGAGACCGTATTCGGATATCGGATTTGATAAGCTTGACAGTAAGGAGCACAAGGCTCTTAACCTGAAAACTGCAGAGCAATGCATCGTTCTTCTTGAAAACAAGGATAATTTCCTTCCGCTCGATAAGAATACCGACAAAAAGATTGCTGTTGTAGGTCCCAACTCACTTTCCGTTACCGCATTGGAAGGTAACTACAATGGTTATGCATCCGAATATGTGACGGTTGCTGACGGTATCAGAAGAGTTTTTAAGAATGCTGCAATCAGCGTTGAAAAAGGCTGCAACTACTGTGATGAAAGCCTTAACCACTGGAGTGGCTTCCGGAATATGATAAGCGACGGCATCGCAACAGCAGCCGAAGCGGATATAACAATTCTTGCATTGGGGCTTGACCAATCAATTGAGGGTGAAGATACGGGCTATGACAACGACTACACCGTATGCGGAGATAAGAGAACTCTTTATCTTCCCGAAACTCAGCAGAAGCTTGCGGAAGCAGTCTGCGATGTTTGTGATAACGTTATTGTCGTTCTTCTCTGCGGAAGCTCAATCGATGTCGGTGAAAAGGTAAGGACCCATGCAAAGGCTGTTATTCACGCATGGTATCCCGGCTCAATGGGCGGCCTTGCTCTTGCAAACATTCTTGCAGGCGATGTAAATCCCTCAGCAAAGCTTCCCGTCACAATCTATAAAGGCGACCACAATATTCCCGATTTTGAAGATTACAGTATGAAGGGCAGAACCTACAGATACATTGACGGCGAGGCTCTCTATCCCTTTGGCTTCGGTCTCTCATACACAAAATATAAGTATGGCAACGCGAAGATTGTTTCGGCAGACTCTGACAAGATTACCGTAAGTGCAGAGGTTGAAAACACAGGCTGTATCGCAGGCAAGGAAATCATTCAGGTTTATGCTTCATATACCGACAGCCGTGTCCCGACTCCTCACAGTCAGCTTTGCTCAATTAAATCCGTTTCTCTTGAAGCGAAAGAAAAGAAGGAAGTTACTCTCGACATTGACCGCTATTGGGTCAAGGCAGTTACAACGGAAGGCGAAAGGGTTGAACCTGACGGAAATATTACTCTCCGGATCGGAGGACATCAGCCTGACAGCACAAGTGACAAGCTTCTCGGATATTCATGCCTTGAAATTGAACTTTAAGATTTATTGAATGGCCCGGACAAAATACGGTTCGGGTCATTTAATCCGAAAAGGAGAAAAAATGGCAAAAAAATTTTTTGATCACATAATACATGGCGGAGATTACAACCCTGACCAATGGATAAGAACACCTGAAATATGGGACGAGGATATGCGTTTGATGAAGCTGGCGCACATCAACAGTGCCACTGTAGGCGTTTTTTCCTGGTCGGCAATTGAGCGTGAGGAAGGCGTTTACGATTTCGAATGGCTTGATACAATACTTGATAAAATGCATCAGAACGGAATGTCGGCAATACTTGCCACTCCGTCGGGTGCCCGACCTGCCTGGCTCGCTGAAAAGTATCCTGAGGTGCTGAGAACCGATGAAAACGGGATACGCCGCAAATTCAGCGACAGACACAATCATTGTCTTACCTCCCCCGTATACAGAGAAAAAGTCCGCAGCATCAACAGAATGCTTGCGGAAAGATACAAAAACCATCCTGCCCTGAAAATGTGGCATATTTCAAATGAATACAGCGGAGAATGTCGCTGTGAGCTTTGCTGCGAGGCTTTCAGAAAATGGCTCAGAGAATATTACCACAACGATATTGATGAGCTGAATTTTAAATGGTGGAACGCATTCTGGTCGCATTCCTTTAACGATTTTGACCAGATTAATCCTCCCGAAAAAAACGGAGAAGACAGCGCGTCGGCTCTTAATCTTGCATGGCAACGTTTTATAACCGACAGCCACATTTCTTTTTTTAAAAATGAGATTGCACCTTTGCGTGAAATTACACCTGATATACCTGTTACCACTAACTTTATGAGAAGGTACAACGGTATTGATTACCAGAAGTTTGCCGAACATGTTGACCTTGTTTCGTGGGATAATTATCCTGCCTGGGATAAAGGAAGAAATTTTGACGAAGCTGTAGAAGCAGCGTTTTTACACGATTTTTTCAGGTCATTAAAAAACGGTCAGCCGTTTTTCCTTATGGAAAGTACACCGTCGCTGGTAAACTGGCAGGATGTCAACAAGCTGCCTAAATCGGGAATAAATGAGCTGGCATCGATACAAGCGGTTGCACATGGTGCAGACAGCATACAATACTTCCAATGGAGAAAGAGCAGAGGCGGCGATGAGAAATTCCAAGGTGCTGTTGTAGACCATTGCGGACACGAAAATACAAGAGTTTTCAGAAATGTTACGAAGATAGGCAAAACACTCGAAGGACTAAGCAGTGTTGTCGGCTCGGAAGCCGAAAGCAAGGTTGCTTTAATATATGATTGGGAGAACGGTTGGGCAGTCAATGTTTTCCGGGGCTATAACAACATCCGCAGAGATTATGTGAAGGAATGCAAAAAATGGTATGCTCCGTTTTATAAGAGAGGCATCAGCGTTGACGTCATTTCGATGCAGGATGATTTTTCAAAATATGATACTGTTATTGCACCGTTTCTCTATATGATGAAGGACGGCACGGAAGAACGGATAGAAGAGTTTGTCGAAAAAGGCGGATGCTTTGTTGGTACGTATCTTACGGGCATTGTCGATTCGGATGACCTTTGCAAGCTCGGAGGCTATCCCGCAGGTAAGCTGAAAGAGGTTTTCGGAATATGGTGTGAGGAAACGGATTCTCTGCCTGAGGACCTGCCCGGTAAAGCTGAGTTTAACGGCAAAACTTATGAAGTGAATCACGTCTGCGACATCATCCATTCGAACGGCGCAAAAATTCTGGGTGAATATAAAACCGATTTCTACAGCGGAATGCCTTGCGTCACTGAAAATGTATACGGAAAAGGCAAGGCTTATTATGCCGCTTTCAGAAATGACAACGATTTTGTCGACGATTTCTGTGAGATGCTTATTTGCGATAACTCCATTATGCCCGATGCAAATATTGTTCACGGTGACGGCGTGGTTTTGAGAAAACGCGGCAATAACATATTTGTTATGAATTTTGCTGATGACGAAAGAGAAATTGTTGTTGATAAGAAATACTTAAATGTAATAACGGGCGAAACCGTTTGCGGCAAAATAACCTTGCCTGTTTGCGGTTATCTTGTTATTAAACCATGCTGAAAAAATAACAAACCGTCTCATTGGTACTCTGTACCTGTGAGGCGGTTTGCTGTAATTTATGTGTTATGTAATACTATCATTTCATACTTCTGTTTAATACTTTTGTTTTTTCAAAAAGCATAACAACTACAGGTATAATAATTATCTGAATAATGATTCCCGGCAGTGCATTAACAACGGCTCCCGCATAAAAAGCGGAAAAGCCGAACTTTGTTGCATCGAGTCCCATGCAGCAGAACTGCACAAGTCCCCATACAAGCCTGCCTGAAATCATTGACAAAATAAGAGAAACATAGATGTTAATCTTCTTTTTGGGAAGCACACGGTATAAAACACCTGACATAAGCCCGTAAACAGCCAGCTCGAACGCCATAGCAAAAGCTTTCGGGAATAAGGTCGGCATACCGAGAGTGAATGAGCGTAACAAGGGTGCTGCAGCACCTATAACAAATCCCCAGGGGCCTCCACAGAAATATCCGCAAAGAATTACGGGAATATGCATAGGACACAGCATTGCGCCTATCTGAGGAATTTGTCCTGTTAAAAAGGGCATTACATAAGCAAGTGCGAGAAACATTGCCGCTAACGCAATATTAAGTGTATAGTTCTGTTTTTTCATGGGGAGTCCTTTCTTTTGCGACCGAAAAATAAAAAGGTGCAGTTATCTCTTCTGAGAAAACAACACCTTCACAGTATCGCATAATTAATGGAAATGCAAAATAAAAGAACTTCTGTTCTGTACATTATTCTTCTGAATAACGTAGTCATTATATCACTTGAAATGTCTTATTTCAAGTGATTATTTATAATTTCTTCAAGCTTCGACAATGCATCCTCAATCAGCGCGGAGAATGTCTGCATTGTAACACCCGCAACGAGATTTTCACATTTATTTATGGGTATGAGAATACGGACGGCATCGCTCTGACCGACGGCCTTTGCCGCGTCAGGAGTTATTTCACCGAGCAAAGCATCCGCAATAACAATTCCGATTGGTCCGATAATAACATCTGCTTTTCTGCAGGCAACAATTATGGGGTTTTCGCCGGTTGCTGCTTTTTTTGCACCTGCCTTTACCATTGCGGTTGTTGCTGCGGCATTTGTGCCGACTGCTGTTAAATCAATATCGGGGTATTTACCGATAACTGTTTTAATTATCTGACCTCCCAACTGACCGCCCTGACCGTCGATTACCAGTATATTCATAGATATTCTCCTCTTAAACTCTTTGAAAATTTGGTTATATAAAAACTTAATACACTTGCGTATGCTTTGTATTAAGTTTGGACAAAAGACAAACCGTTTCTACGTGTGCTGTTCTCGGGAACATATCTACCGGGGTTGCGAGGTGGGTGCCGTCTGGCTTTTGTGCAATATTGTAGCCGAGTGTTGCAAATACGGCACAGTCGCGTGCGAGAGTTGCAGGGTCGCACGATACATACACTATACGCTCGGGTGACATTTCGGCAACTGTTTTTATCAGTGCTTCGTCGCAGCCTTTTCTCGGTGGGTCGAGGATTATTACATCGGGCTTTATGCCTTCTTTTTTGAGCTGTTCTGCCGCCTTTGATGCATCGCCGCATATGAAGCGTGCGTTTGTGATTGAATTGAGCGCCGCATTTTTCTTTGCATCTTCAATAGCAGGCTCAACAATCTCGACGCCAATCAGTTCTTTAACTTTTTTTGCCATTGTCAGACCTATTGTGCCGACTCCGCAGTACATATCGAGCAGTACGGTTTCGGGCGTTAGTGCGGCATACTCTGCGGCAATCGAATACAGCCTTTCTGTCTGGTCGCGGTTGACCTGATAGAAAGACAGCGGCGAAATTTTAAACACCGTGTCAAGCAGAGAGTCCTCAATATAAGCCTTGCCGTAAAGCTCTTTTACTGTGTCGCCGAGGATTACGTTTGTTTTGTCACGGTTTATGTTTATGCTCAGCCCTGTTACACCGAGCGAAGATATTGCCTTCCAAAGTGCATCTGCTTCGGGCAGGGTATTACCGTTGATTACAACGCAGACGGATATGTTTTTGTTTGCCTTTGAACCTCTGATATAAAGGTGACGCAGAAGTCCTTTATGAGTGACTTCATCATAAACAGATATGTTGTTTTCTTCTGCCCAGCTCTTGAATTTTTCAGCGATTTCCGAAAAAACTTCGGGCTGTAATTTGCAGCAGCCGCAGTCAACAATGTTGTGGCTGTGGAATGAATAAAAGCCGACTTTGACTTTGTCTTTTTCACTGCCTACCGGCAATTGTGCCTTGTTGCGGTAGAAGTCGGTTTTAGCCGAGCCGACTATTGGTTGAAGTGTTACATCAAGTCCGCCGATTCTTCTGAATGCATCGTCAACCTTCTGCTGCTTTATTTTAAGCTCTGCATCGTAGCTGATATGGCGGTAAACACAGCCGCCGCATCTGTTGAATACAGGGCAGTCGACCTCAACTCTGTCAGCAGAGGGGGTAATAATCTGCATAGCCTTTGCAACGGCGTAATTCTTCTTAACTTTTATTGCATGGGCAAGTACGGTGTCGCCCACTGCGGTGTTGCTGACAAAAACAGCCATACCGTCCTTGTGACCTACACCGTTACCTTCGGCTGTCATACCGGTTATTTCAAGTTCAAATTCATCGTTTTTCTTCAAGTTTTTTACCTCTGAAATGACAGATAATTTTGTATATTGCGTAGCCCGCGGCAACACCTACAGCGCTTCCGAGTGCGTCTACCGCAAGGTCAATAAACTGAAAAGCTCTGCCCTCAATGAATATCTGGTGTATTTCATCCGTAAGAGAATAAAACACACTGATTATAAAAGGAAGTAACATTTTCGGCTGCTTTGTTGTCTGATAAATCGCGTTGAATAAAAGCAGACCGAGTCCGCAGTATTCGAGTCCGTGAGCGATTGAGCGGAATACGTCGTGCCCTATAAATTCGACAAATTCGTTAAACAGCTTTGCGACAAAGCCCATTACCGCCATACTCAGTTCAGCTGACTCGGTTGAGGGCTGATGTGACAGCGCAAATATTACCGACATACATACGGCAACGAGAATCCAGCTGACCGCTGATATTGCTTTTTGTTTTTTGCTCATAAAATTTATTCCTTGCTTTATTTGAGAAGCTCCGTTTCACACAGTGAAACAACATCGCCGGAGCTGAGAATTTTTACCGATGTGATTTTCGGGTTTGTTGCAATATATCTGCTTTGGAAAAAAAGCGGTATAATTACGGCGTTTTGCACCAGATATGTTTGTGCTGCCGCACAGCCTTCGGCTACGCTTTTGGCAGAGCTTGCAGTAAGAAGCTGTGAGAGGAGAGTGTTGAAATTCTCCGAAGTGTAACGGCAGATGTTGTTACTGTCGCGGAAAGAGTAGAGGAATTCCACTGCAGTTTCGGCGTTGGTTGATATTGGCGCAACCGCACACTGGTAGTTGCCTTTGCTTACTCTTTCCTTGAGTTCATCGGCGTCAGTAACTTCAACTTTTGCTGAGAATTTGATGCCGAAAAGCTGCTGCCAATCCTGTATCGTTTTGCGAATTGCTGTTTCGTATTCGGGTGTACAAAGAACATTGAAAGAACATTCTTTGCCCTGCATACATTCGTCAAAATACTTCTTTGCGGTTGTGGTATTATTGGCAGGCAGGCCGACGGCAGGTAAAATATTCTGACAGGATTTACCGTCGATGGTGCAGGACGGAGGAATTATACCTGATGCTTGGCTCGGCTTGTCGTTTGCCGATGAAAGTATCTCGTTAAAATCGGTTGACATTACGAGTGCAAGCCTGAATTTGGGGTTGCTCATAATCGGGTCAGAACAGTTGAAAGCCAAACCCCATAAGGTGTTCTGTATTTCGTAAACATTACACTTCTTGTCTTTTGCCTTCTCTACCTGTGCGGCAGTCAATTCGGCAACGGCATACTTCTGGTCGAGCAGGTTATCCAGGATTACCTGCTCATCCTGTGTGAATGCGTAGGTCAGTGAGTATATTTTTGCCGCAGAGTGAGAGTTGTCCTCGTTGCGACGCAGTACTATGTTGTTTCCGGAATACCATCTTGAAAGATAAAACGAGCCGTTGCAGAGTATTGCTTCAGCACTGAGTCCGTATCTGCCCTTGGTGGCTTCAAAAAACTCTTGGTTACACGGTGCGGTAATCGGTTCGGTAAGTACCTGCATAAACTCACTGCTTGCATATTCAAGCTCAATCTGCAAGGTGAAGTCGTCTATTGCGGTAACGCCGAGTTGTTCAGGCGGCAGAAGACCTTTGTGTACCTTTTCGGCATTTTTAATCATATAAAGTCGGTATGCACCGGGCGACTTGGTGTCGGGCATAAGAGCACGACGGATACCGAAAACAAAGTCATGGGCGGTAACTCTCAGGTCAATTGCATTTTCATAATTTTCGCCGAATATTTCTTCGTGGTTGGAGTTGATATGCCATTTGTTGTCGTTGTAAAGGGTGAATCTGTATGCAAGTCCGTTAGTTGACGGTGTCACTTTTTCGGCTGCCGCAGGCAGGATTTTACCTTCGGAGTCAGTTTTCATCAGCATTTCATAGCAGTTTGCCGCAATGGTAAGACTTTCAGATGTATCTGCAGTCTGCGGGTCGAGCGAAACAGGTTCGTTTGCCATAGGACAGCGCAGTTCAGCATCCTTTACCGTGCTTGAACAGGCGGTAAAAGACAGACATATTATTAAGGCTGTAAGGATTGCGGATATTATCTTAAATGCGATTTTTGACATTTGCCTCACTCGCTTTATATTGTGGTTTTTATATGTATTATTTCTATTATATATCATTATAAGCGATATAGCAAATGTTTTTGCATAGGTTTGCAAAAAAGAATTTCATAAAAAGAAGTGCTGTGAATGTAAAAATTTTGTGCAATTTCCAAAAAAATTCTTGAAATAGTGAAAAGGTTATGTTATAATTCACCATAGTATTCGCCTTTTTGGCGGATATAGACTTCATTTTTGTATTTTTATCGGTCGGAATTAAGTTCCGGCTGCAAGGAGGAAACCACATTGAAAGCGTATAACGCAAAAGACATCCGTAACATAGCTCTTGCAGGCCACGGTGACAGAGGTAAGACAACTCTCGCCGAAGCTATGCTTTATATTGCCAAGGCAACTGACCGTCTCGGCCGTGTTGCTGACGGAAATACAGTGCTTGACTTCGATCCTGAAGAAAAGCGCCGCACAGCGTCCGTTTCTACTGCTGTTGCTCCTCTTGAGTGGAACAACTGCAAAATCAATCTTCTTGATACTCCCGGTATGTTCGACTTTGCAGGCGGTATTGCTGAGGGTATCCGTGCAGCTGAGTGCGCACTTATCGTAGTCGGCGGCAGCATGGAGAAGTTTGATGTCGGTGCAGAGAAGGCTCTCAAGGCAGCAGACAAGAGAGGCATCGCAAAGATGTTTGCTGTCACAAGACTCGATACAGAGCACAACGACTTCTACCGTACATTCAATACAATCGTTGCTCAGGTTGGTGCATCTGCTTGCCCGATGGTAGTACCCCAGATTGTTGACGGTAAGATTGTAAGTTATGTAAACCTTGTTACAAACAAGGCTTATTCATACACATACGGCAACGCAAACGAAATCGATATGCCCGACGATACACGCGTAAACGCTATGAGAGACATCTTCAACGAGGCTGTTGCTTCTGCTGACGATGCACTTATGGAGAAGTTCTTTGAGGGTGAAGAATTCACTCATGAAGAAATAGTAAACGGTCTTAAGGCAGGTATTGCTTCAGGTGCTGTCGTACCCGTATTTGCTTGCGCAGGTTATACAATGGATGCTGTCGATATGCTTCTCGACGGTATTGCAAACTTTGCTCCCGATGCTACAAACCTTAAAGAGGGCGGCATTGAGTGCGACGAAAACGGTCCTCTTGCAGCAATCTGCTTCAAGACTGTTGCTGACCCGTTTGTCGGTAAGATGTCCTACTTCAAGGTTGTATCCGGTAAGCTCACATCTGACGTTCAGGCTGTCAACTCCCGTACAGGCGAGCCCGAGCGTATGGGTAAGCTTGTTACCGTGCGCGGCGGCAAGCAGGAAGATGCTGCTTGTATCCCTGCAGGTGATATCGGTGCTGCTACAAAGCTTGCTAATACTGTTACAGGCGATACACTTTATGCACCTAAAAACGAGGTTGAGCTTGACCCCGTTTCATTCCCTGCACCCTGCTTCTCAATGGCAATAAATGTACGCAAGAAGGGCGAGGAAGAGAAGGTTGCTTCCGGTATGCTCCGCCTTGCAGAAGAAGATCCTACAATCAAATTTGCTATAAATAAAGAAACACGTGAGCAGGTTGTCAGCGGCCTTGGTGAGCAGCATCTTGATGTTGTAAAGTCCAAGCTCAAGGCAAAGTTCGGCGTAGAGGTTGACCTCACAGTACCGAGAGTTGCATACAGAGAAACTATCCGTAAGGTTGTTGACAAGCAGGGACGTCATAAGAAACAGTCCGGCGGTCACGGCCAGTTCGGTGACGTCTGGATTCGTTTTGAGCCGTATATGGGCGAAGAGGATTTCGTATTCACATCTGACGAAGTTGTCGGCGGCGCAGTTCCGAAGAATTTCTTCCCTGCAGTTGAAAAGGGTCTTCGCGAGTGTATCGCAAAGGGCCTTATCGCAGGTTACCCGATGGTAGGTATCAAGGCAGCTCTTCACGACGGCTCTTATCATCCGGTTGACTCTTCCGAAATGGCGTTCAAGACTGCTGCTGCTCTTGCTTTCAAGGCAGCTATTCCTGAGGCACAGCCCACAATTCTCGAGCCTGTCGGCCTTCTCAAGGTCTATATGCCCGAGTCAAAGTTCGGCGATATCATGGGCGATATTACAAAGCGTCGCGGCCGTGTTATCGGTATGGGTCCGTGCGATGAGCCTTCTCTTCAGGAGTTTGTCGCAGAAGTTCCCATGGCTGAAATGGGCGACTTTGCAACTGTTCTCCGTCAGGTAACTCAGGGCAGAGGCTACTTCAACTTCGAGTTTGTCCGTTATGAGGATGCTCCGATGAACGTTCAGCAGAAGGTTATCGAAGACGCAAAGGCAAGAATGGAAGAAGAATAATTTTCCAATATAAATAATCAATCCCCGTCTGTGATGATGAGTCGCAGACGGGGATTTTTTGTTTTAATAGCTGTTGGTTTTAGGGGTTAATCTTTTAAGCAGTATTATCAGCGGACATATCAGCAGGCCGCACACAAAGTTGCTTATGCCGTGGGTTATGTCAAAGGCGAAGCCTGCGGCAATCCAGGTCAGCATTCCTTTGAAATTAAGGCCGAAAATCAGTGCCTGGGCAGGTGCATAAAGAATTCCGTAAAGAAATCCGTGCAAGGCACATACCGCGGAGTAAATGAACGGTTTTGCTTTTTCGGGCAGCTTTTTCGGCAGTAACATTACCGCACCCCAGAGCAGAGTCCATATATACAAATATGCAATCCACCATGTTGCAAAGCCGTTGAGCAGACCTGTAACAAATATAAAAATATATATCGGATACAGTGCTTTTTTGCGATAAACCACGGTTATTGCGACGATGAATGTGCCTATAAGGTGAATGTTCGGCAGTACATCCATCAGTACTTTTGACGCAAACATCATTGCGCCAAGCATACTGAAAACTGCAATTTCGCGTACGTTCAGTTTCATTTTTCTGCCTTGAATGCGTATACTTCACCGGGTTTGATTTCTGTCATATCTACACCTGCCGGAGCCATTTCTCCGTTGATGTAAAAAGCCCAGTACATACCGTCTTTGTCGTAGTCAAGAGTGATGCCGTTTACCGTTTTTACATACAGTCCGTACTGTCCTTCTTCGCCTGAAATAAGGCCTTCGTCCTGCAATGCTTCACCGACAATTTTCTTGTTTGTGCTTACAGTAAAGTCTGTTGTTTTG
This sequence comes from Clostridia bacterium, assembly GCA_017516485.1. Taxonomy (GTDB): domain Bacteria; phylum Bacillota; class Clostridia; order Oscillospirales; family Acutalibacteraceae; genus UBA8612. The sequence continues at coordinate 71,750 of JAFXCH010000013.1, forward strand.
CCGTCAGCATCGGTTACGCTGAATTTGAATTCTGTCGTAACGGCATTGGTTTCGCCTTCGGTTGGCTTTTGTCCGCATCCGAATGTGCCGAGTGCTATGGCCGCAACAAGCACCGCACAAACAAGCGCAGACAACGTTTTTTTCATTCGTGTCTTTTGCATGGTTGTGTCTCCTTTGATTATTTGATTTTGTTTTGTCCCTTTGCTGTCGGCACTCGCAACATTCGCATTCCGGGCAATTGTCATCCGGGTATTTCGACTGCGGTATCTGTCTTTCCGCCTTCTCGGGAATAAAAATCCCAATGGCTTGTCCCCGATTTGCGGCATCGGGCAGGAGAGACAGTGATTATATACCTCACGGCGACGGGCTCGTGCAGGAGTTTCACCTGCTTCCCCGACAATGACACAGGAATTATAGCATATTTTTTCATTACGGGCAATATGTAACTGCGTTAAGCTGATTTCTCATAAATTTTTTAAAAAATTTCTCTTGCAGATAGTGACAAATCAATATATATATATTATTATATATAAGATATAGTAGAAGTGGAGGTGTTTTTGATGAAGGCTGTTTTTAGTTTTATTATTGCTGTGCTTACCGCTTTATCGGGTTTCGGCGGAGAAATCGGCTTTGCCGGTGTTGAAGAGCTTTTTACCGACGTGCTTTCGATGTTTGTTCAGCGTGACGAATTTATCGGCGGAATTGACGACGGCGATATTGAGGCGATTGATGAAACTACAGGTTATGTCAAAAACACCGTAATGATAATATTCAATGAGGATGCAGGCTTTTTCTCAAAGCTTGATGTACTTAAGGCTTCGGGCGGTGTTACCGTAGGCAGTATACCTGACCTCGGGATTTGTGTTGTCAGAACTGCTCCTACAGACCTTGACGGACTTACAGCACTTTGCGATAAACTCAACTCTCACAGTGCGGTTGCTGTGGCTACGGTCACTCCTGCACGTAAGATTGAAGCGCAGTACACACCCGATGACCCGTTTACCGATTACGATTGGTATGAGGAGTATTGGAATGAATCAAGCCCATACGGTAACAATTGGTGGCTTGAGGCAATCGATGCAAGAGGTGCGTGGGGTTACGACAGCCTTTACGAGAATATCGATATCGGCGTTGTCGACGGCGGATTTGATATATCACACGATGAGCTTGACGGTAAGATAGTTTTTCCGAGCTCAAAGGAAGCTTCGCGTAACCGACCTAACAGCCACGGCACCCACGTTGCAGGTATTATCGCTGCCGAGGGTAACAACGGTACGGGTATCAGCGGTATATGTCAGGATTCAACACTTATCTGTGTAGATTGGACTCCGTCTGACGGTCAGCTCTGGATCCCTGACCTGGCAGTGCTTATCGGCTTTGTTGAGGTTGTAAAAGCAGGTGCCAAGGTAATCAATTTCTCTGTCGGCATCTCATCTTCAATTTCAGAGAAATCCGAAAAGTTTCCCTCAATTGTAAATAATTTCGATGCAATGCTTTATTCCTACGCGATGGGCTCACTGCTCAGTAAGGGATACGAATTCCTTGTTGTACAGTCTGCGGGCAACGGTAATGACGGCGGCTATGCGGTAAACGCATCGCAGAACGGTCTTTTCTGTTCATTTAAAGAGGGCAGGGTTTTCCTTCCGTTTGCAGGTGTTACCAAGCAGGATTTGCTGGACAGAGTTATTATCGTGGGCAGTGCGGCTAACAACGGCAACCGATATATGCAGTCGTCATCGTCCAATGTCGGTGATACGGTTGATATTTGTGCACCCGGCGTTATGGTTTACAGCTGCACTACCGAAAATGACTACACAACAAAGTCGGGTACATCAATGGCAGCCCCTGTTGTAACGGGTGTTGCTTCACTCGTCTGGTCGGTTGACCCGAGTCTTACCGCACCCGAGGTAAAAAAGATTGTCTGTGAAAACACGGTTGATACCGTTGAAGCGTCCGAAGAAAAGCATTTTACCGACATAGGCTACAGAAGTTACCCGATGGTTAATGCAAAGCTCGCTGTTGAGGCGGCAATTATGCAGATGGGTAATGCCTATGCCGTTGAATTCAGCGGCTATGCGGACGAAGAAGTTGTTTTTACAAATGCAAGCGGTGATGAGTTTGTGTTTGAAACAGATATAAGCGGCAACCTCAGCTGTGTGCTTCCCGAGGGTGAGTATACCGTTGAATCACGCGATACAGAGGCAGAAATTACTGTTGATAAAGACACGGCGGTTAACCTGATATAAGGTAACTCACGGAATTGATTATAAAAACAACTGAAAGGAAGAAAGATATGATTAAAAGAGCAGAAGAAATGAACAGCTCCGTTAAAGTAAATATGCGTGACGGCGACGGTCAGGTTGTTGTTACAAACCTGCTTGATGCAGGCGAGTATAAAGGCAAGTCAAGACTTGTCGCGACACTTACTCTCGAGCCCGGTTGCTCAATCGGTGAGCACGTGCACGAAAACGAAGAGGAAATCTTCTACATCGTTGAGGGCGAGGCTCAGTACTACGACGACGGCGAATGGGTAACACTTTATAAGGGTGACAGTTGCCTTTGCCTTGGCGGTCAGAAACATTCAATAGCAAACCGCAGCGACAAAACACTTGTTGTTGCCGCAGTAATTCTCACTTACTGATATATCGGTAACCTTTTTTGCGGACGCCCGATGGGCGCCCCTACGGTATACGGTTAAATTGATATACCATTGGTTATTAAAATATTAAATCAAAAACAGCAATCAATACAGCTTGGAAAGGATTTTGAATAAAATGCAGTGGACAGGTCTTAACGAATTAAGAGAAAAATATCTCGCTTTTTTTGAGTCGAAAGAGCATCTGAGAATGCCCAGCTTCTCTCTTGTGCCTCAGGGTGACAAGAGTATCCTGCTTATCAACGCAGGTATGACTCCTATGAAAAAATACTTCACAGGCGAAGTAACTCCCCCCAGAAAGAGAGTTACAACCTGCCAGAAGTGTATCCGTACACCCGATATTGAGAATGTCGGTAAAACAGCACGTCACGGCACGTACTTTGAAATGCTTGGCAATTTCTCATTCGGCGATTACTTCAAGCGTGAGGCAACAGCCTGGGCATGGGAGTTCTTTACAAAGGTGCTCGAAATTCCCGCAGAGCTTCTCTATGTCAGCGTATACCTCGAAGACGATGAAGCTTACGATATCTGGACTAAAGAGGTCGGTGTTGACCCCTCACATATGGTCCGTTTTGGTAAAGAGGACAACTTCTGGGAGCACGGTGCAGGCCCCTGCGGTCCCTGTTCCGAGATTTATTTTGACAGAGGCCCTTCAAAGGGTTGCGGCAGCCCCGACTGTAAGGTAGGCTGTGAGTGCGACAGATTTATCGAAGTCTGGAACCTTGTTTTCACTCAGTTCGAAAACGACGGCAAGAATAACTATACTCGCCTTGCAAACCCCAATATCGACACAGGTATGGGTCTTGAAAGACTTGCTTGCATAATGCAGGATGTTGACAACCTTTTCGAGGTTGATACCGTTCAGAACATTATGAAGCACATTATCAGCATCGCAGGTATCAACTACCACGACGATGCAAAGAAGGATGTTTCACTTCGTGTTATCACCGACCATATCCGCAGCACAACCTTTATGGTAGGCGACGGTGTCCTTCCCTCCAACAGCGGCAGAGGCTATGTTCTTCGCCGTCTTCTCCGCCGTGCAGCTCGTCACGGCAGACTCATCGGTATCGACAGACCTTTCCTTGCTGAAGTATGCGACACTGTTATTGAGGAAAACAAGAACGCTTACCCCAACCTTGTTGAGAAGCAGGATTACATCAAGAAGGTTATCTCAATGGAAGAGGAGAGCTTCTACAAGACTATCGACTCGGGTCTCGGTCTGCTGAACGAGATGATGGACAAAGCCGAAGGCGGTGTGCTTTCGGGAGAAGATGCGTTCAAGCTTCAGGACACATACGGATTCCCGATTGACCTTACAAAGGAAATCGCAAGCGAAAAGAATATGACAGTTGACGAGGAGAAATTCCGTCAGCTTGTTGAAGAAGCAAGACTCCTTGCAAAGAGCGTAAAGAGAAACGCAGCAGACTCCGACTGGAGAAGCAACGGCGTTTCATTCAAGGATATTGCCGCAACTCAGTTTACAGGCTACACCGAAAACAACACAGATGCTGTTGTGCTCGCACTTGTTGCCGACGGCGAAAGAAAAGATTTCATCAACGATGGCGACAGTGCAGTAGTTGTGCTTGATAAAACATCATTCTATGCAGAAAGCGGCGGTCAGGTAGGCGACAGCGGTGTAATCAGAATAGGCGAGAGCGTATTTGAGGTTACAAAGACTACAAAAGACCCCGACGGTGCATACCTTCACCAGGGTACACTTGTCGGCGACGGCATAAAGGTTGGCGATAAGGCTGTTACCGTATACAACGAAGAAGTAAGAGAGTCTACAAAGAGAAACCACACAGCTGCTCACCTTCTTCAGGCAGCTCTTCGTGAAATCCTCGGCTCACATGTTGAGCAGGCAGGTCAGCTTGTAAATGACAGCGCTATGAGATTTGACTTTACTCATTTCTCCGCTCTTACATCAGAAGAGCTTGCAGCTGTTGAAAATAAAGTTAATGAGGTTATTCTTTCTGCCTGTGCAGTGTCAAGCACAGAAATGCCTATTGAAGAGGCAAAGAAGATGGGTGCTATGGCACTCTTCGGTGAGAAGTACGGCGATGTTGTTCGTGTTGTAAAAGCAGGCGAATTCTCAACAGAGCTTTGCGGCGGTACACACGTTGACAATGCAGGTAAGCTCGGCCTGTTTAAGATTGTTTCCGAGTCATCGGTTGCTTCCGGTGTACGCAGAATTGAAGCTGTAACAGGTAAGGGTGTTGTTGAGTACATTGCTTCTCTCAATTCACTTATCGCAAACACAGCAAAGGCTATGAAGCTCGGCAACGTAAATGAGCTTGAACGTAAGGCGACTGCTATGGCTGCTGAGCTTAAAGAAAAAGAGAGAGAGATTGCCGCTCTTTCCGCACAGCTTACAGACCTTAAGTCTGCCGACATCTTCTCTGCACCTGAGCAGATCGGTGCAGTCAAGCTTATCATCGCAAGAGCAGAGGATATGTCTGCTGACGATATCCGCTCCCTCGGTGACAAGGCAAAAGAGCAGGGCGACGACGTAGTTGCTGTTATTGCCTGTGTCAACAACGAAAAGGGCAGTGCAAACATTGCTGTTGCCTGCGGTAAGGCTGCTGTTGCGGCAGGTGCAAATGCAGGCGCAATCGTACGCGCAGTTGCACAGCTTGCAGGCGGTAACGGCGGCGGTAAGCCCGACTTTGCTATGGCAGGCGCAAAAGACCTTTCAAAGCTTGACGATGCTGTTGCGGCTGCAAACGGTATCGTTGCAGGTATGCTTAAATAAACCAATAAAAACAAAGGAGATTTCAAGATGTCCGATTGTATTTTCTGTAAAATTGCTGCAGGCGAAATCCCCAGCAATAAGGCTTATGAGGACGATAAGGTTTTAGCTTTTTATGACCTTGACCCTCAGGCACCCACACATATACTCGTTATCCCCAAGCAGCACATCAAGTCTGCGGCTGAGATTGATGAGAGCAACTCCGCACTTATTGCCCACGTTTTCGAGGTTGCGGCAAAGCTTGCAAAGCAGCTCGGCCTTGACAACGGCTTCCGCGTTGTAACAAACTGCGGCGAGAGTGCAGGCCAGAGCGTGCACCATATCCACTTCCACCTTCTTGGTGGCAGAGATTTCACCTGGCCTCCGGGCTAAGAAAATCCGCAAAGCGGATTTTCAGCGATATAAATTCCTTACGGAATTTGTTATATGCCTGTCGGCACGATATGTCACTTCGTGACGCGATATGCGCTGCGGCGTGCGGAGGAATTTATATCATATCGCAGCTGAGATTTATCGAGGCTATATCGCAACCGAACGCAAGTGAGGTTATATCGCATTTGCCTGACAAGGCAAATATTTCACTATTGCTCATAACTGAAAGGAACGATTTTAAATGGGCGAGTTTTATACAATGAAAATTGCGGGTCTGGAGCGTCAGCTTCCGATCTGCCCGCTTAACGATAAGGTAAGCATTGCAGGCTTTATCATTTTCGGCGATGTTGAGCTTACGGTAAAGGCCTGTGAGGAGCTTCTCAAGAAGTTGCCCGAGTTTGACTACATAGTTACACCTGAGGCAAAGAGTATTCCTCTGGCTTACGAAATGTCCAGACAGAGCGGCAAAAAATACTTTGTTGCACGTAAAAAGGCAAAGCTCTATATGCAGGCACCTGTTACCGTTGATGTCCGCTCTATCACTACCGATGCAGAGCAGGTGCTTATTCTTGACGGTGCAGACGGTGAACAGATAAGAGGCAAGAAGGTTGTTATTGTCGACGACGTTATAAGCACAGGTGAATCACTTACCGCTATGGAGAAGTTGATGGCTCACTTTGATGCAGATATTGTTGCCAAGGCCGCAGTACTTGCCGAGGGCGATGCTGCAAAACGTGACGATATTGTTTTCCTTGAAGAATTACCTCTGATATTTACATGATTTCACGTCCTTTTGCACTTGTAGGATTCAGCTTTGTATTCACTTTGCTGGCTCTGGGTATTGTGTCCGATGTAGTAACGGTGTTCGTTGTATGTGCGGTTGCTTTGATTGCTGTTGCAATTTTTATAAAGCGGCTTTCGGGCAGGGCAGAGTATGCCGTATGCGGACTTTGTGTGATTGCGGCTTGTATCAGCTTTAACTTTGCACAGAAGGTGCTTTATGCTCCTGCATTAAGCTTTGTCGGTAATAACCTTGAGGTCAGAGCTACGGTTGAAGATATTGAGAGTGCAAATGCAAACACATACTATACTCTTCGCACATCACACATAGGTGATATCGAAACTGAACAGACCTTAAGGCTCAGGCAAAAAGAGCCTCTTGAAATATCGGTAGGCGACGGCATAGAGCTTACAGGCGATATATCAAAAATCGGTCGGAGTGAAGAGACACATAATTATTACAAGTCAAAAGGGATTTTTCTCAGATGTGAGAGCGATGATATAACTCAGATTATCCCGACGGATAAAAAGCCGACAGCTTATTATATTTATATGCTTCGGCATAGTGCAAGCGAAAATCTTCTTAAGTTTGTCGGTGAAGAGGTCGGCGGCCTTGCAATAGGTATGCTGACGGGTGATAAGGTTTACCTGAGTCCGCTTGTCAATAATTCTTTCAGAGTCTGCGGCCTTTCTCATACGCTTGCCGTTTCGGGTCTGCATATGAATATTATCGTTATGGCTCTCTACACTCTGGTGAGTCGGTTGCTGCCGAGGTTTAAAAGAATTGCGGCGGCGATTTGTATACCGATTGCACTGTTTTATTGTGCGTTTTCGGGTTTTTCGGTGTCTGCGGTGCGTGCCTGTGTAATGATAGTTGTCATAATGTTGGCAAAGGTTATTTCGCGTAGGGATGATTCACTCAATTCACTCGGTCTGGCGGCTTTGCTGATTTCGCTTTTCAGCCCGTTTGCCGTGCTTGACTGGTCGTTTATGCTCTCGTTTTCTTCAACGCTCGGAATTGTTGTATGTGCTCCGTTTATACGTAAATTGAGCCTTGCGATACTGAGCAGAATAAAGGTAAGAAAACTTGCAGGGCTGATTGTAAGCATTTATGAAACGGCGGCAATTACCTGCGTTGCAACGGCATTTACTTTGCCCGTTATGGTTATGTTTGTCGGTCAGGTTTCACTCGTATTCCTGCCTGCAAACCTTGCGACATTTTTCGCAGTGCCTGCTTTTATGGTTTTATCCGCTTTTACTGCGGTGTTCGGATTTTTGCCTTTTGCATTTCCTGCAGAGGCTTCGGCTTTTGTGTGCAGGTGGATAGGAAAATATCTGCTAAAAACTGTTGAGTTGCTTTCAGGCTCTTCTTTTGTAAGTGTTAAATCAAATTCATTTGCACTCAAACTCTGGCTGGGCGGTGCACTTATTGCAGTTGCACTTGCGGTATATCTGGTAAGAAACAGGAAAAAGGCTTTCAGGTTTAGTACAGCTTTTGTGAGTGCTTCACTTGCACTTACCTGTACTGTCAGTGCTGTTGAAAATAAAGGTACGGTTTCGGTTACGGCGGTTAATGTAAAAGACGATGCGTGCTATATCGTGTCGCACGGTACGTCGGCTGTTGTTATAGGTTGTGCGTGTGCTGATTATGTTATGAGCGGTGTGCTCGATGAGCTTGGTGTAATACGCATCGAGCTTGCGCTTGTTACAGCGTGTACCGATGAAAACGACCTTGAACTTATCGAAATTTCCAAACAATATGCTGTTGAGCGTGTTGTTGTGCCGTGCGGATATTCTGCAGAAAACTTACCTAAAGGTTACGAAGAATCGGACGATTTTTCATATGATTTTTACGGCAGTAAGATTACATATAAAAACTTAAACGGATATGATTTATGCAGGCTCGATTCAGAGTCGGGCAGTGTGCTGTTTACTTTCGGTACGCTTACACCATCAGAGCTTTTGGAAGACCTATCGGCAGATTTCCTTTTTACAAAGGCACAGCCTCCGTTGACAATTAATACGGCAAGCTACAAAGCTGTTGTGATTTCGGCAGGCGGCAATACTTATATAAACAGTAAGAATTCATATTCAACAAACGATTACGGTAATATTATTCTTCGTTTCAATGCGTGGTGCAAATATAAAATAAATTCATTTTAAAAGGAGGCGGACGGTATGGCGGTTATGACCGAGCAGGAATTTAAAAAGCAGATATCTTCGGGCAATTTGCCGCAGGTCTGCCTTATATACGGCGATGAGGAATACCTCAAAAAGCATTATGTTTCACTGCTTGAAAAAAAGAGTGTGGACGAAGCTATGGCAAGTTTTAATCTTCATCGCATTAACGGTGAAGGCTTTGTGTTTGACGAGCTGTATCAGGCTGTGCAGTCAATGCCTTTTATGAGCGACTACAGCTGTGTTGTTGTAAAAGACCTTGCAATTGATAAACTCAAAAATGATGAATTTGAGCCGCTTCTCGATATTCTTGGTGACCCTAACGAAACCTGCGTGCTTGTTTTCTGGATGGACAGTGTTGTGCCTGATGAAAAGAAGGATAAGGTCAAGAACTTTATCGATGCTGTAAACGAGGTCGGCGTTGTGCTTCGGCTCGATAAAATGAGCGGAGCACAGCTTTATAAGCTGCTTGAAAACGGTGCGGCAAAGCGTGGCTGCACAATGTCACGTGACGTGTCGACCTACCTTGCAAACCGTGTGGGCGATGACCTCAATACACTGCTCAATGAGCTCGAAAAGCTTTGTTTTTACAAGGGCGAGGGCGAGGTAACAAGGCGCGATGTCGACGCAATCTGCACACGTTCGCTTGATGCAAGTGTGTTTGATTTGTCAAAGGCACTCGTTGGCGGTACGGCACAGCAGGCGTTTGGTATTCTGAATGACCTGCTTGCACAAAAAGAAAAGCCCGTTGTAATTCTCGGCACGCTCATATCAGCTTACGTCGATATGTACCGCGCACAGGTTGCACTGAGTTCGGGTGAGGCTGCTGATGCGGCGGCAAAGGTTTTCAATTACAAGCGCCGTGAATTCAGGCTCAAAAACGGTGCAAGAAGCAGTGCGAATATGTCCCTTGAGCAGATACGTAACTGTCTTGATATTCTGGCTGATGCCGATATGAGGCTCAAGAGCACCGCACTTGATGAAAGACGAATTTTAGAGGAGCTGATGCTCCGTTTAATGCTTATAAGTTAGGACTTTGTGTGATGATTAAGATTAAGCAGGCTGTCATTGTCGAGGGTAAGTACGATAAAATACGCCTCGAGTCGCTGATTGATGCGACGATTATACAAACCGACGGCTTTGCAATTTTTAAAGATAAAGAAAAACAGCGCCTTATAAGGCGGCTGGCAGAAAAAAACGGTATACTTATTCTGACCGACAGTGATTCAGCAGGCTTTAAAATCCGCTCGTTTCTGGGTGGATGCGTGCCGAAGGATAAGGTGATTCACGCTTATATTCCCGATGTGCTTGGCAAGGAGAAACGCAAGGATGCTCCTTCAAAAGAGGGCAAAATCGGTGTTGAGGGTATGCGTACGCAGGCACTTGTGGATGCACTTTCAAAAGCAGGTGTGTTTTATGAAAAAACTCTCGAGCCCGTCAGAAAAGTAACAGTTACCGATTTGTTTGAGGACGGACTCAGTGGCGGAGATAATTCGCAGGCAAAGAAAAAGTCTTTGCTTAAATATCTCGGTTTGCCCGAGCGCCTTTCAACCTCATCATTTTTACAGCTCATAAATACGTTTATGACGTACGATGAATACAAGTCAGCTGTTGAGTTCTGCAGAAAGGAGTGGGAGAATGGCTGATAAAGGTTTTGTAAGTGCGGTTATAGTTGCCGCAGGCAGCTCAAGACGAATGGGCGGTATCAATAAGCTCCTGCTCGAAATAAAAGGAAAAACAGTGCTTTGCCGCAGTGTTGAGGCATTTGAAAACAACGCTGATATAAATGAAATAATTGTTGCGGCAAGAGAAGAGGATATAGAAGAATACAGGGCTCTGCTTGCTCAGTATAAAAAGGTAAAATGCATTGTGCCCGGCGGTGAAACAAGGCAGAAAAGCGTTGCCTCGGCTATAGCCGCCTGCAGTGATAATTGCGATATGATTGCAATTCACGACGGTGCAAGGCCGCTTGTTTCGCAGGATGTAATCAGCCGTACGGTTGATGCCGCTTTTGAGTGCGGCGGTGCCGCCTGCGGTGTAAGAGTAAAGGACACGATAAAGGTTACCGATTCCGACGGTATGATTACCGACACACCCGACAGAGCTACACTCTGGGCTGTGCACACTCCGCAGTGCTTTGATAAAAAGCTCTATGTTTCCTGCGTTGAGTCGCTCGGTGAAAAAGCAAAGGATATGACTGATGATTGCCGCCTTGTCGAAAATTGCGGCGGTAAGGTCAGAATGATAGAAGGCTCTTACTCAAATATTAAGATTACGACAGCAGAGGATATTCCTATGGCAGAGTCGCTTTTGGGAGATGAGTAAAATGTTAAGAATAGGTCACGGTTACGATGTGCACCGTCTTGTCGAGGGCAGAAAGCTTATACTCGGCGGTGTTGAAATAGAATATACAAAGGGTTTGCTCGGTCACTCCGATGCTGATGTATTGCTTCACGCAATTTCCGATGCACTTCTCGGTGCCGCTGCAATGGGCGACATCGGCGGAATGTTTCCCGACACTGACCCTGCTTTTAAAGATGCCGACAGCCTTGAGCTTTTGCGTCAGGTTGTAAAAAGGCTCAATTCGGCAGGCTATACCGTAGGTAATATCGATGCTACGGTAATTGCTCAGGCACCAAAGCTCAAACCGCACATAGAAAAAATGCGTGAGAATATTGCATCTGCCTGCGGTGTTGATATTTCTTTCGTAAACGTCAAGGCTACAACGGAAGAAGGCCTTGGCTTCAGCGGCAGCGGTGAGGGAATTGCCTCACATTCTGTTTGTACAATATTAATCGGAGAATAATAAAATTGTTCGGATATGTTAAAATATATAAGCCTGAGCTTAAAGTAAAGGATTACGAGGCTTATCAGGGAGTTTATTGCTCACTCTGTAAGCGAATCGGTAAGGATTACGGTCAGCTCGCAAGGCTTACTCTCAATTACGATTTTACAATGCTTGCTCTTACAAGGCTTGCATTCGCGGATGAATGCTGCGGGTTCAAGGATTCACGCTGCAGCTTTAATCCGACAAAGAAATGCCGTCAGTGCATAAACGGTGAAAAAGAGCTCCGCTTTGCAGCAGCTGCTGCCATGATAATGGTTTACTATAAGCTCTGCGACGATATAAACGATTCATCTTTTTTTAAAGGGCTTCTCAAGCGTTTACTGCGCCCTTTTTTTGCTCTCAAACGAAGGAAAGCGAAAAAGCTTTTCCCTGAAGCGGATGAGATTATCGGCAGTGCAATCGCCGAGCAAAGCAAGGTAGAGCAGAGGTCTGACGCAGGAGTTGATGCATCTGCTCACCCTTCGGCAACAGCTATGGGTAAATTACTTTCATATGGTTTTGAGGGTGAAAAAGCTATCAAGCTTGAGCGTATTGGTTACCTTGTCGGCAGGTGGGTTTACCTGATGGATGCATACGATGATTTGTATGATGATAAAAAGACATCATCTTATAATGTTTTTAATAATATATTGACAAATGAAAAAGAAGCGGAGGAATATGCCGAAGGTGTGCTGAATGTAACAGCTGCCGAGCTTTCAAGAGCGGTTGAGACAGCAAAGCCTGCACGCTTAGGCGAAATCCTCGAGAACATCGTGTTTGACGGAATGTTTGCCACGATGAAACAAATCAAAAAGGAGAGAGATAAATGAGAGACCCGTTTGAGGTTTTAGGGCTTGAGCGCGACGCAAGTGATGACAGAATCAAAGATGCTTACCGAGATCTTGCAAGGCTTTACAGTGATGCGGGTTCAATGCCTGACCCTGTAAGAATGCGAGAAATTGACGCCGCTTACGATGAGATAATTCTCAGCCGTACGGGTAACGGCGGCAAATCATACAGCGAGCCGAGTTATACTTATACGGTGCCGAATGAATTTGGCGATATCAGAGCTAAAATCAAGAGCGGCAAAATAGAAGATGCCGATACACTGCTTGACGGTGTACCTGTTTCAAACCGCAATGCAGAATGGTATTATCTTAAAGGTACCGTGTTGCACCGCAGAGGCTGGCTTGAAGATGCTATGCGTTACTTTGAGCAGGCAACACGTCTTGACCCGGCAAATGCAGAATACAGGCGTGCATACAACACCATAAATTCCGACAGGTCCGGCGGCTACCGTACCGAAAGAAGAAGTAACACTTCGGGCTGTTCAGGCTGCGAAATCTGCCAGGGTCTGCTTTGTGCCGATTGCTGTTGTGAGTGCTTCGGTTGTGACCTTATCAGGTGCTGTTGAGGTGGTTAAATGAAGCAATCATCCAAAACGGCTTTAGGCGGTATCGTCAGTGCACTGAGCATTACTCTGATGCTGATGACGGCTGTTATACCGTTTATGACCTATGCTTTGCCGCTGGCGGCAGGCTCATTGCTTATACTTGTAGTTATTGAAATCAATAAACGCTGGGCGTTTGTAGTTTATGCGGCGGTAAGTCTTATGAGCATATTCGTGGTGCCCGACAAAGAGGCGGCAGTTTTTTATATAGCTTTTTTCGGCTATTTTCCGATTATAAAATCGGCACTTGAAAAACACCTTAATATTGTGTTAGAGTGGATTATCAAGTTGCTTATTTTTAATACATCAACAGTTGCGGGTTACTTCTTCACAACCTATGTGCTCGGAATTCCCTTTGATGAAACGGGCGAATTCGGCAAGTACAGCCTGGTTATTCTGCTTGCGCTTGCAAACGCCGTTTTTATCGCTTACGATGTAATGCTTACAAAGTTTATAACTCTTTATCTGAAAAGATTCAGAAAGAGCTTTCATAAAATTTTCAAATAATTTTCCGGAGGAATAAAAATATGTCAGAAAAAATCAAGTTTGCCGTAATCGGCGTCAGCGGAAGAGGTTCAGGTATGGCTCTCGAGCTTCAGAGTGTTGAGGGTGTTGAGATTGTCGCTGTATGTGACCTTTATCAGGACAGAGTTGACGATATGATAGCACGCTTTGAAGAAGAGTGCGGCTTCAGACCCGACGGCTACACCGATTACAAAGAGATGATAAAGCGTGAAGATATCGGTGCGGTTATGATTTCAACCACATGGATTACTCACTCCCGTATTGCTGTAGACTGTATGAAGGCAGGTCTTCATGTAGGTATGGAAGTCGGCGGTGCAGCAAGCATTGAGGAGTGCTGGGAGCTCGTCCGTACAAGTGAAGAAACAGGCAAGTTCTGTATGCTTCTTGAAAACTGCTGTTATGACCGCTTCGAGATGGCTCTGTTCAATATGAAGCGTCAGGGTCTCTTCGGCGAGGTTGTACATACTCAGGGTGCATATCAGCACGACCTTCGTGACGAAATCGTACTCGGCAGAGAGAATCGACACGGCAGACTTTACAACTTCATGAACCGTGACGGTGAAGTTTATCCGACCCACCAGCTCGGCCCGATCTGTAAACTTCTTGACATCAACCGCGGTAACAGAATGGTATCTGTTGTTTCAATGTCCAGCAAGGCAAGAGGTCTCAACCAGTGGATTAAGGACAACAAGGGTGAGGACTACGACCTTTACGGCTATGATTTCACACTCGGCGATGTTGTTACAACAATGATCAAGTGTGCACACGGTGAAACAATCCTTCTCACACACGAGTGTTCACTGCCCAGACCTTACTCAAGAGGTTACCGTATTGACGGTACAAAGGGTATGTACACAGAGGATGACAATCAGATTTATATCGAGGGTCGTTCACCTCAGCACGAGTTTGAGCGTGTAGAGCCTTACATCGAGGAATTTGAGCATCCGCTGTGGAAGGAATATTTCCAGAAGGGTGTTCACGAGGCAGGTCACGGCGGTATGGATTTCCTTGTTCTTTCCGCATTTGCTGAGGCAGCCCTTAACGACACCAAGCCTCCGATTGACGTTTACGATACAGCAGCTTGGATGGCTGTTACCTGCCTTTCCGAGCAGTCTATTGCTACAGGCAGCCACCCGATTGCATTCCCCGATTTCACAAACGGTATGTGGATTGACAGAGAGCCGTATCGCAGAGGCAGATATTGTCTTGACGAAATCTGTCCCGAGTATTATGATATAAAAGAAGAAAGCAAAGAAGATAAAGCTGAATAATTAAACAGAAAGGGAATTTTATTATGTATTACATAGGCGTTGACGGCGGCGGTACAAAAACCGTCTACACTCTCTTTAACGAAAATAAGGAAACTCTCGACGAGGTAAAGACTCCGGGCAGTAACCACGAGAATATGGAAGGCTCATTTGACGAAGCAAGTGAAATCATCTGGAGCGGTCTTACAGCTCTTGTTGCAAAGCGCGGTATCTCACTTGACGATGTCAGCTTCACACTTATGGGTCTTGCAGGTATTGACCACCCCTATCAGCACGATATTATGTGTGAAAAACTCAAGGCAAAGGGTCTTAAGAATTTTGAGATTTTCAATGACGGCTTCCTTGGTGTAAAGGCAGGCAGTGAAACAGGTGCGGCTATCGGTTACAATATGGGTACAGGTATGTGCTGTAACGCTATTGACCGCAAGGGTGAGATGCGTCAGCTTGCAGGTCTCGGTGAATTCTCAGGCGATATCGGCGGCGGTCATCAGATTGCTATCACTGCATACCGCATTATTTACGATGATGTTATGCTGAATATTGAGAAGACAGCTATGACAGATATGTTCTTCGAGGAATTCGGAATCAAATCAAAGGAGGCATTCCTCGGTACAGTTGCAATGTATGAGGACGAGACTCAGATGTCACGCTTCGTAATGCGCCTTATCGACTTCTTCTTTGCTGCTGCAAAGCTGGGCGATAAGCCCGTTATGGCAGCTGTTGATGCACTTGCAACAAGAGGCGCTTACCTTATTGCCGCTCACGCAAACCAGCTTGACTTTGACGATGAGGTTGAGGTTGTTCTCGCAGGCTCTATTCATACAAAGCTTCCCAGTGAAGAGTATGTTGACCTTATGATTGAGAAGGCAGGCAAGCTCACAGAGAAGAAGCTCTGCTTCAAGAAGCTCACAGCAGCTCCCGTATTCGGTTGTATAAATTGGATTTTACAAGATTACGCAAAGTAATTTAACTTCGGAGGTAATATAAAATGAAAGAAATCAATGTATGCGTTATCGGCTCAGGCAGTACATATTGCCCCGAGCTTGTAGACGGTTTCCTTCAGGCAAGGGATTCGCTCAAGCTCAAGAAGATTTCCTTTATGGATATTGATGACCGCAAGAGAAATATTGTCGGCAACCTTTGCATCCGTATGCTTAAGGCTGCAGGTATCGACTGCGAAACAGTACTTACAGATGACCTTGATGTAGCTCTTCAGGGTGCAGACTTTGTTGTCACACAGATTCGTGTAGGCAAGCTTCCCTGCAGACATCTTGACGAAACAATTCCGCTCAAGTACGGTCTTATCGGTCAAGAAACAACAGGTATCGGCGGCTTCTTCAAGGCTCTTCGTACAATTCCCGTTATGAAGAACATCTGTAACAAGATTGAGGAAATCTGCCCCGATGCATGGCTTATAAACTTCACAAATCCCTCGGGTATCGTTACCGAGTATGTTCTCAACAACACAAATGTCAAGTGTATCGGTCTTTGCAACGTGCCGATAGATATGCTTGACGACACAAAGGAAATTGTCGGCGAGGATGCTGAGATCAAGTATGTAGGTCTAAACCACCTCAGCTGGATGACATCCGTCAAGGTAAACGGTGAAGAGAAGATTGACGAGCTTATTGCAAACGGCTTCTCTCCCAAGGTTATGGCTAACATAAAGGATGACGGCTTCTCACTTGAGACTCTTGCTGCAATTCACGCTCTTCCTTCATCCTATCTCCAGTACTACTACTGCCGTAATGCAAAGCTTGAGTACCTTCTCAAGAGTGAAAAGAGCCGTGCACAGAAGTGTATGGAAATTGAAGAGGAACTTCTCGAAATGTACTCCGACGAAGGTCTGTACGTAAAGCCTGCTCTGCTTGACCAGCGCGGAGGCCACAAGTATTCACTTGTTGCTGTTTCACTCATCAACGCTATTGCAAACGATATCGGCGACGTTCAGGTTGTAAATATCAAGAACGGCAACACTCTTCCCTTCCTCAAGCCCGACGATGTTATCGAGGTGCCTGCACGCATCGGTAAGAACGGTGCAGAGCCGATTGACCTGGGCGAAATCAACAACCGCCACATTATCGGCCTTATGAGCATTGTCAAGGAGTATGAGCGTTACACAGTTGAGGCTGCAAAGACAGGCTCCAACGAAGCTGCTCTCAACGCTCTTCTTGTTCATCCGCTTGTAGGTGACTGGGAGAAGGCTCTCAACTGCTTCAACGAAATGAAGGAAGCACACAAGGATTATCTCCCCCAATTCTTTAATACCTCAGATAAGTAAGATACACTGATTAAAGTTGAGACACCGAGATAGGTTTATATCTTTGTCTTAACAAATAGCGTGCGAACACAAGTTCGCCCCTACTCAAAAAGTATCAGCGAGGAAATAAAAATGAAAACCTTTTTGTTTCAGGGAGATTCCGTAACAGATGCAGGCAGAGATCATGAGGATGATTTCGATCTCGGTCCCGGATATCCGCGTATGGTTGCAGAGTATTTTGATAAGAAATATCCCGAACTGTTCAGCTTTGTAAACACCGGAACAAGCGGAGACACAAGTGCTTGTATATACGCACGAATGGGTACGGAAATTTTAAACATACACCCCGACTATATGAGTCTCCTTGTCGGATTTAATGATATTTCGCATCTCATTAATAAGGATGACGGTATAGCGTCTCATAGGTACGAGCAGCTGCTGTGTATGCTTATTGAGGATGTTACCGAGGCTCTGCCCGGGATTAAAATAATAATGCTTGAGCCGTATGTCCTCAAGGGTGTCAGCACCGCACCAAAATGGGATGAGCTTAACCCCGGTGTGAGAAATAACGCCGCCATAGCAAAAAGAGTTGCGGAAAAATATGGCCTGCCTTTTGTTACGCTTCAGGATAAATTCGATGCGCTGTGCAATGAAAAGCCGGCAGATTTCTGGGTGCAGGATGGAATTCATCCTACCGAAAACGGCCACCGTGTCATTGCCGATGAGCTGATAAAGGCTGTAGAAAAAGAGCTTAAATGAGTACAGTCTGAAAATAAAAGGTAAACAAAAAATAACCCGACCGTGTGATTGATTTCACACGGTCGGGTGCTGTTATTTATACGGTTTTATGTTATTTGTTCTGCCTAAAATATAGTCGGTTGAGGTCTTGTAGTAATCGGCGAGAATTATTAACAAGCGAGTAGGGATTTCTCTTTTGCCGGTTTCATAGTTGCTGTATACTCTTTGATCTATACCGAGTATTGCGGCTATCTCTTTTTGCATCAGGTCATGGTCTTCTCTTAAATCACGTAAACGCGGATAATACATAAACTCACCTCAAGTTCAGTATATGTACTATCAAAGAATAGTATTGATTTTACTATCAAAAGATAGTAAAATAGCTGTGAGGTGATAATATGAAAGCGGAAAAAGAAACGGAAGATTTATATTGCTTGCTGGAGAGTGCTTTGGATAATGAAGGCTTAGATGAGTTTCTGAAATGCGGTACAGATGAGATTTGGAAGAATCATTTTGGTATCGGGTTATGGCTGCGTAACAATGTGCTTACATGCGACAATTCAATATACCGCAGTTTTATCCGACAAGGGATTACAGATAAGGATGAAATGTCAGCGATTATCATTGAGGGATTTTATTGGTATCTGAAATCAAAAGAGATTAATGATAAAAATTATTGATAAGTTATATCGCTGTAAATATGCTTGTCAAAAGCTCCCTTTGAAGGGAGCTGTCACGAAGTGACTGAGGGTTGCCATAAAATATAAATCAACATTTAATTTTGCAATCCTCCGTCTTTTGCTTCGCAAAATCCACCTCCTTTGAAAAGGATGTTTTTTGATAGCCGCCGTAAAGAGGATATATTGGTGAAGTTTGATGAGATTATTTGCTGACGGTCAGAATTACATTATGAAAAAATTAAGATACAAATTAACACCGACCGTGTGATTTGATTTCACACGGTCGGTGTTATCATTAATTCAGTTGAAGTTTACCGATAATTCCGCATTCCGAATTCCTAATTCCGAATTGCTTAAAAGTCCAGCGATGCAATTATCTTTCCGCCCTCAATCGGATATGAGCAGATTCTGTGCTCGGATACGGTGTAGAGAGTGTTGCCGATGTAGGTTGCACGCCTTATTGCGAATGTTGAATACATCGTTTTATCATAAAGCATTATTTCTTCGCCGTCGGGTGAGTAGACAGTGCCGCTTTCGCCTTCGCCATCTTTTCTGTTGGTGTAGCTGCCTATATGCTCTATTTTACCTTCCTTTATTCTGAGTGTGGCAAGCTGTGAATCGCCCGTGCGTCTGTCGTAATAAATAAATCCGAGTATGTCTTTTTCGCTGCAGTCCATTACCGTTTTATGCCCGGTTTCGGCATAAGCGTTCTGCACTATGAATCTGTCAATTTCCTTTGGGTTTGTCGGGTCACTGATGTCAAAAAGTGAAACTTTGAGTGCATCAGTAGCACCGTTGTCATCACCGTCTCTGCCGATGCCTACGAGGTAACCGTTAAACGGATGAAGATAGCTCGAGAAGCCGGGAATCTTTAATTCTCCTACGATTTTTGGGTTTTTCATATCCTTAAAGTCGATTACAAACAGCGGGTCTGTCTGCCTGAATGTAACGACATAGCCGTAGTCGCCGATGTATCTTACCGACTGTATTGTTTCGCCCTTTGCAATATCTGTGATTTTCGATACCTCTTTCAGGTTTTTGTCCAGCACATACACTGAGTTTGCAGTGCCCGTTGTGGTTGCAACTCTGATATATTCGCCCTTTTCATCAATCGAAAACTGGTTGAGCATCCTGCCGTCAACTTCGCCCGTTGCCACGGCTTTGAAAGCACCGCCGTTTATTGAGTAGCGGTGTATTTTTGTTGTCGGTCCGTCATTTGTAACCGATACGACATCGTCGGTTACGGTTTCGGTGTAATTGTATTCGGTTTTGCAAACGTAGAGGTTTTCTGCCGTACAGTATACATTGTCGCCTGCACCGAGCACAGCGGATGTTTCAGGCTTAAGATTGTCGGAATCAAGGTCAACCGATGTCATAACCGTGTAGACTTCTGACCTTTTCTCTTGCTCCGGCAGTATTGTTATTGCATCGGGTGGAAGCGGCTGACATACGCCGTTAACAGTGTATGTCGGTACGATTTCTTCGTAAACAGCACTGCCGTTTTTAAGCTTTATATCTTCGGGGTAGACATAGTGCTGTGAGAGAAGTACAACCTTGCCGCCGATAAGTCTGCTCGAAAAATATCCGCCGTCCTGTGAAAATTTATTGATGAGCTTCGGCTTTGCTTTGTCGGTTATATCGTAAATTTCAATAACTGTCTGATTGTTTTCGGTGTAATCGTGACCGACTACGGCGAGAATATTTTTATAAATATACATACCGTTTGAGCCGCGTGACGGGAAATCCGTCTTGCTCATCAGCTTCATACTTGCAGCATCGATTATCTTAACGGAAGAATCGCTGAGCACATAGATATATTTACCGTCATTCTTGACTATGTCGTCCTCGTCAATTCCCTGCACCTGCACATTTGTCGTACCGTGTGATGAGGATGTTGACCCCGCAGCAGAAGTGTTTGTGTCGGCTGCATCATCCTTCATAATGCCCGATTCGGGTACAACTCCGTCAACTGCGCTGTTGTAAACAATTTCACCGTATAAATTGTAGTTGTTTTTGTACTGTGACTTAAGTGTTGTGAAATAGTCTATAATTGTCTGTTTGCTGTTTGAACTTACGGGTGCTTCACTCTGCATGATTATGTCGGGAGCCTGATCTGCTGCAGATGTCTGCGGCCTTTTAACAAACGCACCTATACCGATGGCGATAATTATTGCCGCCGCAACAGAACCGATTGCTTTGAATGCAATTACCTTGCCGTGCTTGTTCTTTTTCTGCTCTTTTCCGCTGACGAGTGCGGTTATATTCTCTGCCGAAAGCTCATCGGGCAGGGCAATTTTTTTATCGAGCGGTTTTAATGTGCTTCGTATATACTCTGCATTGTTTTTATCGTTTTTTCTCATTTGCGTCCCTCCGTTTCCTCTCTCAACTTTGTGAGTGTGCGTGAAAGTTTTGAACGTACGGTGCCGTGAGGTATTCCCGTAACATCTGCAATTTCCTTGCCTGAGTAGCCGCATACTGCACTGAGCAGTACAATTTCACGCTCCTGCTCGCTGAGTGTGTTAATCAGCCTGATGAGGTCAAGTCCGATCAACAATTCTTCGCTTGTATCGGCGGATGAAAGCTCTTCGCATAAATCAAGCGATGTAAAATCTGTTTTGTATTTTTCGCGCTGAAAATGCTTGCAAACATTATAAAGAATACCAAAAAACCAAGCCTTTGCAGCACTTTCGTTTTTCAGCTTTCCGATGCTTCTGAATGCTTCAAGTGCCGTTTCCTGTACTGCGTCCTGTGCTGATTCCGCCGAGCCGAGGCTATAAAGTGCATAGCGGTACATTTCACCTGCAAAAAGCGAGTAAAGCTCGCCAAACGCAGTCGCATCGCCTTTTGTTGCTCTTTTTGCAAGCTGTGCAGTTTTGTCTTTCATCCTTTCACCGCCTTTTCAGGTAATGCTTGCGCTTACTACCTTATCGCCGACATACATTGTAACCGCAATTATGTGTGAGCCGCAGCATTCGCAGTTACGGTCGGTTTCTACGGTTACGGTATAGCCTAAGCCTTTATACGTAGGGTCACCGCCGCCGTTAATGCATAAAGCAAATAAGGGTGACATCAGGTGACCTGAGCGATAAAAATCCGTTATAAACATACCGCCCCACGCTGTTAAAGCTACAGCAAGAAGAATTATAAGCGCTTTAAATATTTTCTTTGTTTTCACTTCTTTTACCCTTTTCGGTGTGTTTTTGAGCCGCTCATAAAGTAAGTGTATATTTTATGCCAATTTGTTGCATCATTAACAAATATTTTATCATAATTTTTTTAATTTTCCTATATCCATATTTTATAAATTGTGTTATAATGCCTATATATGTCTGAAATTATACCCAGAAGTATTTTTTTGGCTGAAACTGTCAGATTGGATAAAAGATGAGCAAGCGGTTTGAAACGGTGATTTTTGATTTTGACGGCACTATTGCCGACACATTCAGGGGTGTAAGGCATTGTTTTCTTGAAGCACTTCACGCTTTCGGATACGATGAGACCGACGAAGCCAAGCTCCACACCTACCTCGGTCCTCCGCTTTTCGACAGCTTTATGCTCTACTGTCACGATGAAGAAACCGCACGGCAGATGGTTGCAAAATACCGCGAGGTTTACCGTGCAGGTGCAATGCTTCAGTGCGACTTGTATGACGGTATAGCCGATGTGTTTGCTCAGCTTGATGCGGCAGGAATTAAAATGGCAATTGCTTCTTCAAAACCGGGCGAGTTTGTAAAACGGCTGTTGGGTCATTTCGGCATAGAACAATTTTTCGATTTTATAAGTGCACCCGTTATCGGCAAGCCGGAGCCTACCAAGTACGACCTTATCACTGCCGCCGTGTCAGCACTCGGTGCGGATTTCTCGTCTGCCGCAATGGTGGGCGACAGAAAATTTGATATTGAGGGTGCAAAGCAGGCAGGCGTTTTTGCCGTTGGTGTGTCCTATGGCTTCGGCACTGTTGCCGAGCTTGAATCGCAAGGTGCAGACTGTATATGCGATACTCCAAAACAAATTTCGGAGCTGATATTACAATGAAAATAATCGGTAAAATTATCAGATTTATAATAGCTTTTCTTTTTACCGCGGTAGTTATCGTGGTTGGCAGCTTTTCTGCGATTTTCTTTGTTTCAAAGGATGAGCCGAAGGAGATATTCCTTTTTGACTATGCACTCATTTACGAGGTCGGCGAGGATGAAAAGCTTGATATATGGGTTGTCAGAAAAACCAATGATTTCGATATGAGCAACGGTGACGGAATAGTTTACTATGACGGTACATATAAATCGGCAAACGTGATGCTTGGTCACGACGGCAGATTTATGTATTTTGATTCGGATAATCTTGAGATGACAGTCGATTTTGAAGAAGACGAGATAGTCGGCAAAATAGTTGCACTCTGGCAGCAAAAATAAAACTTTGCAGTATAATGTAAATGGAGTAATTTTTTATTCCGTATCCTAATCTACTGCAGGGGGAAAGCATTTACAATGGAAGCTTATCTTGATAACAGCGCTACGACCTGCCTGTGCTCCTCGGCAAAGGAAAGAATGGTCGAAGCGATAAACAAATATTACGGTAATCCGTCATCACTTCACAGTGTGGGCACTGCGGCACAGCGTCAGCTTGACGCGGCAAGGGTTGCAGTTGCAAAGTCACTCTCGTGTGAGGCGGAGGAAATAGTTTTTACCGGCAGCGGTACGCTTGCAAACAATGCCGCGGTTTTCGGTGCGGCTCACGCACTCAGGCGCAGAGGTAACCGTATCGTTACAACCTGTGTGGAGCATCCGAGTGTTTCGGAGTGTATGGCACAGCTCGAAAAAGAGGGATTTGAGGTTATTTACCTCAAGGTTGACAAGTGCGGCAGAATCAGCAAGTCCGAGCTTATGCAGGCTGTTAATTCAAAGACAATTCTTGTCAGTCTTATGTATGTCAATAATGAGGTTGGCAGTATAATGCCGGTCGAAACTGCAAGGCTTGCCGTTAAGAAGGCAGGCGCACCTGCACTTATCCACTGCGACGCCGTACAGGCTTACGGTAAGATGCTGATTAAGCCGTCAAGGCTCGGTGTTGACCTGATGAGTGCAAGTGCTCACAAAATCAACGGCCCCAAGGGTGTCGGTTTCCTCTATGTGCGTAAGGGTGTGCGGCTTATGCCGTATATCTGCGGCGGCAATCAGGAGGGCAAGATTTATTCGGGTACTCAGCCAATGCCCGCAATTTTGGGTCTGTACGGTGCAGTTGAAGAATTGCCTGACCTTACTGCACAGCTCGAAAAAACAACAGCTTTGCGCGACTATCTTGTACAGGAAGCACGCAAGATAAACGGTATAGTTATCAATTCGGGTGACGAAGCATTACCTTATATAGTCAACCTTTCTGCGGTAGGGCATCCTTCGCAGACGATGCTCAATTATCTTTCCGATTCCGGAGTATATGTTTCGGGTGGCTCTGCCTGTTCAAAGGGTCACAGAAGCAAGGTGCTTACCGCTATGGGGATAGAGCCTGAGCGGATTGACAGTGCACTGCGAATCAGTCTTTCGCGTTTTACAACCCGTGAAGAAATCGATATGTTTTTGTGCGCACTTGAAAACGGTGTAAACACACTCAGAAAAAAGAAATAAATTATTTTAACAGTAAAAGGATATATTAATGAAAGAAGTAATTTTGATTAAAAACGGTGAGCTTGCCCTCAAGGGTCTCAACCGCCGCACATTTGAAGATATAATGATTAAAAATATGCGCCGTAAACTTTCAGACCTCGGCACATTTACCTTCACACCTGCACAGTCAACTATCAAGGTTGAGGGTGAGGACGGTGCTGACCTTGAAGAGGCAGTTGACCGCCTTTCACGCGTTTTCGGTATAGCAGGTTTCTCACGTGCACTCAAGCTCGATAAGGATTTTGACCTTGTGCTTGAGCAGACAGGCAAGTATCTTGAAGAGCAGCTTCTCTGTGCTTCAACCTTTAAGGTTTGTGCAAAGCGCTCCGATAAAAAATTCCCTTACGATTCACCGAAGATTTGTCTTCTTCTCGGCGAAAGACTTCTTGACGAATATCCTCACCTTACGGTTGACGTGCGTAACCCCGAGCTTACCGTCACCGTTGAGGTCAGAGATAACGATATATTTGTACACGCAAACCAGCTCAAGGGTGCAGGCGGTATGCCCGTAGGCTCTGCAGGCAGAGCGGCACTTATGGTGTCCGGCGGTATTGACAGCCCTGTTGCAGGCTGGATGATGGCAAAACGCGGTATTGAGCTGACTGCAATTCACTTTGCTTCACCACCCTATACGAGTGAGAGAGCAGAGCAGAAAGTGCACGACCTGCTCGGCAAGGTTGCACGCTATGCAGGCAGAATTGAGCTTAGCGTTGTGCCGTTTACCGAGTTTCAGGAGGCAATCCGTGACAAGTGTCCCGAGGACCTCTTTACAATTATTATGCGCCGTATGATGGTACTTTGTGCACAGCGTATCGCATCTCACACAGGTTGCGGTGCACTTATTACGGGTGAGAGCCTCGGTCAGGTTGCAAGCCAGACTCTCGGTGCGATTGCGTGTACTGATGAGGCGGCAACAATGCCCGTTTTCCGCCCTCTTATCGGTATGGATAAGGACGAAATCATTTCAATTTCAAGGAAGATTGATACATTTGAAATTTCAATTCTTCCGTTCGAGGATTGCTGTACGGTCTTTACTCCCCGTCATCCCCGTACACGTCCCAAGCTGCCCGATGTAATCGAGGCAGAGTCAAGGCTTGATGTTGATGCGCTCGTTGAACGTGCGGTCGCAGGTACAAGAAAAATTATTATTAATTAACGGAAAGAACTTTTTTATATGAATTGTGAGATTATCGGAGTCGGCACAGAGTTGCTGCTTGGTGACATTGTAAATACAGATGCTCAGTATCTCGCCCGGGAGCTTGCCGCTATGGGCATAGTTATCCATTATCAAGAGGTAGTGGGTGATAATCCCGAGCGTATGAGGGCGTGTATCTCAAACGCTGTTTCACGCAGTGACCTTGTAATTCTTACGGGCGGCCTCGGTCCTACGGCAGACGACCTTACCAAGGAAATCAGCTGTGAGGTAATGGGTGCCGAGCTTGTGCTTGATGAAGATATTCTTGAAGGAATAAGGAGCTATTTCAGCTCAAAGGGCATAGTGATGCCCGAAAGTAATGCAAAGCAAGCTTACGTGCCAAAGGGCGGTACGGTTTTTGCGAACCGCAACGGTACTGCACCCGGCTGTGCTGTTGAAAAAGACGGCAAGACCGTCATTATGCTGCCCGGTCCGCCAAGAGAGCTCAAGGTGATGTTTGAGTATGAGGTCAAGCCCTACCTTGCTCAAAAGACCGGTGGTGTAATCCTCTCAAAGCAGGTGCGCACCTTTGGTATAGGTGAGTCCGATATGGCTCAGCGTGTAGCTGATTTGCTCGACGGTGAAAACCCCACCGTTGCACCCTACGCCAAAGACGGTGAGGCTTTGCTGAGAGTTACCGCAAGGGCTGAAACCAAAGAAAAAGCAGAGCAGATGTGCGATGAAACAATAGAAAAAATACGCGAAAAAATAGGCGGATATATTTATTCAACGGATTCGCTGAATCTCGAGCAGACAGTTGTGAAGCTGCTTCGGGAAAAAGGCAAAAAAATCGCCCTTGCAGAAAGCTGTACGGGCGGATACATTGCAAAACGCATCACCGATGTGCCCGGCTCATCGGAGGTTTTTGAGTACGGAATCGTGTCCTACTCAAATGAAGTTAAAATGAAACTGCTCGGCGTTAAAAGTGAAACGATAGAGCAATTTACAGAGGTAAGCGAGCAGACTGCTGCTGAAATGGCAGAGGGTGTCCGTAAGCTGTCGGGTGCCGATATCGGTATCAGTGTTACGGGCATTTCAGGTCCGGGCGGAGGCACCGAGGATAAGCCCGTTGGTCTGGCTTATATAGGCTTTTCTCATTCAGGCGGCACTTATGTGCACGAGGTCAGGACGGGCAGAAGCCTTGATTCGAGAGAATATAACAGATATGTTACGGCATCAAATGCCCTGCATATGGTCATACAGCATTTTTATGAAAGGGACGAGTAATCTCAATGGCAGAAGAAAACAACGTATTCGGTCAGTTTGGCACAAGAAGCGCCAAGTTTGACGAGCTGCTAAAGAAATATCAGACTATAGATGAGGGCGATACCGTAGCTTCTCCGAAGCCGATTGTTCCTCAACCCGAATCTGTCGAAGAGCCGCAGGAAGAGATAGTTCCAGAACCTGCAGAAGAACCGCAGGAAGAGGTAATTCCAGAACCTGCCGAAGAACCGCAGGAAGAGATAATTCCCGAACCTGCAGAAGAACCGCAGGAAGAGGTAATTCCAGAACCTGCCGAAGAACCGCAGGAAGAGGAAATTCCCGAACCTGCAGAAGAACCGCAGGAAGAGGAAATTCCCGAGCCTGCAGAAGAACCGCAAGAGGAAGAAATTTCCGAGCCTGAAGAACCCGGTTTTTCGTATGACATCGATATATTCAGTGCAAACGGTGTAAGCTCTACAGCCGACATTGACAGCTTTGACGATTCTTGGATTGACAGCGCTCTGGATGATTCACTGTTTTACAGACCTGTTCCTATGCCGGAGACAGAACCGGAATACAAGTACGAAGAAGATGCGGAAGACGAGCCTGCACCCGAAGAGACGGAATCTGTTCCCGTAACCGAGTATGAGCAGGAATATTATACTGACGACCCCGTACAGTACGACCCCGAAGTTTTTGTCGATCCGATACAGCCCGAGCCTGAAAAAGATGTTATGGCAGGCGGATATATTGCTCCGTCCGATTTCGGCAATTTTGAGTTTGATCCCGAAAGCGGTATGGATTTTGATGTTGATGAAGATGAAAATGAGCCTGAGCCCGAAGTTGAACACAAGGCGATAAAGTCAAAGAAAAAGATCACCCGTGAGAAAAAGGACAGTGGCAAAAATGAGATGTCCTCCGTAACGGGTTTTTCGAAGAATTATAAGGCTTCGGAAGGAAAAGGCTCGAAAAAAGACGGCTTTTTTGTACGCAACTTTATACCCAAAAGCAGTGATACGGGTCTGGAAAAGGCAAGAAAAATCATAATGATTGTCTGTGTTCTGACCTTTGTCTTTGCCGCTGTTTATCTGTTCAGCGATTTTGTTATTCAGCCTTTTATTACGGCAAACCGCCTTGAAAAGCTTGAGTCTATGGTGGGCAAAAGTAACGAAGTTGCAGATGCACAAGAGCTTGCCGAAAAATATCCCGATGTTGAGTTTCCCGATGGTATGCTTGGAAAATATGCCGAGCTTTATGCAAAAAATTCCGACCTTGCAGGATGGATAAACATTGAAGCGCTTGATATTTCTCTGCCTGTTGTTCAGGGCGAGGATAATAAGGAATATCTTAAGGTTGATTTCGACGGCAACCGTAATAAGTACGGCTCCGTTTTTGCCAACAGTGAAAACGATATGAAAAATCTCAACTACAATACCGTGTTGTTCGGTCATCATATGCTTGATTCCAAGATGTTCGGTAACCTTACCCTTTACAAGGATGTTGAGAATTACAAAAAGGCACCCGTAATTGAGTTCAACACCATTTACGGTGATTACAAGTGGAAGATTTTTGCAGTGTTT
The DNA here is from genome assembly GCA_017516485.1 of Clostridia bacterium. GTDB lineage: Bacteria > Bacillota > Clostridia > Oscillospirales > Acutalibacteraceae > UBA8612. The sequence continues at coordinate 99,874 of JAFXCH010000013.1, forward strand.
ATCACAAACGGCACGGCTGAAGGTGACGACGGTTATATATTCGATTATACATTTACCGACCTTTCTTCACCCGAAGCTGTTGAGAGATTCCTCGGTGAAATTGACCAGCGTGCAATTTACAAGCCTGAGGTTGATATATCCGTTTCTGATAAGATTCTGACGCTTTCCACCTGCTCTTATGAGTTTGATGAGGCACGCCTTGTCGTTATGGCACGTATGGTGCGTCCGGGAGAAAGCGAAGAAGTCAGCGGGGTAGTCAGAGTGAATGACAACCCGAGGTATCCTGCAGCATATTACGAAGAAAAAGGACTTACAAATCCTTATGAATCGGCTTACAAATGGCAACCGACATAAGCCGTTTGAGTAAGCTAATATAATGAAAGGATTGTTTACCTATAATGAACATCAGTTTTATTGCACTGAATACAAGCGGTGTGGAAGCAGCGCAGTCTGCGGCGGATAAAATTCGCGGCTCTTTATCGAGCCTCGGCAGATGTGATTTCAGACTTTGCGGCTCTATGCAGCAGGTTTCCGCAGCTCTTTCCGATGCGTTTGCAAACAGTGATATAGTAGCAGTCGGTGCTGAGCCATCGGTATATTCGAAGGCTAAGCTTGCCATACTGCGTGCAATGCATATCAAAACTGCACTCAACAGCACTGTCAGAGAGAGCATAAAAGACGAATCCGCTCTTGATGCCCAGCAGCTTTCCTCTCACTGTGCTATGCCTGAAAATGCACGGGTATTTCTCTCGGATGACGGACTTTTTTCGGGTTTTGCTATCCGCTCGGGTAAGCAGCATTTTGTTATGCTGCCGTTGGATGACAGCAGAATCGACAGCCAGCTGGACGGCGGTATGTTGCCGTATTTTGCCGAGGCAGGTGTTTTGGTCGGACAAAAAACGCAGGGTGAAGCTGAAGGTGCAGTGAATGACAGCTGTGCTGCAAAGGCTGTCGAAATGCTCAAAGAGAAAAAAATCAAGGTGTATTTTGCTGCAACGCCTTCCTGCGAAATGGTTAAGGATATGTGCGGTGAGGATGTAATCAAGGATGAGTTTATCTTTACCGAGTATACATCCGACCGTGGAGATGAAGCTCCCCGCAGTTACATAGCTGACCTTGCCCGTTACTCAATTCCCGACGATGCAGAGGGCTTCGGTGCGGCTGTGTCTAACGTTTATACAGGTACTTCACAGGAAACGGGCAATCAGAAGTATAATATCTATGTTGCGCTTGCCGATAAAAATGCTTCACGCGTGCTTCGCTTTGCTTCTCAGCCGGGCGAAACACCCGATGAGCTTATTTCTGCATCGATTGAGCTGCTGATGGATATGATTTGCGAGAAGTGCAAAACAGTAAATGCACCCGTGTCCGATTCTGATGAGGACAAGCCTTTCACTGCAGGTCCCGTTGAAGAAATCGAAATGCCTACACCGCAGGAAACACGCAAAAAGAAGTGGAGAGCCCTGCGTACGGTTATTTATGTTTTACTTGCAATCATACTTGCATTTGTAGGATATTTTGCGTTCAACGGATATAACAACGCAGAAGAAAATAAAGAAGCTGCAGAGCATAGCTTTGCAAGCTATTATTCACAGGGAGCCGCCGTAGAAAACGGCTCTCTTCTTGTTTTTAACGATGATTTTTCAGAAGAGTACAGTGAAGAATTCTCAGCAACGGAGGATTTTACAACTGCTTTGAGTGAACCCGAATCAAGCACATCGGATGAAACCGAAACTCTGCTTGGTGCACTGACAACTGTTGCAACAACTGTACATTCAACAGCTGAAAAAACAACTAAGCCGAACGCTACGACTAAACCGAATACTACGGCAAAGCCTGTAACAACAGCCAAACCGACTACCACTGCAAAGCCGACTACAACAGCCAAGCCGATTACTACGGCAAAGCCTTCGGGTAACTCAAAAGCAGACGGCAAATTCGTTTTCACTGTTTACGGCTACGGTCACGGTGTAGGTATGAGTCAGGAGGGTGCTATCGGCTACTCAAAAAGCGGCAGCTCCTATACCAACATTCTGCTCCATTATTATCCGGGTGTAACTCTTGTTAAGGATGACCCCGAAATGCCCGAAACGGTAAAATTCGGCAGCAAAGAATATTCGCTTATCGAGTATCTCTGCCGCAGTGTCGTTGGTGAAATCGGCTCCGGATGTAACAGCTCAACTGCAGAAGCATTCAAGGCTCAAGCGGTAGCGATTTATACATACGCAAAGCGCTATAAATTCAATATGGGTGCTTCTCATCACGCTTTCAATACCAGCTACAAGTATGAAGGTACTGCTGTTGAAACCGCAGTAAAGTCTGTGCTCGGTGAGTATCTTGTGCATAACGGCAAACCTATAATGGCAACATATTATGCTATGTCAGCGGGTAAAACTGTCAGGGCATCTACCGTATGGAGCGGCGATACACATCCGTATCTTGAGAAGGCAGTTGACAGTCCGCACGACAAAAAATGTAAAAACTATATAACGACCTATACAATCTCGGCAGAGGATTTCAAGGATTTGATGAAGGAAACTCTCGGTGTTGAGCTTAGCGGTGACCCGTCAAAATGGATAGTAATCGAAAAGCACGATTCTGCCGTTAGCTCATCTGTCGGTTATGTCGAGCGTATGACTGTGGGCGGTAAGCGTATAACAGGTGCTTATTTCCGCCAGAACGCAATGAAATATAAAATCAGGTCACACTGCTTCAGCGTGTCTTATGTGGAGGAATAAATTATGACTCAGATTAAAGTTGTTTCATCACTTGAAAAAATATTTCCGCAGTGCAACGGAGATTTTTATGAAATAAACATCCTTTCCATGCTTATAGGTGAGCGTGCGAGTTTTCAGCTTGCGATAAATACCGACGAGCCGCTTCGCTTTACGGTTGAAGGTGCGGATTCTGTTTGCGTTAATTCGTATAATATAGGTTTTGTACCGTCAAAGTTACCTTACTATGAGGATCATGATGACGATATTATTACTTCGCCCGACGGTTATTATCCCGACGTGCTTTACCCGACAGAAAACGGTGAGGTCGAATTTGTAAACGGCGGCTGGTGCTCTGTGTGGTTTGAGCTTGAGGCAAAAACGGCAGGGCTGAACAATATTGTTATTACACTTTTTAACGAAGATAATGACGAGGTCGGTAAGGCTGAAATCTGCGTTAAAGTTATAAATGCAGTTTTACCCGAGCAGGAACTTATACACACAAACTGGTTTCACTGCGACTGCCTTGCAACATGGTATAATGTTGATGCCTTCAGTGATGAGCACTGGCAGATAATTGAAAACTTTATGCGTGTCGGTAATGCTCACGGCCTTAATATGATTCTTACACCGCTCTTTACGCCTCCGCTTGATACTGAGGTAGGCGGTGAAAGACCGACTATGCAGCTTGTTGATGTCACCGTAACAGGTAAGGATGAGTATGCTTTCGGTTTTGATAAGCTTGATCGCTGGATTGAAATCGCAACAAGAAGCGGTATGAAGTGGTTTGAGCTTTCGCATCTCTTTACACAGTGGGGAGCAAAGCACGCACCCAAAATTGTTGATGTAAACGGCAAAAAGCTTTTTGGATGGAAAACTGCGGCAGGCGGCAAAAAGTACAAGGTGTTTTTGACACAGTTTGCGACAGCACTTGATGAATTCCTTGCTGCAAAAGGTGTAAAAGATAAGTGCTGGCTTCACGTTTCGGATGAGCCTAACGATATGCAGGTGCGTCCTTATGCAAAGGCAAGCAGACTCATTTCAACACTTTTCCCCGATTATAAGACACTCGACGCACTCAGCGATTTTAAGTTCTACAAAAAAGGTCTTGTCAAAACTCCTGTGCCTTCACTTGATCATGCACATATATTCTACGGTAAGGTGCCGAATTTCTGGACTTATTACTGCTGCGGTCAGTATAAGGGTACGTCAAATCGCTTTATGGCTATGCCGTCATACAGAACGAGAGTACTCGGCCTGCAGCTTTATAAATTCGGCTGTGTCGGATTCCTGCAGTGGGGCTTCAATTTCTGGTATTCCCAGTATTCAAAGCGCCATATAAATCCGTTTGAGATAACGGATGCAGGTGAAGCATTCCCCTCAGGCGATGCGTTTGTAGTCTATCCGGGTGAAGGCGGTCAGCCGCTTGTGTCACTCAGGTATAAAGTGTTTTACGACGCATTCCAGGATTTGAGTGCACTCAAACTCCTCGAAAGCAAAATTGGTTACGAAAAAACACTTGAGATTATAGAGAATAAGTCCGGTGAGCCTCTCAGCTTCGTAAATTATGAGCGCGGTATAGATGTAATGCTCGCGAAGCGTGAAGCGGTAAATAAAGCGATAGAAGAAAACCTTTGATAATGCAAAAACGGCAGAGAGCGCTGAACTCTCTGCCGTTTTGTTATTCATTTGCTGTTTTACATACTTTTTTCAGGTTGCAGATTTCGCATTTGGGTTTGCGTGCGTCGCATACTGCTCTGCCGTGCAGCACGCACCTGTGGCAGAAGTCGTTGCTTTCTTCGGGCGGTAAAATCTTTTTTAAATCCATCTCAACTTTGAGCGGATCTTTTGTGTTTACCAGACCGAGTCGGTTTGAAATTCTTATCAGATGTGTATCTGCAACAACTGCGGGCTTACCGTAAACGTCACCTACAATCAGGTTTGCTGTCTTTCTGCCGACACCGGGTAACTTTGTCAGCTCTTCAATTGTGTCGGGCACTGTGCCGCCGTAAACATTGCGTATCATCTGTGCCATTCCGATTATGTCGCGCGCCTTCATATGGTAGAATCCGCAGGGACGCACGATTGCTTCAACGTCCTCAATGTTTGCCGAAGCGTAGTCGTCAAGTGTAGGATATTTCGCAAAAAGCTCGGGTGTTACGAGGTTAACTCTCGCATCCGTGCACTGTGCAGAGAGCCTTGTTGCGATTATAAGCTGTAACGGGTCTTCTGCATCAAGTGAGCATATTGCATCTGGGTAGTCCTTTTTGAGTTGCTCAACCGCAAACAGAGCGATTTCTTTATTTGTCAATTGATGGTCATTCCTTTATGCCGAATTTGTAGATTGTCTTTGCCTTGTATTCTTCTCCTGCCTGATATGTGCACTGCGGGAAGTTATCGTGGTTGGGTGCATCGGGATAAACCTGAGTTTCAAGGCAGAAGCCTGCGTGCTGAATCATCGGACAGCCGCTCTTGCCGGCTCTCGTACCGTCAAGGAAGTTGCCTGTGTAAAGCTGTACACCGGGCTGGTCGGTCCATACGGACATTGTCCTGCCGCTTGTAGGCTCATAAACGGTAATCTTGTCGTGCTCGCCTGCGTTGAGGCAGAAGTTGTGGTCATAGCCTCTTGCGGCTGTGAGCTGGTCGTAATCAGCCTTGATATCCTTGCCGATAGCCTTTGTTTCGCGGAAATCGTATGGCGTGCCCTCGACAGAGCGGATTTCGCCTGTCGGAATGCTGTCGGGTGTTGTTGGTGTGAATGCATCGGCATCAATCCACAGAATGTGACCGAGCACATCACCGCTGTTGCAGCCTGCGAGGTTGAAATATGCGTGGTTTGTGAAGTTGATTATTGTAGCTTTGTCGGATACGGCACTGTATTCGATTACTACCTGATTGTCGTCTGTAAGTGTGTAGCGGCACTTTGCTGTAAGTGTGCCGGGGAATCCGTATGTGCCGTCGGGTGAAACAAAGGAAAAATCAACACTGTTGTCACCGATTTCCTCTGCAGACCAGTTTGCGTGAGCAAATTCACCGTTTGAGTGAAGGCTCTTTACGCCGTCCTCGTTGCAGTCAACCTGATACTCGGTGCCGTTTACGGTAAACTTACCGCCTGCGATACGGTTTGCATATCTGCCGACGCACTGACCCTGATAGTCCGAGCGGTTGATGTGACCCTCCATATCGTCAAAGCCGAGGAGTACATCCTGCAAAGTATTGTTCTTGTCATACATAAATGCGCTCAGCCAGGTTGCACCGTAGGTGATAAACTCTGCAAAGCAACCCTTTGCGTTTTGGATTTTATATTTCAGTACTTCACTGCCGTCGGGCATTGTGCCGAAAACACTTTTTGTAATGCTCATATTAAATCTCCTTAACAAAATCAAGATTATATTCAGTATAAATTCAACTTATAAAAATGTCAATCAAAATCGTTGCTATTGACACTTTGCCTTATTAATATTACAATATTATTTATATAAGTATATTTTAAAAGCATAGAGGAAGGAGGGGCTTACCGTTGGATTTTGAATTTGTATTCGATTTTATTGAAAGCTCAAGCCGCTATCTGCTTGCAGGGCTTGCATTGCTGATTATCGGCAGCTGTGTTTTTTCACTTGTAACAAGGCACTTCGGCTCAAGGGTCGGCTCCTACCTTGTAGAAACAAAAACCAACAAAAAGATTCCGCTTACCCGTTGGGAAAACTCAATCGGCCGCAGTCCTACCTGCGATGTTATACTTACAAATGCAACCGTCTCACGTTTCCACGCCGTAATTTCAAAGCGGCGTACGGGCTGGGTTGTTGCCGATACAGGCTCACGTACGGGTGTTTTTGTCGGCGGTGAAAAAATAGGCAAGCCGGTCAAACTCAATCACGGCGATAAGATTTCTTTCGGCACTGCAAGGTACGAGTTTTTTGATGTCGATGTTGATGACCTGGAGCGTGAAAAAGAGAGGGCACGTATGAGGCAGGCGAGAGCTGCCGCACGCTCTCCGATGCGTGTGCCTACGCGTGCCGGTAATGATTCTGTCGGATTTATGCCGGCGCTTATAGATGAAGCGTCAGAAAAAGCTTATGTACTCGGTTGCGACAGCTGTATTGTAGGTCGTTCTCCCGAGTGCGATATCAAGCTCAGATATCCTACGGTTGCTTCAAAACATACAAAAATTTATAAAATCGGTAATTCCTGGTTTATCGAAGATCTCGGCTCTACAACAGGTACCAAGCTCAATGCACGCACTGTGTCTGCAGGCAGACGCAGGCTGAAAAGCGGCGATATAATCAGCCTTGGCGGTGCAATATTTGTGTTTAATGAGCGGTATAAAATCCGCAGAAAATAATCGGACATAAAAAACTTACGGGAGGTGAAACGCTTGGCAACAAACGGCAACGGACAAAGAAGACAATCGCAGACAGATTTGATGCAGCAGGCTGCTTCAAAGTCTCAATCTTCGAAACCTAAACGACATTTTCGTTGGATGACCATGCTTCTTTTTGCAACAATGTTTCAGCTGATTTCGATGATGCCCGTAATGGTTAATGCAGAGGAGTCTGAGTTGGAAATTGCTACCGTTTTCGGTGGGTTCATTCTTGTTGAATGGCTTTATTTTATATGTGCACGTGCTTTTGCAAAGCAGCGCGCAACCGAGCTGGAAATAATAGCTTTTACGCTTTCGGGTGTAGGTCTGGTTACTGTTGCAAGCGTTAATCCCGATTATGCCCTCAAGCAGTTTGTGGCAATTCTTATAGGTCTTGCAGCATTTATTATCCTGCTTGCGATAATGCGTAATGTTGAGGTTATATCTGCGCTTCGTATACCTGTTGCCGTTGCGGCTGTAGGTTTACTTGGTGTCAACCTCGTTATGGCAGAAACGGTCAACGGTGCACTTAACTGGATAACTTTAGGTTCGTTTTCAATTCAGCCGTCGGAGCTTGTTAAGGTTGCGTTTATTTTTGTCGGTGCAGCTACGCTCGAAAAGCTGCAGTCTACACAAAGCCTTACGCGCTACCTGATATTCTCACTCGGCTGTGTAGGTGCACTTTTCCTTATGAGGGATTTCGGTACTGCACTGATATTCTTCTCAACATTCCTTGTTATTGCTTTTATGCGCTCGGGCGATATCAAGACAATCGGTCTTATCAGCGTTGCGGCTGTGCTTGGTGCAGGTCTTATAATTTATTTTAAGCCCTATGTTGCATCGCGTTTTGAAGCATACCGACATGTATGGGAGTATGCAAGCGAAGGCGGATATCAGCAGACAAGAGTGCTCAGCTACTCTGCGAGCGGCGGATTTTTTGGTCTGGGAATAGGTAATGGCAGACTCAGAAACGTTTTTGCTTCTACAACTGACCTTATATTCGGCGTTGTTTGTGAGGAGTGGGGTCTGGTTGTCGGTTTCTGCGTTATTCTTTGCTTCGCTTTTGTTGCGGTTTACGCTCTCAGGCTTGCTCGCCACGCACGCTCAACGGTTTACTCAATTGCGGCTGTGGCATCTGCGGCACTTCTGCTTGTGCAGTTGAGTCTTAACGTTTTCGGCGTTACGGATTTGCTTCCGCTTACGGGTGTTACACTTCCCTTTGTAAGCCGCGGCGGTACGAGCATGATTTGCTCGTGGGCACTGTTTGCGTTTATCAAAAGCTCCGATATCAAAACGTATCCCATACTTGAAAAACAAATGGATGAATAAGAAAGGAAGGTGACTTATGAATACGGTAACAAAACGAGCCTATGTGTTGCTTGCGATAATACTTGCTTTTATTGCAGGTGTTTCTGTACTCGGTGCTGAGTTTGCACTCAAGGGTGAAACCTGGGCGACAAGCCGTGTCAACGGTCATCTTTACTCCGGTAATGAAGTGAAAATTGCGGGCAAGATTCTTGACCGCAACGGTGTGGTGCTTGCTGAAACCGAAGGCAGCAAAAGAGTTTTCAACTCCGATAAAACAGTGCGTATGGCTACGCTTCATACTGTCGGTGATACCTACGGTTATATTTCCTCCGGTGCACATACCGTTTGCCGTGATATGCTTACGGGTTACAGCTTTGTCGACGGAATTTATACGCTTATCAATACCGGTGAGGGTAAGGATATCAGCCTTACGATTGATGCCAACCTTTGTGCCGAAGCTTACAATGCACTCGGTGGAAAAAAAGGCGCAATCGGAGTTTATAACTACAAGACGGGCGAAATAGTATGTATGGTTTCCGCGCCTACCTACGACCCTGAAAACAAGCCTGCAGATATGGACTCAAAGGATGAGTATGAGGCAGTTTATATGAACCGTTTTCTCAACGGACTTTTTACTCCCGGCTCAACCTTTAAAACGGTTACCACTGTTGCCGCAATTGAAAATCTGTCCGATATACAAAACCGCGAATTTAACTGTACGGGTGAACTCGGTACAGCGCAGGGCGGCAAAATTATATGCAACAAAACTCACGGCAAAATAGACTTCGGCACAGCATTTACAAAATCGTGCAACAGTGCCTATGCTGAAATGGGTATTGCCATGGGTGCTGATACCCTCGAGTCAACAGCTTCTTCAATCGGGTTTGGCAGAAGTTTCAATGTAAGCGGTGTAAATACGGCGAAGAGTCGCTTCAGCCTTGACGGTGCAGTCGAAATCGATATCGGTTGGGCATCGATAGGTCAGTATACGACTCTTATAAATCCGCTTCATCTTATGATGGTTGCGGGCAGTGTCGCTTCCGACGGCTCAACTCCCGTGCCTTACTTTGTTGTTGATAAAAAAAGAGAAGAGGTAACCGAGCAGCTTATAAAGAAGTCCACTGCTTCACAAGTCAGGACGATGATGAGAAATAACGTTATAAATAATTACGGCGATGCCCTTTTCCCCGATATGAGCTTTGGCGGTAAGACGGGTACTGCACAGGTTGCAGGCGAAGCTTCACACGCTTGGTTTATGGGCTTTAGCGGAGATGAAAATTTCCCGTATGCAATAGTGGTGCTTGTTGAAAACGGCGGCGGAGGAAGCGATGTAGCCGTGCCGATTGCAAGCAAAGTTATGAAAGAACTCAAAAATTCTCTTTAATGAGTGTGTGGAATGATTGGAAATAAATTTGGTAACAATTCAAACAGAGGAAAACGTAAAACCGTATTTGCGGTGCTGTGCGTCGGAATACTATGTATTGCCGCACTTTCATTATGGCGTATAGGCAGCGTTGCACCGTCGGGTGAGCCGATAATATGTATTGATGCAGGTCACGGAGGCAGTGATGTCGGTGCAACTTATGAGGGCAGATATGAGAAGGATGATAACCTTCGCCTTGCACTTGCTGTTGGTGAAATTCTCGAGGAAAACGGCATAAAGGTTGTGTATACACGCACAAAGGATGAATTTGTCAGCCTTGAGGACAGAGCGAAGTTTGCAAACAAAAAGTATGCTACGTATTTTGTATCGCTTCACCGTAACAGTGCAGATACTGATGTGAGCGGCGTAGAAATATGGATAAGAAGCGACTCTCACAATGATGAGGCGAAGCTTGCCGCAAAGATACTCGATAAAATTGATGAGGTCGGCTTCGGTAAAAACCGAGGTGTGAAGCGCGGATATCAGAGCAATCCCAATGCCGATTATGTCGTGAACAAAAGCACCGATATGCCAAGCTGTCTTATTGAAATGGGCTTTATAACAACAGCGCGCGATAATGAGCTGTTTGACAAAAATTTTGATGAGTATGCTCGTGCTGTTGCTGAAGGAATTATGGCAGGTATTGAGCCGAAGGAGTAATATATGGAATACAAAACACTCAGTAAAAAAGCAAAACACCTGATGACTGTTACCGCACTTATACAGAGCTTATTGTTGCTTGCTGCCTGCGTGGCGGCTGTTATTATAGGTGACCTCTACGGTGCGGTAAAGGTTGCGGTTTTGGTAAGTTGTGCAGTGGTTGCAATAGTCTGGGCGGCTGTTTTCCCCGTACTCAGATTCAAACGATATAAGTACCTCATCACTCCCGACAGAGTGGAGATAGTTTGCGGTGTGTTTTTTGTTTCGCGTACTGTAGTGCCCGTAAACAGAATCCATCAGATTAATGTTGCACGCGGCCCTCTCGATACATCTTTCGGTGTTGCAAAGGTGTCTGTTATAACTGCAGGCTCAACCGCAGTGCTTCGCTTCCTTGATGAAGATAAAGCACAGGAGCTTGCGCTCTATCTCAATGAAAAGGTAGAAAACAAAATCGGAGGCAACAGCGATGTTCAGTAAGCCGACGAGAAATCACATTACAATAATTTTAGAACAGATAGGTGCTGTAGGTGTTGTACTGATTACAGGTGCTTTTTCGTTATTGTTTGACCTTGTGGCAGAGCTCAGGAGAGGTGTCAGCTTCTCGGAGCTTTTACGTTATTCGGCTGTAGGCAGAATTCCTGCTCCCGTAAATATTGTTGTGGCTTTGCTTTTGATAGTGCTTGTTGTGTGGCTGATTTTGCGTTGGAGCAGGACAGTGTTTTATATTGAATCCGGTTATCTTATTGTTGAAAAACGCACGCTGATGCATCGTTCTTCCCGTCTGCCGCTCAGCAGCATTTCAACAGTTAATCTGGAACGCAGCCTTTTTGAGCGTATTGTAGGTACGGCGAAAATCAAGCTCGATATCAACTCTGCGGCTACCGCAAACAAGACGGATTTTATTTTCGTGCTTCCTCTTGCAAAGGCAAAGGCTTTTGAACAGGAGCTTACTCATCAGCAGAATGATCAGGTTGAAGATTCTCATTCGGCTTCACGCAGGCTTGTTTGTTCTTTTACCGTCAGTCAGGTAATCCGTGATGTGATTTTGGGTCAGCCGATTGTACAGATTCTGATTTTTTTTGCACTGCTTGCTTTGGGTATACCTGTTGATAAGCTTACTTTAAGTTCGGAAGCTTTATACAATTTTCTGCCTGCCGCAGCGCTTGCTTTTCTGAGTTGGGGTGCAGGTATTGTTGCACAGTTTATGTCGGCATACGGCTTCAAGGTTGAGAGGGATGATAACAGCTTTTTCATTACCTCGGGTCTGCTTAAGAAGAAACAGTATGTTTTTGATAAAAATAAAGTTAATGCCGTTATTGTGCGTCGACCGCTGCTGGCACGCTTTTTCGGTTACTACCGTGCAGATGTTGCAGTTGTCGGTCTGGGTAACGATAAGCACGAAACTCCGCAGATTTGTCTGCTTGTCAAAAAGCAGGAGCTTGACCGCATACTCAGTGAGTGTGCTCCCGATTTTATGTGCAGTGCAGAGCTTGTCAAATCGCATAAAGCAGGCCTTGTTGCTTCGCTTGGTTTTTATCTTCTGCTGTCGTCTGTTGTTGCGGTTGCAGTGTTCAGAGTTCATTTTCTGCTGAGTATTGCCGCTGTATTGCTTGGTACTGTTTTTGCAGTGCTCAGCTATCATTCTAAAAAGCTTGCCGCAGATGATAAGGTATTTTCTTATTCGAGAGGTCTTTTTACCGTTACGCAAGGTTATTTTAGGTATAATGGTATTCAGACTGCAGGGTATAAAACAAATATACTCTTTTTGAATAAAGATGCAGGTAAAATACGCATCTCAATCCTTTCTTCAAGTACGGTAAGTCTGCATACAACGGGTTGGTTCGACAAAAATCATTACGAATCATTGGTCAATAAACTTGGTTATTAATAATTTGTTAACATTTATATGCTAAAATTGCTCTACTTATAATGTGCTTGTATACCCTGAATCGGTTCGGGGTAAGGGAAGTATGGCTCTTCCTCGGGCGGAAAGGTGTCAGAAACTGTGAAGGTATCGGTTCTTATTGCCGCATATAATGGCGGAGCTTATATAAAAGAACAGCTTTTGTCTGTTGTTTCTCAGCTCGGTGCGGATGATGAAATCATTATTTCCGATGATAAGCCCGACGGTGATACCTATGCCGCAATCGAGCCTTTTCTTAACGACCCCCGTATACGCTATATCCACGGCCCTGCAAAGGGCGTTGATGCAAACAAAGAGTTTCTTCTGCGTGAATGTACGGGCGACGTTGCCTTCCTCTGTGATCAGGACGATGTATGGCTTGACGGCAAGGTTAAACGCGTGCTGTCTGCTGTCGAGGGCGGTGCGTGCTGTGTGCTTCACAATGCGTATATTACCGATGAGAATCTCAACAAGAGCGGCAAGACTCTTTTTGAGGACAGAGGTGCTAAGCCCGGTATACTCCACAATATAATCAGAAATTGCTATACAGGTGCTTGTATGGCACTGACACGGCAGGCGTTTACGGCCGCACTGCCTTTTCCCGATTCTTTGCCGATGCACGACCAGTGGCTCGGCCTTGTGAGTGAAAAAGTCGGTAAGGTAGAATTCATAGATGAGCCGCTTCTGCTGTACAGACGTAATCCCGGCAGTATGACGGGCGGCAAAACAAGCCTTGCGCAAAAGATAAAATGGCGTATAAATATCGTCAGAAGTATCTGCGCATTCAGGTGAAAGGAATGGTAAACATTAATAGCTATGTAACAGGCTGTATTGTTACCCATAACAATATGAGCAGCATAGATGAAACTGTATCAACCCTGCTTGAGCATACCAAGGGTGTCGAATTCAAGCTGATGGTTGTTGATAATATGTCGACCGATGCTACCCCCAATCATATAAGAGAGAAGTACCCCGAGGTTGAGGTTTACGAACCGCATACAAATAACGGCTTCGGTAGCGGACACAACAATGCTCTGTCGGTTATCAATTCAAAATATCACTGTGTTATAAATCCCGATATAAGTGTCAGCGATGATGTTATCGCAAAAATGGCAGCTTATATGGATGAACACCCGGAAATCGGTCTGCTTTCGCCTAAAATCTGTTTCCCCGACGGCAGAATGCAGATTTTAGGTAAGCGTAACCCCAAAATCAAATACCTTGTTGCAAGCCGTATGCGCGGTGAAGATGAGCCGGGCAAGCTGCTCAGAGAGTACGCAATGCTCGACGAGAATCTTGACGTGCCATGCGAAATCGAAAATGCAACCGGCTGCTTTATGATGTTCCGTACCGAGCTTTTCAAGCAGATAGGCGGATTTGACGACAGGTACTTTATGTATTTTGAGGATTGCGATATTACCCGTACCGTACGCCGTCACGCAAAGGCGGTTTTCTACCCCGAGGCAGTTGTATACCACGTATGGGGCAGAGAGAGTAAAAAGAATTTCAAGCTTATGCTTGTGCAGATTTCGTCAATGTTCAAGTACTTTATCAAGTGGGCGAAGCCTGCAAACAGGAGTAAATAAGAATGAACAGATTAAAAGGCTATTTTAAAAATTTCTGGAAATACCGCTTTCTCCTGCAGGAGATAGTGCGTAAAAACGTCAAGCTCCAGTACCGTAACTCGGTTCTCGGTATTTTCTGGACCTTCCTTCAGCCGTTGCTTACAAGTATCGTACTTGCTCTTGTTTTCGGCGGCATCTTCGGTCAGCGCAGTGCAGATGTCGGCTGCTATATGGTTTACCTTCTTTGCGGCCGTCTTCTTTATGAGTTTTTCACTCAGTCTACAAAGCGTGCGATGCGTTCAATACGCCTGAGTGCAAGCGTTATCAAAAAGGTATATGTGCCAAAATATATATATCCGCTTTCAAACGTTCTTGCAAACTTCGTAACCTTTGCGATGTCACTTCTTGTGCTTGTTGTTATGGTTATTTACTTCAAGTGCTTTACGGATGAAGTTATAATTATAAACGGATATGCTTTGCTTGCAATTGTACCTATTATTATTCTGCTTGTCCTTTCACTCGGTGCAGGTATGATTCTTGCAACGCTCAATGTTTTCTTCAAAGATATTGAGTATATCTATGAAGTTTTCTGTATGCTTCTTTTCTACCTGACTCCTATTTTCTATCATCCGGCTCAACTTGGCACTCACAAGCTTGTCAGTATGGGCCTTATGGCGAACCCGCTGTATTCTATTGTTGAGATGTTCCGCGATTGCGTGCTTTTCGGCAGAATGTGGAACTGGAATCACTTCATTTATGCATCAGGTTTCGCACTTGTTACACTTGTTATCGGCTTCATTTTCTTCCAGAAGAAGCAGGATAAGTTTATTCTTCACATCTGAGGTAACTGTCAATGGCAAAAAAAGCAGTAACGGTTGATAATGTAAGCATTCTTTTCAACCTGAACAAAGAAAAAGTTGACAACATAAAAGAATATTTTATAAAGCTCGTTACACGTAAGCTTCACTATAACGAGTTCTGGGCACTTACCGATATATCCTTTGAAATTGAAGAGGGCGAGCGACTTGGCATACTCGGCTTCAACGGTGCAGGTAAGAGTACAATGCTCAAGGTTATTGCCGGCGTTCTCAAGCCCACTAAGGGTTCAGTCAAGGTCAACGGCGTAATTGCTCCGTTGCTTGAGCTTGGTGCAGGCTTTGATATGAACTATACCGGTGCCGAAAACATCTATCTCTACGGTGCTACAATGGGCTACTCCCGTAAGTATATTCAGGAGCGTTACGATGAGATTGTTGAGTTCTCCGAGCTTGGCGAGTTTATCGATGTACCCGTCAAGAATTATTCATCGGGTATGAGAGCACGTCTCGGCTTTGCGATTGCTACCGCGGTTGAGCCTGAAGTTCTTATTCTCGACGAAGTTCTTTCCGTCGGTGATGCAAAGTTCCGTATCAAGAGCGAGAACAAAATCAAGAGTATGTTTGACAAGGGCGTTACAGTGCTTTTTGTTTCTCACAATACCGCTCAGGTACGTCGCCTTTGCACAAAGGCAATTCTACTCGACCACGGCAAGATAATCGCAAACGGTGATGTCAACGAGGTCTGCGATATTTACGACGAGAGAGTAAAAAGTAAACAATAAATCTATTTTTACAAAGGAATGATATTATGGTATTCGCCATTGTACTTGCAGGCGGTAAGGGCAGCAGAATGGGTAACACCGATATGCCCAAGCAGTTTATGAAGCTCGGCTCAAAGCCGATTCTTGTGCACACCGTCGAAAAGTTTTTTGTAAACTCACGCTTCGAAAAAGTAATCGTGCCCACCCACAAGTCATGGGTTGAGCACGCACGCAACCTCATCACCAAAAACCTTGGTGATACCGACAAGGTTGTTGTTATCGACGGCGGCGAAACACGCAACGATACAATAATGAATGCTATTGCATATATCGAAGTAAATTACGGCCTTGATGATGATACAATTGTTGTCACTCACGATTCCGTACGTCCCTTCGTAACCCACAGAATTATTGATGAGAATATCGACTTTGCTGCAAAGTACGGTGCTTGTGACACGATGGTGCCCGCAGCCGATACAATCGTCGAAAGCTGTGACGGTGAGGCTATCACCTCAATCCCGATTCGTGACCATATGTATCAGGGTCAGACTCCGCAGTCCTTCAAAGCAAAGAGACTTAAGGAGATTTTTGAGTCGCTTACCGATGAGGAAAAGAATATCCTTACAGATGCCTGTAAGATGTATGTGCTCAAGGGCGAGCATGTGCACGTACTTAAGGGCGAAGTTTTCAATATCAAAATCACATATCCGTTTGATATGAAGGTTGCACAGTCACTCATCGGTGCAGCTGAAGATTTAGAGGGATAAGAAATGATTAATGCTGTATATCAGTTGGTTGCCCCGAGAATGATAGAGGTTGCCTATAAGGAAATAGACCTTACCGCAGGTGAGGTTGTAATGCGTCCTTATAAGGTCTCTGTCTGTAAAGCAGACCAGCGTTATTACCAGGGTATGCGCTCACCCGAAGCGCTCAAAGCAAAGCTGCCTATGGCACTCACTCACGAGTGTGTGGCACAGGTTGTCTATGACCCTACCGGTACATATTCGGTAGGCGACTTTGTTGTGCCCGTACCCAATACTCCGACAGAAACGGACAGTGTTGTGGCAGAGAATTATCTGCGCTCCAGCTACTTCCGCTCAAGCGGTTACGACGGTTTTCTTCAGGATTTCATTACTGCCGCACCTGACCGTGTTGTAAAACTCCCGAGCGATATGAATATGAACGTGGCGTCTTTTACCGAGCTTATCAGTGTTAGTGTGCACGCAATATCACGCTTTGATAAAATCGCTCATTCACGCCGCAATAAAATCGGTATCTGGGGTGACGGCAACGTAGGCTATATAACTGCACTTGTTATGCACTACCTCTATCCCGAAACCGAGCTTTATATCTTCGGTACTGTGGAAGAAAAGCTGTCATACTTCTCTTTTGCCAAGGCGGCTTACCATGTCGATCACGTGCCCGAGGGTATTTCGGTTGACCATGCATTTGAATGTGTAGGCGGCGGCGGATGTCAGCCTGCAATCAATCAGATTATCGACCTTATCAACCCGGAGGGTACAATTTCCCTTATGGGTGTAAGTGAGAATAATGTTGGCATCAATACCCGTATGGTGCTCGAAAAAGGTCTTCGTCTTTTTGGTTCATCACGCAGCGGTGTTGAGGATTTTGCAAAGGCTGTTGAGCTTTGCAGTGAGCATCCGCGGCTTGTCAATTATCTGGATAATCTCGTCGGTGATGTTGTCAGAGTTGAGAGTATTCCGGATATTCACCGAGCTTTCGACCTGGATTATCACCGCAGCTTCGGCAAAACTGTTATTGATTGGGCTAAATAATGAAAAGTTTATTTTACCGTTTGTTCGCTCTTTTCTTCAATATTTCACGCACCCTGTTTGGCATCAAGTCAAACAGGGTTGTGTTGCTTTCGCCGCACAACGCTTCGTTTAACGACAGCCTCGGTGAAGTGAGATCAGAGCTTGAAAAACGCGGTGGCTACGATATAGTTTATATCTCTCACGCCGATTTTGCTTCGGTGCCAAAGGCTATGGTTTTCTTTACCAAAAAAGCATACCTGCTTGCAACTGCAAAGTATGTTTTTATGAACGATAATTTTATGCCGCTCGGCTATCTGAAATTCCGTGATGAGGCTGTTATAGTCCAGCTCTGGCACGCAGAGGGTGCATTCAAAAAGTTCGGTCTTGATATTGAACAGCCTGCCGATATACGTGCACGTGAGATTGCGGCAAACAGTAAGCTGACATATGTCACCTGTTCGTCAACCGAGGTTGCGGATATATATGCAAGTGCCTTCGGTGTCGATAAATCAAAAGTCCTTCCCATAGGCTCACTCAGAGCTGACGTGCTTTTAAGGTCTGATAATGCGGAAAAACTCCGTACAGAGTTTGAAGAAAAATATCCGCAGTGTAAGGGCAAAAAAATCGTGCTCTATGCTCCTACTTTCCGTGATGATCCGGAGCTAGACAAGGTTTTCCTTTCATCGTTCGATTATTCGTTGTTTGAAAAAGAACTTGGCGATACACATTGTCTGCTTGTAAGGCTTCATCCGCAGATTCACGGCGAAACAAGAATTGAAGGTGCTGTTGATGTGACGGATTTTAAGAGCATAAACGACCTGACGCTTATCAGCGATGTGCTCATTACCGACTATTCATCAGTCTGTATGGATTTTGTTCTGCTCGATAAGCCCTGCGTTTTCTTTGTGCCTGACCTTGACGAGTACACCTCACGCAGACCGTTTTATTCCGATTACCGCTCCTATGTTCCGGGTGAAACCGCAGGCAATACGGCGGAGCTTGTCGCTTGTATAAAGACTGCGGCTGTGTCTGATAAGGCAGAGAAGTTTAAATTCATCAATCTGAATATGGTCGACGGCAAGTCTGCTGAGCGACTGTTCGATATTATTCTTAAGTAAAAGGAAGAGGTGTAATCAAATGCCGATTTGTTTTGACAGTGAAAACAAAATCTTCAAGCTTGACACAAAAACTTCAAGCTATATTTTTCAGGTGTTTGAGGAGGATTATCTTATCCACCTCTACTACGGTGCCTATATTCCCGACAACGGCGTAGAAGATCTTGCAATGCGTTGCTGTAATGCATCCTTCAGCCCTGCAAATGCAGTAATAGGTGAGCATGGCTTCAGCTGTGACTCGTGGCCGTTTGAGTATGCCTGCAACGGTACGGGCGATATGCGTATATCAGCACTTGCAATCCGTAATCATCACGGCAATGCTTCTACCGATATTCGCTATGTTTCCCATAAGATTATCAAAGGCAAGCCTGCACTCGAAGGTCTGCCGTCACTTTATACAATGAGTGACGACGATGCAACGACCCTCGAGGTTGAGACACTTGACAAGGTTACGGGTGCAAAGGTTTATCTTTATTATACTGTTTTTGAAAATTACGGTGCTATGACCCGTTGGGTAAAGGTAGAAAACACATCCGACAAGCCTATGGATATTCAGCGTGCATACAGTGCCTGTATCGACTTGCCTACAATGAATTACAATATGCTTCATCACTACGGTATGTGGTGTAAGGAGCGTACGCTTGTTTCACGCCATCTTGAGCACGGCATCCAGTCTGTTGCAAGTAAGCGTGGCTCCTCAAGTCATACATACAATCCCTTCGTTGCTCTTGCAGACGATAAGGCAACGGAAGATTACGGCGATGTTTACGGCTTCAACCTTGTTTACAGCGGTAACTTTGCTGCTGATATCGAGGTCGACTTCAACTCCGCCCCCCGTCTTATTATGGGTATCAACCCCACAGATTTCTGCTGGCGTCTTGAGTCGGGCGAGTGCTTCACAACACCCGAGCTCGTTATGGTCTATACCGACAGCGGTATCGGCGAAATGAGCCGTATCTTCCACAGACTTTACAACAATCACCTTATCAGGGGTGAGTGGAAGAACAAAAAGCGTCCTTTGCTTATCAACAGCTGGGAAGCAGCATTCTTCGATTTTGATGATGATAAGCTTGTTTCCTTTGCCGAGCGTGCAAAAGAAATCGGCATAGAGATGCTCGTTATGGATGACGGCTGGTTTGGCAAGCGTAATGACGACAGAAGCTCACTCGGCGACTGGTACGTAAACGAAAACAAGCTCAAGGGTGGCCTTTCAAGCCTTATCGAGCGTGTAAATGCACTCGGCCTCAAATTCGGCATATGGTTTGAGCCGGAGATGATTTCTCCCGATTCTGATCTCTACCGTGCTCATCCCGATTGGTGCATCCATGTGCCTGAGCGTGCAAACTCAATCGGCAGAAATCAGTACATACTCGATATGACACGCAAGGATGTCCGTGACAATATCTACGAGCAGATGTGTGCTATACTCAGAAACAACAAGATTGACTACGTAAAGTGGGATTTCAACCGTAATATCTCCGAGGCTGGCTCAGCTCTTCTTCCTGCAGAGCGTCAGCAGGAGTTCTTCCACCGTTTTGTCCTCGGTACTTATGAGCTTATGGGCAGAATTGTCGACGAATTTCCGCACATCCTTCTCGAAAACTGTTCGGGCGGCGGCGGTCGTTTCGACCCCGGTATGCTCTACTTCTCACCGCAGATATGGTGCAGTGACAATACTGACCCGATTGAACGCCTTACAATCCAGTTCGGTACATCAATCTGCTACCCCGTTTCCACTGTCGGTGCTCACGTTTCCGCTTGCGACCGTACAGGCTACGAAACCAAGGGTAATGTTGCAATGAGCGGCACTTTCGGCTATGAGCTTGACCCGATTAAGCTCAGCGATGCTGACCTTGCTATTATAAAAAAGCAGGTTAAGGAATACCACAAGTATTACGATACAATTCACTACGGTGACCTTTACAGACTTATTCTTCCCACAGAGGACAGACATCGCTGTGCCTGGGGTTACGTATCGCAGGATAAGAATGAGGCTATCTTTACTTTTGTTACCATGCTCAGGTGTCAGAATCCGACCTTCTATGTAAGGCTCAAGGGTCTTGACCCCGATAAGTATTATTACGATGATGAAACCTGCGAGGTTCATTCAGGTGCTCTGCTTATGAAGGCAGGCCTCAACCTCAAAAATGCACCTTGTTCTGACGGTTCCAGCTTCGTAATACATCTTAAAGCTGTGGATAAAAAATAAAAAGGAGATATAACACAATGAAAAACTTCAAGCGAATTCTCAGCGTAGTTCTTTGTGTCTGCCTTCTTACAACAAGCTCAATCGGCTTTGCTTATGCAGAGGATGCAACATCCGGTGCACCGACAAGAGTTTCTGTTGTTGTAAACGGCGACACATCTTCATCACGCGGCTTCTGCTGGTATACAGCTCAGCAGGCTGACACAAAAATCGAGTTTGAGGGCGTTGACGCTTCTGCTTACACAGTCAAAGACGTAGTCTGTGAAGAGTGGGAAGGCAACTTTATGCACAAGCTTGTTGTAACAGGCCTCGAGGCAGGCGTTACTTACACCTACCGTGTAGGTGACGGCGAAAACTGGAGCGACTGGGGTACATTCACTACCGATAACGGTGACGATAAGGTCAGCTTCATCAACATCGCAGATGTTCAGGCAAGCGATTACGAAGGCTTTATGAAGGGTGCAGATACTCTTACAGCTGCTTTCGCAACACTTCCCGGTGCAGACTTCGTTTCTAACTGTGGCGACTTTACAAACGACAGCACAAACGAAGAGTGGGATGCTTATGATAAGGCTTTCGCAGCTCTCAACAGAACTTATACACTTGCTCCCGTATCGGGTAATCACGACGGTCTCGGTGTTGAATACTGGTTTAACAATATGTTCGCACTCGATACATCCGAGAGCGTACAGGTTAAGGACGGCGTAAACTATTCTTACGATTACGGCAATGCTCACTTTGCAGTGCTCAATACAAACGACCTTCTTTCAATCTCATACGCACAGCTCAAGTGGCTTGAGAATGATATGAACTCAACAGATAAGGATTGGAAAATCGTATTCTTCCACAAAGCACCATACTCACTCGGTAAGGATGCAAAGTGGCCTGATGCTCTCTATCTCCAGAAGTCACTTACAAAGGTGCTTGACGAGTGCAATGTTGATATGGCATTCTACGGTCACGACCATCAGTATATCCGTACAAAGCCTCTTACAGACAATAAGATTGACGAGAACGGTACAACATACGTCCTCTCCGGTACAGCAGGCGGCAAGAGATACGAAGTCCGTCCTTTCCTCAAGAATCATTTCCTTGATGAAGACTTTATCGACAGAATCGTTATTCAGCGTGAAGGTGTAGGCTTTGAGAAGGAAGAGTATATCGGCGGTTGCTTCGAGGCTGTTGAAATCAATGGCGATACACTCACCCTTAAGACATACATCGTAAACGATGCAACAGGCGAGACAATCCTTGTTGATGAGTACTCTGTAACAAAGAAGCTTGGCGAAAACAAGGCAACATTCGACGGCGATAATACAACATCAGAGCTTGAGTATATCCTCGGTGTTGTCCCCTCATTCCTCGGCCTTGCTGTATACGCACTTGGCGAGTGGCTCCCTGAGTTCCTCTCACTTGTTCCCGAACTTCTTTACTCCGTAATCAAGTACGACGTATTTTAATCAACCGAATATCCTATAATTATGCGGCATCTTCCGTGACGGAAGGTGCCGCAGTTTTGTTGACAATGTAAGAGAGTTGTATTATATTAAAAATGTGATTAACAATAAAGGAGTGTCGGTTATGACGTTTTGCAAAAAATTAGTTTCTTTAATTCTTGCGGCTATATTACTGTTTTCAACGGTTGCTTTTAATATATCCGCCGGAGCTTATGAAGATTATGAAGATGTCGATTATATGATTCATAGTGCAGAATGGTATTTCCGAGAGGTTAATGAGCCTCTTTGTTTTGAAAATGTTAACGGTTCGGATTTCATTTATATAGTTCGCGATAATGAAGCTGTCCTTTTAAGTTTTACAACTAATTTCAAGGGACCTGAAAAATCCGTTTTTACTCTGCCAACCGTTCTTGGCGGTTATCCGGTTACTGCTATAGGTTATGAAACTAGTGATGAATATGGTCTTGATGCGACATGGTATATTCATCATGGTAAAAATGTTTTTGAAGAATATCCTGAATATCTGGAATATGGCTATTATCCGGATTGGGATCCGGGTTTAGATTATGTTTCGCAGTTAGTTATTCCGGAAGGTTATAAAACAATATATAACGGTTCACTTAAAGGCTTTTTTTGTCCTGTATCGTTTCCGAAAAGTTTAAGGCTGATTACCGGTGCACCGTTTGAAAGTCTGTATCCTCATAAAGATGCAAATGGAAGAAAATACACCGTATTGCCCGAATGTCAATATTCCGACGATTATGATTTTTATAATTTTGCTGTCTTTTTTTACGGAGATATTTATTTCCCGTCAAGGCTTGGGTCAGAATGGCTGGTGGACAACAGTTTTCTATTTTATCCCGGTACGCTTTATATTCCCTCTAACTACAGTTATGAAACAATACGTTATGCACTTTTTGACACAGATTGGGACGATAAACTCGATATGCCTGCGTTGATAGGCGATGAGGATAAAGGATTTGGTGAAGGTACAACAATCCACTGTGCACCTGACAGTGATTTTTTAAGAGTCTTAAATGAGCACATATTATTAAATTATTACACCATCATCACCGATGTAGTTCCTGCCGAATACATCGAATTCCCGAAAGAAACGGTGAATGTATGTGTTGGCGATGTTGTTGACCTTGAGGCAAAGACATACCCTGCCGAGGCAGTCTGGACAGCGTGTGATTACACTGTCAGCGACCCGAGCATAGTCCAAATCGACGATTATTCCGGCAGAATTACAGCAC
>JAFXCH010000014.1 GCA_017516485.1 Clostridia bacterium
GGCGTATTGACACGCATAAGGTCATCAATCTCAACATAGGCAAAATCATCACCTGCAAGATAAGCCTCGATAGCGTCGATATCGTTCTGCATAACAGGACGGCAACAGTAATCGGAATAATACGCGCCGCCGAACTGCATAATATTTGCAATACGGTTTACAAGTACGGTAGTCTTGCCGCTGCCTGCACCTGCAAGCACAAGCAAGGGACCCTGAGTGCTGAAAATAGCGCTCTGCTGCATACCGTTCATCCTGCCGAATTGCTTCTCTATAACCTGTCTTCTTAACTCAATAAATTTCTGACTGAACATAATATACCACCATTTTAAGATAATGGTATTTTACTATATATACATATAAAAGGCAAGGCTTTATATTTAAACTTTTTATTAAACGAAAGCAGACAGAAGCAATAAACTTCTGCCTGCTTTATTTTTATTCTTCGTCTGCAATTTTTCGTATGAGAGCACCGCTATGTACGGGCACGTCGCACTTAAAGCTGCATTTCATCATCGGGTGCGGCGCAACATCAATAGGCTCGCCTTTTTCGTTGCAAAGCTCTTCTACCTTTATTGTAAGCGGCTCTGCACCTGCAACCATAATTTCAAGTTCATCGCCTTCAAAAAAACGGTTACGCTGAGTTACATATACTCTGCCGTTTTCCTGGCGGTTAACCTCTGCCATAACATTCCAGTTGCGCTTATACACACCGTCATAATAAATCTGTGCATCGTCTCTCGGGTCACTGAAGAAGAAGCCTGTACAGTACTCTCTGTGGCTGACTTTTCGTGTTTCATCAATCATCCACTGCTCAGGCTTATAATCATCTGTCGGATTCTTCAGATATCCGTCAATAGCCGCACGGTATGCATTGGTAATAACTGCAGTATAATACGATGACTTCGCTCTTCCCTCAATCTTAAAAGAGGTAATGCCTGCATTTATCATTTCAGGTATATGCTCAATCATACACATATCACGTGCATTCATAATATATGTACCGCTGTGGTCTTCACCTATAGGCAGATAGAAGCCGGGGCGCTTTTCTTCCATTATTGCATACTTCCAGCGGCAAGGCTGAGCGCACTCTCCCCTGTTGGAATCTCTGCCGAGAAAATAGTTGGAAAGCAGGCATCTTCCCGAGAAAGAAACGCACATAGCACCGTGTACAAAGCACTCAATTTCAAGGTCAGAAGGTGTTTTTGCCCTTATTTCGGCAATCTCTTCAAGCGAAAGCTCACGCGCAAGCACAACACGCTTTGCGCCCATATCGTACATCGCTCTTGCAGCCTCGTAATTGACAAGACCCGTCTGGGTTGAAATATGAATTTCCATATCGGGTGCAATTCTTTTTACAACAGAGAGCACACCCATATCGGAAATAATCATTGCATCTACGCCTGCACTGACAGCAGAATCAATAACACCGTGCAGATTTGCAAGGTCGCTGTTGTGAGCAAGCACGTTGCATGTAAGGTACACCTTCTTGCCCTTGCTATGGCAAAGTTCAACTGCACTGCCAAGCTGCTCGGCATCAAAATTCTGAGGTGCGGCACGCATACCAAGGCTCGTAGAGCCGAGGTATACCGCATCTGCGCCGTACATAACGGCGGCTTCAAGTCGTTCTCTGTCGCCTGCAGGCGATAAAAGTTCAGGTTTAATCATAATCAGTCTGCCTCGTTATCTCTGAGTACCTGTGCCCAGTTTGACTGGTGCTGATTGTAGGTTTTTGCCAGATAAATTTTGCCTGCCTCGTTATGGCAGAAATACAAATAATCCGTATCATCAGGGTTAAGCGCCGCTTCAATAGCATCAATACCGGGGTTACAGATAGGTCCGGGAGGTAAGCCCTCAGCATTGTACGTATCGTATGCAACAATATATGAGCTTGCACCCGCATCACCGATTACAGGTACAATATTATTGGTAACATAATCCTTTGTAGAATTACATTCAAGCAACGGATACGATGACGAATTATTAAGACGGTTGTGAATTACGGAAGAAACAACACCCATCTGGCTCTTATCCGCAGCTTCTTTCTGAATAATCGAAGCTATTATTATAACCTCATCCATAGTAAGGTTAAGTTCTTTTGCACGTTTTGTATATACTTCGCTCCACCTTGAGTCAAAGTTACCGAGAAGTTTGTTTAGAATGCTTGTCGGATTTTCACCTATACCGTTTTGCTTCTCACTGACAAAGAAATCATAGGTATCGGGGAAAAGATAACCCTCGAGAGCATAGCAGCGCGCACCGTCTTCAGGAATTGAGTTAATAAAGCCGTAATCAAACTCAACCTCTTCAAGTGCAGCATAAATATACTCGGCAGGACAAACATTATTCTCATCAAGCTTTGCAATAATCTGCGGCAAAGACCATCCTTCAGGGAAAGATAGACGAATTGTTTTATCAGACATCTGATTTGCAAGCATCTCGGTCAACATACCTTCGACACCCATATTTGCCGTAAGGTAATGAACACCGTGCAGATATTCTTTTTTATCAAAGCCTCTGAATTTACATACAAGCTTACAAAACCACTCATGCTTTATAAGTTTGTTATCACCGAGAACATCTATTATTTCTTCATAATCGGCATCTTTTTCAATAGTGACTGTTATAAGGTCTTCGCTTCTGTTGAGTGCAAGCACATCGTTGATGCAAGAAATGCCGTAAGTTGACAGAAGAACGGATGACACAATAATTACAAAGAAAACAAGAAAGCGTCTGATTATGTTAATCTGCTTGGTTTCGTTGCTACGTTGATCAGCCATAGTCTGCTGCACACGCTTTTTCTTTTCTTGTGAGCCTGCATTTTGCTGTGCATTCGCATTGTACGCCGGAGACTTCGCAGGCTTACGGCCTGCAAAATAGATAGACTTATCTCTCTTTACAGGCTGCTCGGGCTCTTCATAAGCAGGCTTATTGAATTCCTCTTCGTTTATTTCAACTTTGAAGTTTTTTACAATCTCACTGCGACTAACCGAAATATCCGAACCGCTGTTCGATTCAATAGGCTTGAAACGGTTTGAATCAGGTTTAGGCTGCGGTGATACAGGCTGTACAGAAGCTACAGGCTTAGGCTGTGCAGGTGCTGCAGGTTGGGGCTGTACAGGAGCCGCAGGCTTAGGCTGTGCAGGTGCTGCAGGTTGGGGCTGTACAGGAGCCGCAGGCTTAGGCTGTGCAGGTGCTGCAGACTTAGGCTGTGCAGATGCTGCAGGCTTAGGCTGTGCAGGTGCTGCAGACTTAGGCTGTGCAGGTGCTGCAGGTTGGGGCTGTACAGGAGCCGCAGGTTGAGGCTGCACAGGTGCTTTGCGCTGTATCGGTATATCTTGCGCCGGCTGCACTGGTGCTGCGTCAGGCTGTACGGCTCTGCGTTGTATCGGTATATCGGGTGCAGACTGTGCAGGCGTCTCCGATGCAAGATTTAAAGGCGGTGCAGGCGATTGCAGGTCCTTGGTTGCCTGCTCGTGCTGAGCAAGCCAGGAATCAAAATCATCGTCAAATTCAATTTTAAACTTCTTCTTTTCGTCCATATGTAGTAACTCCTTTGAACAGCGTGAAATTCAAATACACGCTCAGCAAAAATAGTTATCTTTTTCTGTCACTATTATATCCACTTTTCGGTCATATTTACCGTGCGGCAAATTATCTTTTATCAGCGCAGAATATCCGAGACCTATACATGCACCGTTATAACCGGAAAGAAATCTGTCATAATAGCCCTTACCGTATCCGAGACGGTAACCTTCCGTATCGTACATAAGTGCAGGCACTATACACACGCTCGAGGTATAATCTCTTAGAAGCTCACACTTTTCGGGGTCGGGCTCAAGTACACCAAATGCACCTGGTGCAAGGTCGGATTTATCTTTTATAAGATAAAAGTCCATATCACGTGTACCGGGAACACATCTTGGTGCCGCAACTTTTTTACCTACCGCAAGTGCACGCTCAACAATAAAAGACGTGTCAACCTCAAGAGGTTTTGAACAGTACACAAGAACGGTGTTCACTTCGCGGAATTTCCACAGCGTAAGGAATTTATTCTGAATTTTGAAATCCATACGTTGTTTTTCACTGCGACCGAGATTTTTTCGCCACTCCAGAGAAGATGCTCTGAGTGCGTTTTTTTCGGGTCTGATATCTTTAATCATTGTAAAGCGTCTCCCAAAGCTTAT
Organism: Clostridia bacterium; assembly: GCA_017516485.1. Classification (GTDB taxonomy): domain Bacteria; phylum Bacillota; class Clostridia; order Oscillospirales; family Acutalibacteraceae; genus UBA8612. The sequence goes on from JAFXCH010000014.1 coordinate 4,185, forward strand.
CAGCTTTTTCTTTGCCGATAAATTGCTCGGCAATAACTTTACCGAATTTAAGAGCAACACCGCAAGCCTTTGCGGTAATTATCTTGCCGTCAACGCAAACTGATTTATCGCTGACCGTCGCACCGTATAGATACTCCTCAAAGCCGGGGAAACAAATTGCCTCTTTGCCTTCGAGCAGACCTTTTTTGCCGAGAATACTCGGTGCGGCACAGATTGCACAGACGTACTTTCCTTTGGCATAAGCATAGTCGATAAAGCTGTTTACTTTCTCATCCTTTTCAAGGTTGAGAGTCCCCGGCATACCGCCCGGCAAAACAACAGCTTCTATACTTTCATCAGGCTCAACTGCGTCAACCGTTGTATCGCAGACAACAGGAATTGAGTGCGAGCCGCTCACCGTTGCACCGGTGACACCTACTGTTTTAACTTCAAGATTTGCTCTGCGGAGCACATCAACCGTAGCAAGAGCCTCGACTTCTTCAAATCCCTCTGCAAGAAAAACAAGAATCATTTTACTTCCTCCTTCATTCAAGTGTAAGACCTATATATGAATTGAGATTTGTCAATTTATCTGCACATTCATCAAGCGATAAAAGCATACCGTAACGGTAAGCTTCATTTTTCTCTGTCGGTACTTTGATGTATCCGCCGTCAAAAACGGAATAAACCGCACCGCCTTTTTTAAAGATATCTGTGCCGAATTTTTCTTGCTCACGCATTATATACTCAGTATGAGCATCGCACCAGACAAATCTGTTTTCGGCATCATTTATTATTTCTGTCACAGGTTGCTTTTTCGCATAAAAAGCTGTTTTATATCCGAACCGTGAGTAATAATCGAAAAGTGTACTTTCCGCAGGCACAAGAGCAATAAAGCTTTTACCGTTTTCTTTTGCGAAGCTTTCCGCTTTTCTGAGCAGAGCTGCCATAAAGCCTTTGCCTCTGAACTTTTTGAAGGTTGCAGCGGCAAAAAGATAATAGCCCTTATTACCGCAAAGACTACCGTCAATAAGGTACAGAGCACTTGCAAGCTCATCACCCTCGGTCAACATAAGACAAACGCAGGAATCGTGATTGCTGTGAAAAAACTCAATATACTCTTCACTGTCGCCGAATGCCTCCTGCCACAGCTTTACGGCATCCTGCTTTAAACTCTCATACTCAAACTTAACCAAAATCAATCACACTCGGCAATATATTTTTCAAGCCATATCTCGGGATAGTAAGAACGCTTTGCCTTACGAAGACCCGGGGCACCCGTATCCTCTTCCCTGTTGATAAGCTCATACTTATCACTAAGACGTACAGCCATTTCACGGTTTATTATCGGATACGCACCCTGCACGGATGAATAAGCTTTTTCAAAATGGGTACAGAAAATGCCGTCTTTTAACTTTTCACCAAAAGAAAAAGCAACAACCTCGTGACCTACACGGATAAGTCCGCCGTAAAAACCGAGCTCATCGAAATTAGCCATAGCAACGTTAAGAGCATTGTGCTCAGCCGATATCGCCTCTTCATCCTTATACTCGTTGAGCATAAGCCAACGCTCATTCATTGCGGCACACTGACCTATGTTTGCAGGATTTATCTCTTCAAAGCTCCAGTCGGGATTGTTCTTGATAAAAGCGGAAATATGATTACGCTTGCCGTGATACTTCCTGCCTGAAAGATTGGCAAGATCACTGCTTTTATAAATATAATCAAACTTACTGTCGTCTGCAGTAAAGGTGAATTTACCGGGAAAAAGCTCGTCCAGCTTCTGCTTTTCGGCAAGAGAGCAACCGGCAATCACAGGTTTTACACCTTCGCGGTGAGCATCCTCAATAACAAGCTCAATCATTTCGGCAAAATCGCCCTCACCGGTGGGACAGCAGTAGTTAACGGAATCCTGCATAAAATACTTGGCAACAAGCATATTGCCATGAAAAGCAATCTGAGTTTTATAAACATCCTTCCAGATAAACAGCGTACCGAAGCAATATTCGCAGCCCATATTGTCGGTTGCGAAAAGAATTTTTTCGGCACGGTCTTTATCCTGTAAGGTTATCGGGTGAAATTCAAGCATAAACTAACTCTCCGGGTAAAGCATCAATAATCATCTGTGCAATTTTTTCGATAGAAAGCGGCTTACCGTCTTCGGCACACTTTATTACGTGCCAGCCCATTTTTTCTGCAGCATACATAGCAGCCTCACGGCAACGGTAAAGGTAGCCGACGTCAGCCTCGTGCACATCTTTTTTCTCGCCTGTCTTTTCACTGCGAAGCGACATAAGCTGCTGTGAAATCTCTATAGGCATATCGAGGTAGATAACTGCATCGGGCTTCGGGATACCGAGTTTTACGTATTCAAAATCCTCGAGCCATTCGATATAGCTGTCCCAATCCTCGCGCGGCATTTTTTCGAGCTGATGGTATGCGTTAGAGGTTGTGTATCGGTCAGCAAGAATAAGCTTACCCGACTCGTAATCTGCCTGCCAGTGTTGCTTAAAGCTTGCAAACCTGTCAACAGCAAAAAAAGCAGAAGCGGCAAACGCACCAACATCCTCGGGCTTTTTGCCGAATGCACCGCCGAGATACATACGCACAAGTGTGCTTGACGGGTCTTCATAATCGGGCAGCTTAATCTGTCTGTAAGCACAGCCATTTGATTCAAGATATTCTTTAAGCAGTGAAATCTGGGTTGATTTTCCGCTTCCGTCGAGACCTTCTATTACTATCATTTTACCCATTTTCTTTAATTAAGCCGTATTAAAACAGCCTTCCTCCATACATCCTAAATTTTACAAAACACAATACACCTAATTATACATTTCACATTATATCACAACAATCTGCATATTTCAATTATTTAATTTATTTGTAATAATAAAAATATTAGATTTTACAGGACAACACAAAAGCACCTCCCTTCGTTTCAACAACGAAGAGAGGTGCTCAAAGACAAATTGGAATTTGTCAATCAGAAAACACCGTTATTATATTTTTTCTGCACGCAAAAAATGCAGATAAATCCGATTATTAATCCAACAATTAATACTGCAACCGCAACCAATGTAATCTTTTCCGAATCTCCCAGCAGAC